>CAJYVK010000126.1 GCA_913778455.1 uncultured Hymenobacter sp. | reverse complement strand
GAGCGCCTATGGTACTGCCTTCACCGGTGGGAGAGTCGGTCGCCGCCAACCTTTTCAGCAACTCCCCCTGCCCCGCTTTCACCAGCGAACGGCAGGGGGAGTTTTGCATTACGGCCGTTCGCTACGTGCCTGGAACCCATTGTGGCTTAAGCAAATGCGCTGCTACGAATCTCATTATTGGCTTTGCGGCACGCAGTCACAGAGAACCTCTCGTGTGGCCTTGGATGCGTGATAGTTGGGAAGCGATACTTCTTTCATATAAACTACTGTGAGACGGGTAAGCTGTGGGCGATTGGCCTGCTGCCAGATGCGTAGCCAGTAGTTGCAATAATAGGGGCGCATCCAGGCATGGTCGATGAAAAGGTAGTTCTCGGAATACTTGCGCCAACGGTCATTTTTGAAGAGTTTGACGATAGCGCGGGGCTTAGCGTAAGTCACGGGTGTGCCGTTGCGGTTGAGATCTATTAGACTGCCCTTTTCAGTGTTGCCTTCTAGAATAAACCACCCGTCGTCTTTGAATACGGTGGGGGCGAACATACCCCAGTGCTGGTCGATGCGGAAGAGATACCCCAGCCAGCGCGCAGGCTCCGACATCCAGCGGCCGGGCTTGCTGATGTCGTCGATATTCCACCAGCAGACGTAAAACAAGGCAGCGATTACTATCGCTTCCTGTGCGACGTAGGCCACGCGCCGGGTCACAGGCGAAAACGGCTGCGCCTGCTCCACGTGAATGCGCCACGATAATGGCCAAGCAGGAAAGCGTGCTCGCCATTTTATCATTCGCTGCCCGTGTCGGTTGAGTTGAGGAGCCAGCCAATTGAGGGCGGCAGGTGGTAGGAGCCCCAGTAAGGAAACAAAGTTGATAATAAAGAATAGCCCAACGAATAACGTGAGGCTAATTCCGAGATGAAAAATGGCCAGTATGCCGATTACTAAGGCACGCCACCACGATACTTTGAAGGGAATGAATAGCGCAAAGGGGAGGAGCAGTTCGACGTACCACGTAGCGAAGGTGAGAAACTGCAGAAGCTTGGGGTGGGGGTATAGCAGGCGGCCACCCGGGAGTAAGAGTTGATCAAGGCTGAGCGCGTAGTAGAGCGCCGTGCCGTCGTGGGTCCATTCTAGGCCGTTTTTGAGGATGGCAGTGCACCAATACAGGAGGGCTAGCTGCACGATATAGGCTACAGACGCCGCGCCGCAATAAGTATGATCAGTAACAGGAGGCGAGCGATGGGCATCACGTGACCATACGCGTCCCCAAGGAAGGAAAAAGCCCCAGAACAGGAGCATCCGTAGTAAATCATCTCCGCCCTGTCCAATCAGTGGATTGCGATTCTGGAGGGAAACTAGCAACACCCACGAGGCCAGAGTGGCTAAGCGTGTGTGATACCCGACTAATAAGGCTACGGCAGCCAGGGTCGCGATGCTAAATAAAGCCGCTTGAATTTGCCAAAGGCCGCTGCTAACATGTAAGGAAAACTGGTAGGGCGTCCAGAGGTGTTCAACCAGGGCACCCACGGGTAGTACACCGAGATTAGAATAGTGCGCCTCTAGGTCGGTGCTGCGGATGGCTAAATCTAAGATAACCACGGCCGCCGTCCCGATGCGAAGTAGGGCAAGCGCCCGTAGGTCGAGTGTGAACGGCTGGCGGGCAACAGCCCAGAAACGGTGCATCATAGGGGATGAATAGCCTGAGACGATATGCTAACGGGGCGAAGAAGCCGCCAATGCTGGCCTGCTCCTTCGCCCCGTGGCGATACTTACTTTAAGCAACGGTACAGCTAGCGCTGACTACCAGAAGTGCTGCCGCTAGTGCTACCGGAGTTGCTACCACTATTCTTAGACCCCCGCATTTTACCATTCTTACGGCGGCTCCCCGAAGTGGAACTGCCGCTAGTAGAGCCCGAGGTACTGTTCATTGAGCCGGAGGTGGTGCCCATGGAGCCTGAAGTGCTACCCATGGAGCCAGAAGTAGAGCCGGAGGTAGTACCCATCGAGCCAGAAGTGCTGCCACTCGTGGTGCCCACAGTAGTGGAGCCCGAAGTAGTACCGCTGGTAGAGCCCATCGTGGTGCCAGTGGTAGAGCCGGTAGTACCCGTAGTGGTTTGGCCGTAGGCAGTGCCAGCGCTGAGCGCGAAAATAGTGGCGAGAGCGAGGCTGCTAGCAGCGGCCCGGAGCGGAAGCAAAGCTTGCTTTTTCATAGGAAAAGGAAAAATGGTGAAGAAGTAATGATTACTGACCGCCAGTGGAAGCCCCACCGGCCGTGGAGCCGCCCGTTGTGCCGCTAGCGCCGCCGGCTGTGGAGCCGCCCGTAGCACCCCCAGCCGTAGAGCTAGCATCGCTGCTAGTCGTGGAGCCACTGGTACTACCCGATGTAGAGCCCGTAGTTGAACTGCCGCCCATGCCGCCAGCGGCCGATGAGTCGGTGCCCATGCTGGTATCGGCGCCGCTACCGGTGCCCGTGCCACTATTGCTAGAGGTGCCGGAGCCAGAATCGGTGCCTTGGTTGCTACCACAGCTGCTGAGCAAAGCAGTACTGAGCGCTAGCACAGCCAATGCTAGATGAGGTTTTGAGTTGAACATGATGTAATAAAAATGAAAGGGAAGGCTTGTGCTGGGTATACGCAGCTTGGTGCGGGGCAATGGCGGGATTACTGCGTATTTTGCCGCGGCAAGTACGCAGAGAAAAACACGTAATTTGCTTCATAATCAAGGAGTAGATTAAGTAAAGTTTATGTGAGCGGGTGGAAGATGAGGGATTGATTAAAAAGTATAAAAGCACCTATTTATTTCGATTAATTGAGTAGATTTGTGCACACTGTTTCTCTTTCATCCAAACCATGAATTACTTGTTTCGACATTTGGTTGCGCCGTTACTAGGCGTTGCCTTACTGGGTGGCTGTGCCCGTCAGGAAGCCGTGCCAACCGTGCCAGTCGCTATCACTGTTGGCCAGAATGCCTCAGCTCCTGGTTTTCCTGAAGGGTTTGAGAGTGGTACTAAAACGGCTTATACCAGTGGCAGCGTCACACTAGGCTCGGGGTCTTGGACCCTCTCCGACGCGCTGCTGGGCAACACTAGTGCCGATGCCAAGACGGGTAGCCAGTCGGCCCGCGTGCGCAACAGCGGTACGCTTAGCATGAATTTCGACCTGAGCGGCGGTGCGGGTGTGGTCACCATCGCTCACGCGCTGTACGGTACTGACGCCAGCGGTACTTGGGAACTATGGGCTAGCAGCAACGGCGGCGCGTCGTATAATAAGGTGGGTAGTACCGTTGCCACGAGTAGCACGACGCTCAGCACGGCCAGCTTCACGGTAAACATCGCCGGGACGGTGCGCCTGCAAGTGCGCAAAACTGACGGTAGCACCAACCGCCTCAATTTTGATGCTATTACGATAGAAAGCTACGGGGGTACCAGCACGGGCGGTGGGGGTACGACTACGGGTGGTACGGGCGGTAAGAAGTTTCTTTTTGATGCCAGCCACGGCGAATTAGCAGGCAATGCCGACTGGGCGCTCGACGTAGATAATGGCACCGTGCCGCGCTACCCCACGCCCGCGGCTTCGGGGATTACGAGCAGTACTGCGGAAACGTACTGGACGGCTGCCCTCTCGTCGTGGGGCGTAGCCTTGGTAAAGCTTGGTAACTCGGTGGAAAACTTGCCGTCGGGGACGGCCATCACCTACGGCAATACTAGTAATCCGCAGGACTTGGCCAACTACAGTGTGTTCGTAGTAGATGAGCCCAACACGCTATTCACGGCCAGTGAGAAGACGGCCATCCTCAACTTTGTGAAAAACGGCGGGGGCTTATTTATGATTTCCGACCACGACGTATCGGACCGCAATAACGATGGCTACGATTCGCCCGCTATCTGGAACGACTTGATGACCAATAACTCGGTGCAGGCAAATCCCTTCGGCTACAGCATCGCGCTTACCAACATTTCTGAAACCAGCAGCAACGTACTAACTAGCAGCACCAACGTCATCCTGCACGGTTCGCAGGGCAACGTGTCGCAGCTCAAGTTTTCCAACGGCGCAACCATTACCAAAACCAGTGGTTCGCAGGCTACGCCACTTATCTGGCAGGGTAGCTCGGCGCAAGGCCTGAGTAATATCATGTGCGCCACCAGTACCTTCGGTACGGGCCGCGTCTTCGTCATTACCGACTCGTCGCCAGCCGATGACGGCACTGGCAGCCCCGGCAACACCGTCTATCCCGGCTGGACCGAAATCGCTAGTCACGCTCCCCTCCACCTCAACGCCTCGCTCTGGCTGGCCAAGCAGCAATAGGCGGTGAGTGGTGAGATGGTGAGTGGTGAAGTCGTGAGTTAAAACAACTGGTCACAGGGCTGATAAAACCACTTGCGTCCCACAAGTCTGTCATGCTAAGCTCGCGAAGTATGACAGACTTGTGGGACGCAAGTGGTTTGCACTATTGCCAATGCTGAAAAGGGCCTCATTGAACTGTCAATCAGTCAATGAGGCCCTTTTTTACCTAAAAACTCACTATCTCACTACTCACCATCTCACCGCTTAGAGACGGAATTGGGCACCTACTTTGATGCCAAAATTGCGCGGGGCTGGCTCGTCGGGGCGAGTGCTAAGCTGGTTGCGGTAAGTGAGCCGGTGGATAAAATCGACCCGGATAAACTTAAAAATATTTTCGAAGCCGTAGCCCACTTCCACGTACGGCATCTTGTCGAGGGAGGCCAGCGGCGCTTGCGGGCGGCCCTGGCTATCGAGCGGCTGGCGCTGATTTAGCTCGCTGAGGCTACCGTAGAGTAAGTTGCCAGTGGCTACGAGACGCCAATTGAGGGCGCGGATACCGGGAATGGCATTCATGATGATGCCTTCGAAGTGGTGGTCGAGTCGTAGCGACACCGAGCGGTCGGTTACGAACTCGTAGTAGTTCATCAGGTTGAAAGCATTGATGTTGAAAAACGGCGTCTGGTTACCCAGCGGAATCTTCAGAAACAGCGCTGGTAGGCGGTCGGGGGTATAGCTGCCTTCTACGCGGTAATTGAGCCGCCCGAAATGCCCAACCGATACGCTGTGACTCACGAGCAAGTTAAATTTCTGATAGTCGGTGCTGCTGCTCGTGAAAAAGTCACGGGCGCCCAGCGTGTAGCGGAACGTGAATACCGGCCAGCGCTTCAGCCCAATGGCCCGGCGGCGATTCTCGCCCTGCACCAGGTTTTCATCGGGCGCGTAGCGCGATTCGAATACGGCTTCCGTCAAGGTGATGTCGGGCACGACGCGGTTGTCGCGCCGAATCACGAAGTCGGTTAGCAACTTGATGTTCTGCTCGCGCAGTGTAATGGTTTCGGTGAAGCCGTGGAATAAATCACGTTGCGCCGATACCGCAATTAAGTCACGCAGAATCGGTACGCCCTCCGTGAAGCGACCCCAGCGCGAAGCCGCTACAAACAGGTTATTGTCGGCGGGCAGAAAGTCATTATCCAGCAGCGCAGCCTGCTCCACATCGTGCCGGAACTCGCCGGTAAATACCGTCCAGTGGCGTCGCTCGGCAATGAAGCTGGATTTGAGGCCGTATTTTATGCGGCCATCGCGAGTGCCGTAGGCCAGGTAGGCCTGCGTCACGGTATTGCGGCTAAACATGGGCGTGGTGCGGAACCCCAGCCGGAAGCGGCTACCCTCGTAGTTGTTGCGAGCGTAGGTGTTGATAATCGGCCCCAACTCAATCTGGGTGCCCATGCGCTTGTAGCCGTTGATAAACAGGTCAACCCAGTCCAGGGTACTGCGCACGGAAGGCAGGTTGCGGGCCGAGTCGAGCACGGCAAAGGTCTGACGCTCGCTCAGACTCAGCGTATCGGGGCGGTTTTTGTCGAAGTAGCCTTCAGTCGTGCCGCTGGGGAGGATGCCGCTCAGCAAGCCATCGTTGCTTTTACCGTCGGGCTCCAGTATGCTCGACACGATGGGCTGGTCGTAGAAGCCGGACTCGGTGCGCTCTTTATTGCGCACGATGTCGGAGTTGACGGTAGTGAAGCGCACGCGCATGGCAGCCTGCTTCTCATAGGGGCGCACGCCCAGCACCAAGCGGGTGCGAGTGGGTATGCCCGGCCCGTCGCCGGGCGAGCTCAGCTCCTGAAAAATGCGCAGGTCGCTGATAAAGTTAATGTTGGCCTTTTCGCTCGTGGTTACATCGATGCGGCGCAGAGCGTATTTATCGGTTGTAATCCAGATGGTGCCGGTGAATGCAAGGTCATGCGGGCGTTTGGGCGCGATGGCGATTTTATAGCAAAAATCCTTACCCACGAGTACCGAGTCTTGCAGGGTATAATCGTAAGTAATGCGTCCGCCGGCCGAGATGGGTGAGATAAAATCCTTCCCCAGAATATTTTGCCAGTTGGGATAAAAGTCAAAATTTTGAAAGTTGGAGCCCAGCATCTGGCTTAGGACCGAGCCTTCGCGGGGGCCAGCGCCGCGCATCTGCTTGTGCTGAATGTCTTCGCGCCGACGCATCGGCGGGCCAAATTTCAGGTACACTTTGGAGCCAACCTCCGAGGCGAAGAGCGGTAGCGGGGCATCGGGATCGGCCGCGGCGGCGGCTCCCTGGCGCACGGCCAACGCCCGAATGTCCTTCACTACTTTACGGTTGGCAAGAGCTTTAGGCAGGTCGGCCAGGCTTACTTCGATGCGATTGTAGGAGGCAAATTCAGCCGTATTGAGCGCAGTACGCTCGTTTTCAGGCTTGTGCTTCTGCACCTCGCGCAGGATGCGAAAGGCGGGATTTTCGGGTTGGCGCGATGATACGAATACTTCCCCCAGCGCCACTCCGCCACCTTTTTTGAGACGGAACAAAATCGTCTGACTAGGGGCATCCGTCAGCTTTTTGCGGAGCGTGATAAAACCCAGCGACGAGGCGGCTAGCGAATCAGGGGTGCCGGGTAGGGTTATTTTGAATCGGCCCTCCACGTCGGCCGTGACACCGGCGCTGCTACGCGGCACGAAGAGGGAGGCAAATGGTACTGGCTCGCCCGAGGCGGCTTCTACTACTTGCCCACTAACGGTAATACGTTGGGCCACCGCGAGCCGACCCAAGGAGAGCAGGCCGAGCAACAGTAGCGAAACGGTAAATTTCATATAACTAGAGCGATACGCAAGCTATGGGAAGGAGAGACAGGCTTGCAAGATACGCAAGGTGCCGCAGCAATCAACTAGTTCCAGTCGGCTGTTTCGCAGAGTTTTACGGCAAATTGTATTGACCGGCTATGCGTTGGTTGCGAGCACGTTGCCCAACTGTTCAGCAGCAAAAAAGGCCCGAAAATGATTTCGGGCCTTCGCGGAGCGTAATTATTTGATAATGTTTAGGCCAGCGGCCTTATACTTCTACTTTCAGGGTAGCGGGAGCGTTGGTGACTTCAAACAACTCGCCGTGGGGTACGATAGTAATCTGGCCGTACTCCTGCAGCAGCGCCTTATAAGCATCGGCTACGGGCCGGGGCTTGCGGTCGAGGTCGTAAAGACCGCAGGCGTTGACGGTGCCTTTCTGCTCGGCGAGGCCCGTTTCCCAATCAATCTGGTCGATGAGCGAGTACCACGTAAAGCCCAGCACCGGCACCCCTTCCTTGCGAATACGCAGGATGTTGGCCCATTGCTTCCACAGCCAGGTAGGAGCCACCTTGGCGTCGAAGACGTTGGTCTCGGTGTGCATGACGGGCTTTTTGTAACGCTGGTAGTAGTCGTGGGTAATGGTTGCCCAGCCGAGGACGTCCATGCTGGTGCAGATCTCACCGTTGGGCAGCACCATTTTCTCGTTACGGCCATAGTAGTCGTTACCCATCACCTGGTATCCGGGGGGCTCACCAGCCATGAACCAGTCGTATTCTTTGCGGGTCATACCGTTGTCGTATAGGTAGTTGACTACCTCGCCGTCGGGCTGGTGCGCGTAAAGCAAGTCGAGCGAGGCAAAGCGCAGCTTGTTTTCCAGTTGCACGGCCGGTGTGGGCTCGGTCCGCATCTCGTGCATGTACTCGGCCGACTCACTTTGCACGATCACGCAATCGGGGCGGCACTTGGCGATTTTCTGGGTGCCCATGATGCTGGCCGCCGTGCAGTGCTTGAGCGCGGTGACGAAGCCCTTGTCGGTTTTCAACTGCTCGTTCCACACTCCATCCTTGCCACTGGAGCGGGCCGTGACGTAAATCTCATTAACGGGGGTGTAGTAGCGCACCCAGGGATAGCGCTTGGCCACTTCCTCGCAATAAGCTGCAAAGTGAACCGGCAACTCGGGGTTCTGAAAATTCTCCAGCCAGTCGGGCACGCCGAAATGCATCAGGTCCAGAATGGGCGTGATGCCCAGTCGTTTGATCTCGGCCATTGCCTGATCGGCAAATTCCCAATCGTACTTATCGGGGCTTTGCTGAATGCTGTAATAGGGCAGGCCGTAGCGCAATACCTTTAATCCTAGCTCTTTTACTAAGCCTAAGTCCTCCTTATAGCGCTCGTAGTGGTTGCACTCGGCCAACTGGTCGCGGCGAGTTTTGCCGTGGTTGATAGTGGGGTAGCTACATTCGATGCCGGTGGCAAACATGAAGTTGTTGGGCAGGCCCGTGGGCAGGCCGCTGCCGTTGTGCCCCCGGGCGCCGCCAAACTCGTCGCCTTCGTAATTGCCACTGCCGAAATTCTTTTTGATTTCGGTGAGAAAAGATTTCATGTGGAAGCGGATAGCTACCAGCTGCTAGCTGGTAGCCGGTTGAGATAGAACAATGCTGAAATTCAGCTACTGGCTAGCAGCTAGTAGCTGGCAGCCTACTTGTTATTTTCCAGAAACTTATCGGCCGTACGCAGGCTGAGCGCCATGATAGTAAGGGCTGGGTTAACACTCAGAGCGCTAGGGAATACCGAGTTATCACAGATGTAGAGGTTGGGTACGTCGAAGGCGCGGCCGTTGCGGTCTACCACGGCATCGTCGCCGCTCAGGCCCATGCGGGCCGTGCCGATGACGTGCGCGTAGCGCTGGAATGCCCAGATGTCGGTAGCGCCGGCGGCGGCCCAGATATCGCGCATTATTTTTTCGGCGTGCACGTTCATGCGCTGCTCGTTTTCCTGGGCAGTGAAGTGCAAGCGTGGCTTGGCAACTTGACGGCCATCCTTCTCATCGCTAAGCTCCAAGTAATTATCAGCGTGTGGAAGGCAGTCGCCGAGAATATTGATACCCGCGATGTGGTTGAACTGCCGCATGTAGTCGCGCAGCGGCTGGCCCCAGAGCTTACGCCCCCGCGCTACCTGGCCGGAAAATGTAACCGGCATTACCCCAATGCTTTGCAAGAGATAGCCGCCCGCAAAATCGGCATTTTTAGGCCGGTGCGTATCCTGCGAGATGAGGCTGCCGGGAATGCCCTTGGTGGGGCGGACTTCTTCGGGGAAGGTGCCCCACACTTGCAGGCCGGGGTGGGCCATGAGATTGCGGCCCACTTGCCCGCTGGTGAGGGCCAATTCGTTGAGCAGCAGCAGGCGCGGAGTTTCGACCGAGCCAGCGCACAAAAACAGGTTTTTGCAGGCCAGCCGGTGCGTCTCGCCATTCTGGGTGTACACCACGGCGGCTACTTCACCCTTGGCGTTGCGCTCAATCTCGGTCACGTAGCTGTTGGGCCGGATGTCGGCCCCATACTTCACGGCCAGCGGAATAAACGTAACGTCCATGCTCGACTTAGCGCCGTTGGAGCAGCCGGCCTGGCAGAAGCCACGGTTGGTGCAGGCTTCGCGCCAGCCCACGCCCTCCTGGTAGTAGCGGGCCGAAAGGGCAGCGTTGGGAGCCGGTGAGGTCTTGATACCCAGCTTCTCAGCCCCGCGCACCATAAGCTGGGCGGCGCTATTGAGCGGTAAAGCAGCCAGCGGGTAGCCCTTGGCCCGGCTGGGTCCCCAGGGGTAGGGTGAGGGACCGGAAACGCCGATAAACTGTTCTACCTCTTCGTAGTACGGCGCCAGATCGTCGTAGGTCAGGGGCCAATCCTCGCCCTGGCCGAAGTCGCGCTTGATGTGCAGGTCGTCGGGCAGCGGACGCGGGGTATAGGCCGTGTAATGCAGCGTAGAGCCGCCCACGCCGGTACCCGAGTTGTTTTTACCCATTGCTAGTGGGTCGGCCCCGGCGGCCAGCCGCTCGTCGTTCCAGAACAGGAAATCCTGCGCTTTCTCATCGGTAGCGAAATCCTTCTCGGGATTGTGCCAGGGGCCGGCTTCCAGGGCCACGACTTTCAGCCCGGCCTGGGCCAGGCGGGACAGCAGCGGTGCGCCGCCTGCCCCGAGGCCAATGACAATGCAATCCACTATCTCGGATGGCTTAGGCAGGGGCAGCGGTTTTTCCTGGGGCGTTTCGGCGGCAGCCCGGGTTTCATCCTCGGCTAGCAACTCGCGCAGCAGCGGATCTTGCACAGTAGGTTTGGTAGGGCTGATGATACCTTCCTCGGCGATTTCTTCGTCGGGCATAAAACTGTAGGGTAAGCTTTAGCTTGCCCGGCGTCCGGTAAGCTAAAGTTTTGTTGATGTGATTATGACGTAGCCAGGAGAAAGGCAAGCTAAAGCTTACCCTACGCCTCGCGAGGCTCTTTTTCGTTGAGGCCGATTTTGGTCCAGGCGGGCAGGTCGGCGTAGCCGGTATAGCCAATTTCGTCCTGCGCCCAGGGGTGGGCGTAGTAGGTTTCGGTGAGCTCGGCCAGCAGCTCTTCAAAAAAGCGGCCGGCATTCAGCGTTTCCCAGGTCTTGCCGGGCGGGGTAGGGCCAGCCAGCGCCTCGATAACGGCATCTTGCTGGTTGGGGGCCAGCGCTTCAAAATCAGCCTGAAAAAGGCTGTGCGCAATTTCCTGGATGCCGCCCAGGCCCAGACGATAGGCCTCGCGGTCGGGGGGGAGGGCGTCGTAACGCCAGCCGTCGGCACGCCCTTCGGCCAGGCGCTGGTCGATGGCGGGGGCCAGCGGAATGGGCATCGGGCGCTCGGGCTGCGGAAACAGCCGGGCGGCTACGGCTTCGAGCAGCCGATAGGTTTCGGGGGCCAGCAGCTGGGGCTCGTAGGCCGCGCCGGTATCGGCCAGGCGCTGCTCAAGGGCGGCGCGGGTAGCCGCCGACACGTGGGCCGAGGCGAGCAATTCCTGAGAGGTCATAACGCAAAAACAGGTTGGAACCGGCCTGTCAAGCACGCGCTTAACAGTCCAGCTCCAACCTGAACGATAAATCTGAGCAGAAGTTGGCTAAAAATCAGCCCAACTTCTTATTCGTCGCTGCTGAGCTTGCCGCCCGTGACGTGCACCAGCGCGCCGGTCATAAAGGAACCGTCTTGCGAGGCCAGCAGTACGTAGGCCGGGGCCAGCTCTTCGGGCTGGCCGGGGCGCTTGAGGGCGACCTCGTGGCCGAATTTTTCAATCTCGCTGCGCGGCATGGTGCCTACGATGTTGGGCGTCCAGACGGGGCCGGGTACTACGCAGTTTACCCGAATATTGCGCTCGCCCAGATACAGGGCCAGCGACTTGGTGAGGGCGTGAATACCGGCCTTGGTGCAGGCATAATCGACCAGAATCGGAATCCCCACGATGCCCACGATGCTACCCGTGTTGATGATGCAGTCGCCACTCTGCAAGTGCGGAATGGCAGCCTGGGCCATCCACATGTAGCCCATGATGTTGGTATCGAAGGCCCGGCGAATCTGCGCCTCGGGGATGTCCTCAAATTTTTCCTGCGCCATCTGGAAGGCGGCATTGTTGACCAGAATATTTAGGCCCCCCAGCTCCTCGCGCACTCGCCGCACGGCCTGGAACGCCTGCTCCCGGTCGCGCACGTCGAGCTGCAACACCTGGCACTTGCGGCCCTCGGCTTCGACCAGGCGCTTGGTTTCCTGGGCATCCTCTTGGTTTTCATTGAACAGGATGGCGACGTCGGCCCCTTCTTTGGCGTAGGCGATGGCTACGGCCCGGCCGATACCCGAGTCGGCCCCGGTGATGAGGGCTACTTTGCCTTCGAGCTTGCCAGCGGCGCGGTAGGCGTCGAGGCTGCTTTGGGGCTGAAACTTCATGTCGGCTTGCTTGGCGGGGTAAGGGAGCTTCTGGGCGTGCTCCTTCATGTCGGCGGCAGTGGGGCGTTTGGGCGGGGCAGTGGTTTTGCGAGTTGGCATACTGGAAAAGGCTGAATAGAGTAGCCGTGCTTACGTAAAACCTTCCGTGGTGGCTGGCATCAATCTCGGCAAACCACATATTTTATAACGCTTATCATGGCCTCTGCCAACTATCTATCAAGGGGCATTCACCAGCTAAAGTGCCCGAGCCAGTTAACTAGGGAATAGCTGAGTCGAAACCAGAGTAGTAGTTCGCCGGTACTTTGCACTAGAATAAACGAGGGCGAGCGCCCCCGTAGCGTTAACTGTATGCATAGACTGTTACTATTCTTGTTCTTATATAGTATATCGACCTTGTCGGGGCTGGCTGCCGAGCGCACGCCGGGTGCCGGTACGCCGCCGCGTCTTAGTGGCCAGTGGCAGGGTCCGCTCAAAGTGCCCGGCGGTACGCTCACGCTGATAGTCACCATCGTGCCCCTGAGCAATGGGACCTACTACGCGGCACTCGACGTACCGCAGCAGCGCATCAACCGGATGCCCGTGGAAGTAGAGCTGAAGGAAGATAATCTGGTGCTGCGCATCGAGCAGGCGGGCAGTCGCTTCGAAGGCAAGGTGCTGGCTGGGGGCGAAAAATTTGCCGGTACCTGGCAGCAGCCGGGCCTTAAAACCGACCTTGTGCTGGAGCGTAACGCGGCGCAGGCCGCCGCGCAAGCCGCCCAGAAGCTGCGCCTCACGCCGCCCTACCGCGAGTCGGAAGTTACGTTTTACAACTCCGTAGCCAAGGTGAAGCTTAGTGGTACGCTCACCGTGCCCAGTGGCGAAGGCCCATTTGCCGCCGTGGCGCTGGTATCCGACTCCGGCCCGCAGGACCGCAACGCCGATTTGCAGGGCTACCACTTATTCGGTATTCTGGCCGATTACCTCACCCGCCACGGCATTGCCGTGCTGCGCTACGACGACCGAGGGGTGGGCAAATCAGGTGGTGATTTCAACCGCGCGACCACTGCCGACTTTGTGACCGATGCCCAGGCCGCGATGGCTTTTCTGCGCGACCGCCCGCTTATCGCACCGCAGCAAGTGGGCCTGCTGGGCCACGGCGAGGGCGGCAACGTTGCCCTGCTAGCCGCTTCTGAGCCGTTGGAAGCGCCGGCTTTCGTGGCTGCGCTGGCCGCCTATGGGCAGCCAGGCCGCGACGTGCTGCGCCGCCAGCAGGGGGAGATCCTGCGCCTCATCGGAGCCGATGGTGCGCAGGTACGGGCCGCCCAAAGCTTGTTTGACCAATTAGTGGAAACCATTCGCCAGACGCCCAACCCGGCCGCGGCCCGCGCCAAAATTATCACCCTGTTGCGCAGCAGCAATACTGCCCTCGACGAGCCCATGGCCCGCGCCCGCGCCGTGCAGCTTACCTCGCCCTGGTCGCGCTACTTTTTCGACTTTGACCCGGCCAATCGCCTGGCCCTGGTGCGCTGCCCGGTGCTGCTGCTCAACGGCTCGGCCGATTTGCAGGTGGCGGCGGGGCGCAACATGTCGCTGCTGCAAAAGGGCTTGCGACAGTCGGGCCAGGCCGTGCAGGTGCACCGCCTATCGGGCGTCAATCATTGGTTTCAGGGCGACCCCGAGCAGTGGCCCATTGTGGCGGGTGAGCGGCAGGCCGCCTTTGCGCCCGAGGGACTGGATTACCTACGCACCTGGCTGTTGGAACGCGCTCGCTTGGCCAAAGCTCCCGTGCCCGTAACCGTGCGCCGCCCCGCCCCGCGGCCCAAGGCTACCACTCCGCTGCGTCCGCGTGCCCGTCACAGCGCTTCAAAAAAATAGAGGCTGTAGGGGAGGGTGTGAGGGTAGGTGGGTAGGAGTTTAGGAGGGAAAAAGGGGGATGAGAGGTAACTATTTGGACGCCAGACAAGCATGGCGGACAAACTAATTGTGGTTGTTATTAAATACAATCACTCCTAAACTCCTACCCATCCTACCCCAATCCTACCAGGGCAGGTGCTCCGCGCCATGGAAGTAGCCGCCCGTGGGGCCGTCGGCGGGGAGTAGGGCCAGCCGCACGGCGGTTTGGGCACCCTCGGCTACGTCGAGCGGGGCATTGGCCCCGCCGAGGTCGGTCTTGACCCAGCCGGGGTGCGCGGCGTTGACTTTGATAGTAGTATCAGCCAGATGCTGGGCCAGCACCACGGTCAGCATGTTAAGCGCGGCCTTGGACGAGGTGTAGCCCGGCGTGGCCCAACTACCGCCCTGCCCCTGGCTGATGGCCGTGAGCGAGCCCAGAATACTGCTCTGGTTCACGATGCGGCCCGCTGGAGCCTGCCGCAGCAGCGGCAGCACGGCCTGCGTAATAGCATAAGGCCCAATGACGTTGGCCTCGTAAGTTTGGCGGAGCGTGTCAGAGCTCACGTCAAAGCCTTGGTCGAGTTGCACGCCCGCGTTGTTGATTAACACGTCGAGCCGGCCGAATTGCTTTTCCAGAAAATCAGCCACCGCCGCGATATCGGCGGCGCTGGTAACGTCGAGGGTAACGGCGTGGGCATTAATGCCCTGGCTACGTAGCTCGGCGGCCGGTGCCTCGGCCTTGGCTTGCCGGGCGCCCAGCACCACGGTGAGACCGCGCTGGCCCAACTGGCGGGCGATTTCGAGCCCCAGGCCCTTATTGGCCCCCGTGACGAGGGCAACTGCTTGCGAGTGCTTTTCCATACTTGCTAAAGCCAGTGACTCGCAAAAAGTTGGTCCCGGCCGGCCTCAAAAATTCAACCCGCAGTGAAAGCAGTGGTGGGCCCGGCCTTGCAGCGGGTAGCGCCGCAGCCGCGATAGCAACGCCACGAACCAATGAGCCGCGCCCGGCTGGGCCGCCGCATCGGTCGCCACGTCGGCCGAGCCGCAACGAGGACACGTGAGCGCATCGGGCGTCGCGGCTGGCTCGGCCAGCCCACCGCGCACGGCCTGCATCACGGCCGGCTCGCGCAGCGCTTCGGCCGCCCGGGCCGCATCGCGGGCATAGATGTGCAGCCGCACACCACCCGCCGCCGGGCTGTACATGCGGTTGAGCGACACCAGATTCTCGTTGGTCAGAAAGCACGGAATGCCCGCCGCTTCCAGCTTGGTGCGGGCCAAGTGCGCGGCCAGCGGCTCATAGTACGAGTCAAAAACGACGATATTCTCCGGATTCTGGGGCATAAAATTCGCGGCCGTGCGCCAAGGTGCTCACCGCCCGTTGGGGCGGTGCAGCACTAACACGCCAGCGCCCAAAATCATTTTTTGGTGGCTGCCCGCAAATCCTTGGCCGTGCGCTGGGCACGCAAAGTCGTAAACTCGGCCTGCCAGGCGCGGATGCGCAGCTCGTCGCGGGCGGGTAGGTCGAGACGGATAGCCGCTAGCTGGGCGTTGAGGCGGCGGTAAGTCGCCTGGGCGTAGTCCCAGCTGCGGGCGTCCCAGGCCGCCCGCTGGGCGCGGGTGGCGCGCAGCAGCTGGCCGTAGGCCCCGGCAATGGTAGCCGGCGTGAGGCTGGCTACCTGGCTGGCATAGCTACCCAGTAGCAGCTGGTCCATCGCCCGTTGCTTCTGCGGGTTCAGCGGTACGGCGCGGCGGGCGTGGTTGGCCGAGTCGAAGCGGGCCGTTTGGCGACCTAAGCGACTCAGGGTGCGACCAGTGTGGCGGGCGGCCGTGTCGAGCTTGGTCATCTCCTTGCGCACTAGCTCCTGGCGCTCGCGTGGGGTCGAGTCGCAGCCGCTGAGGGTAAGCAGAAGGGGCAAGCCAGCCAGCGCGGCCGAAAAAATAGCTTTCATGCCGCCAACATACGGCCACTACAGCCTTTTTACTGGCTGAGTCGGAAATTAAGCGGCAACTCGTACTCGATGGGTACGGCCCGGCCTCCCACGCGGGCCGGTATCCACTGCTCGGGCAGGGCCCGGACGATGCGCATGGCCTCTTCGTCGCAGCCGCCGCCGATGCGCTGCACCAAACGGTGCTTGCTGGTGTGCCCCAACGTGTCGATCACGAAGCCCACTACCACTTTGCCCTGGATATTACTGCTCTGGGCCGCGGCTGGGTACACGAGCTTAGAAGTGTATTCGGCCAGGGCCACGTCGCCCCCGATAAAGAAGGCCGGTTGGTCGGGCCGCACGTAGCTCCACTTATTCGGGCTTACTTCGGCGTGGTACATTACGTCGGGACCCGGGCGGAAATACAACAGCCGCCGCCGGTCGTAGTCGTAGCGTTGCAATACTACTTTCTCCCCCGAGGGCGTGTAGCCGAAGTATTCCCACACTCCCGTTTTTTGTCCTTTAGTAAGAGTGCCCGATTCGTAGCGCGTCTCCCGTAATTTCTGAGCGTGGGCAGTTTTGGGAGCTAAAAAGCACGTAGCCAGTACTAAAAGGGCACAGTGGGGCCAGTGGGTAGAAAGAGTCATCAGCGGGTGGGGAAAAGTAGAAGTGTGAATTTGGGTGGTCTAAGTTACTGCCGCACTGCGATAATAGCTAGCCGCGCACCCACGCAAAAACGCCGGCCACCCGAGGTGGGCAGCCGGCGTTTTTGCGTTGTTGAGCTGGCCTAAGTACTAGGGCATCAGTACTTTGTTTACTACGTGAATCACGCCGTTGCTCTGCATCACGTCGGCGATGGTAACAGTGGAAATTCCACCTTTTTCATCTTTAAGCTCTATCGTCTTCGGGCCTTTCATCATAGCCGTCAGCGTGCCGCCGCTCACGGTGGTGAGCTTGGCCGAGCCGCCGCCAGCCTTAATGGCCTTCATCAGGTCGGCCGAGGTCATTTTGCCCGATACCACGTGGTAGGTCAGGATTTTCGTCAGCTTCTCCTTGTTTTCGGGCTTGACCAGAGTTTCAACCGTGCCCTTGGGGAGCTTATCGAACGCTTCATTGGTGGGCGCAAATACGGTGAAGGGGCCGGGGCCTTGCAGGGTCTCCACGAGGCCAGCAGCTTTCACGGCAGCCACCAGCGTAGTATGGTCTTTCGAGTTGACGGCGTTCTCCACGATGTTTTTCGTGGGATACATCGGTGCTCCGCCAACCATAACGGTTTTTGCTTTCTGAGCCGAGGCCGACTGTACACCAGCCGTGCCGAGCAGGGCCACTACTGCGAGGGTTGCAAAAGAGAGTTTCATGGAAATGAAAAAATGTAGGAAATAGTAGAGGTTGCTACCTGCCTCACCTACGGCACCACCCGGAATTTCGGATTTAGCTCCCACCTAAAAAATGCGGCCTGCCAGGGGTGGTTATCCTTTGGTGAAATTTTTTTGCCTGAGAATGAAGCTGCAAGCGTTTGCTAGAGGAAAAAAAAGCGGCCACTACTTGCATCCTGGCCGCTTTTGTCTACCTTTGTATCACCAATCGCCGCAACGGCAAACAAACCTCAAGCGAGAGTAGCTCAGTTGGTAGAGCGCGACCTTGCCAAGGTCGAGGTCGCGAGTTCGAACCTCGTCTCCCGCTCCAAAAACGCTGTCTTCGGGCAGCGTTTTTTGTTTTACCCAATTTGCATGGCCGCTACCCGCAAATGCTCAAGTACGGACGATGAACTCCGACAGGCTGTGGCCGAAAGTCTTTCGGTAGCCCAGGTGCTGGGTCGTATCGGGCTGGTGCCAGCCGGGGGCAACTATAAAACAGTGCATACTCGCATTGCGAAACTAGGGCTGGATACTAGCCACTTCACGGGCGCCGCTTGGAATCAGGGAGCGCGTTACCGCAGTTTTGGCCGCAAGGCACAGCTAACAGAAATACTGGTTGAAAATTCCCCGTATAATTTTACGCACGGCCTTAAAAAGCGCCTGCTGCAAGAAAAGTTGAAGGCGTGGCACTGTGAGGGTTGTGGGTTGGCCGAGTGGCAGCAGCAGCCTATTCCGCTGGAATTACATCATCAAAATGGTATCAACAATGACCATAGATTGGAAAATTTGCAGTTACTTTGTCCAAACTGTCACGCCTTAACGGATAATTATAGGGGCAAAAATCAGTTTAAATTATAGTTAACTACTTGAGCCAGAGTGGTGTAATGGTAGCCACGAGGGACTTAAAATCCCTTGTCTTCACGGACGTACGGGTTCGAGTCCCGTCTCTGGTACTTTAAAAAGCCCGTTTGCAGCTGCTGCAAGCGGGCTTTTAGGTTTTGGGGTGGCTAGCTAGGCTGTAATTGCTAGAGTAGCGGCTCCAGCACGGTCCACACGTTGGTCGCGAGCAGGCGCTGGCCGGCGGCGTTGGGGTGCACGCGGTCGGGTAAATTCAATTCGGGGCGGCCCAATACGCCGGCCAACAGCGAGGGAATGAACGCCACGCCCTCGGCAGCAGCCAGGGTGCGAAACAGGCTGCTGAACTCCTGCGCGTAGCGGCTAAGGCCGGGCAGGCCCAGCGGCCCCAGGTCGAAGGGAAACTCCAGGCCCGCGAGTACCAATTGGGCCTGCGGAAACTGTCGGCGTACTTCGTGCAGGATATGCGTGAGGTTGGCGACGGTTTCGCGCACGGGAATGCCGCGCAGGCCATCGTTGGCCCCGAGGGCCAACACAAATACGTCGGGCGCGTGGCGAGCCAGCACGCTTGCCAGGCGCTGCCGGCCCCCAGCGCTGGTTTCGCCGCTCACGCCGTAGTTGTAAGCGCGGTAGGCCAGCCCCGCCGCGTCAAGCTTTTCCTGAATGCGGGCCGGGAAGCTATCGGCGGCTGGCAAGCCGTGGCCAGCCGTAAGGCTATCGCCAAAAAAAAGAATATTTTTCATAAAATAAGCAGCCCCGCCTGTCGGCCACAAAATGGCCGACCGCGGGGCATAAGCAACTTAGCAGAAAGCGTCAGATTAGATTCGGGCAAAATGCTCCGCCGCCAGGCGAGCGCCCTGGTCGGTACACAGGCCCCGGATATAATACAAAAAAATACTGCGAAAAATTTCGGCTACCTGGAAGCTGCCCGCCGGGAAAATACCGGGCGTAAGCACGATGTTGACCTGCTGAATGAGGATAATGGTGACGAGCTGAATGTTAATGTCGCTGCGGAACAATCCTTGCCGAATGCCTTCATTAAGCAGCTGTTGCAGCTGCGGGGTCGAATGCTGGGCCAGGTAATCTTGCATCGCCTGGGCGGCCTTTGGGTACTGCATCAGGTCGGGATAGTAGTTGACCGGCGTGTCCAGCAAATCCTGGATACTGTAGCTAATTAGGCCGTAAAGACGCTCCACAGGCGAAGAATACCACTCGAAAAGGCGAGCGTGGTCGCGCTTCTGCCGCTCCATGTCGTCGAGCAGGTAGTGCAGGGCCAGCGCCTCGCGGCTGGGGTACCGGGCCAGAAAGGCTTCGAGCGTGAGTCCCAGGCTGTGGGCCGACTCAGTATCGGTAGGGGCCTCGTAGCCGCGCTGGCGAAAAAACATCGCGCTAGCCGTGAGCGGCGAGGCTTGGAAGGCGGAAGAAGTGCTCATAGCAAATGAAGAGAACCTGGCCACCAACAGATAAGAAAGCGTTGGATTTTAAGCTAGGAAGCCTAGTACGAAAAAAAACAGCAATTGTACCAGGTATACGAACGGCACCAACGAATTGCGCTTGGGAAAGGGCGTGCGCACGAAGAGCAGTTGCAGGAAAAGCGCCAGTAGAAACCAGTCGCGGAAATTCTGCATGGGAATAACGTCGCCGGTCCAGTGCCAAAAATCGTAGCGGCCCGCCACGGGCTCCATACAGAGGTCGAAGCCTACCATGAGCGCGGCCCCTACCAGCACCCGTACCAGGCGCGAAGCCGGTAGATAGGCCGCCAGCATACCCGCCAAATACGTGACAATAACCCAATTGAGTCCAATAAGCCAGGGTGCCCCCATGTACTGCGGCCCCAGCGTGGCGCCGTAGGTGTAGTGCCCAAACAGCAGCCCGGTATTGGTACCTACCACTTCGGCCACCAAGCCCAGCAGAAATACCTGGGCCAGCAGCAGCCAGAAGGCGAGGTTGCGCCCCGGCTGAAACGCCACCAGCAGCCCCGCCGTGAGCAGCAGCGTGAGTGGGGTATGCTTGAGGTAAAATTCCTTATCCTGGCTGAAGGCCAGCCCCAGGAAGCCCGTGACGTGAAACAGCAGCACCAGCCCCTGGGCCAGCCGCAGCCGCCCGGTAGAAACCGCCGGGCCAGGTAAGTTTGAAAACTCCATACTTTTAGGAATTATGAATTATGAATTATAAATTATGAATTGATGTATGGCAATTCATAATTTATAATTCATAATTCACAATTAGTCAATGAGTTCGGCCACAATTTTGGCCGATAGTAAGCACAGTGGGATGCCGCCGCCGGGGTGCACTGAGCCGCCGCAAAAGTACAGCCCCGCCAGCCGGCCCGAGAAGTTAGGGTGGCGTAAAAAAGCGGCCAGCGCGTTGTTGCTGGAACTGCCGTACAGCGCGCCGCCAAACGACGAGGTATCGGCGGCGATGCCGGGCGGCGTCCAGGTTTTTTCGGCGCGGATGAGGGCTTCTACGTCGGTGCCCAGCGCGTGGCTGAGTTTAGCCAGCACCACGCGGCGGGTACGGGCCGTGAGCGCGGCCCAGTCCTGGCCCTCGTCGTGGGGTACGTTTACCATCACAAACCAGTTTTCGTGGCCGGGCGGGGCGTCGGCAGGCGTTTTTTTACTCGTGATGTTGACGTACACCGTCACGTCGTCGGCCACGGTCTTTTGCTGAAAGATGGCGTCAAACTCAGTCTTATAATCGTTGGAAAAGAAGATGTTGTGTACGTCGAGCTCGGGAAATTCGCGGGCGATGCCCCAGTAGAAGATGAGGGCCGACGACGAGCGCGGCTGGCTGAGCGTGCGCTCGGGGGCTGGCTGGCTGGGTAAGAGCTGGCGGTAGGTGGGCACCACGTCCATGTTGCTCACCACCCGGGCAAAGTCGTAGATGTCGCGGTCGGTGCGCAGGCCCGTCACGAGGTTGCCGGCGGTCAGAATCTCGCGTACCGGTTCATTGAAGCGAAACTTCACCCCGAACTCCGTGGCCAGCCGGTGCAGGCTTTCGGCAATGGCGTAGATGCCGCCTTCGGGATAAAAAGCCCCGATGCCGTGCTCCAGGTGCGGAATGAGTGAGAGCGTGGCCGGGGCCTGGTAGGGGTCGGAGCCGTTGTAAGTGGCGTAGCGGTCAAATAATTGTACCAACCGTACATCCTGACCAAAAGCCTTTTCGTGGCGGGCGTGCATGGTGCCGGTAAGGCCCAGGCTGGGCAGGGCGGCCACGGCCTTCAGCGTTTCGGGGCTGAGGTAGGTACCCACTTTATGCAGCGATTTGTGCAGGAAAGTGCCCGTCGTGGCATTGTAAGCCTTACCGCTACGCGTTAGAAATTGCGTTATTTGCGCCGCTGGCACCCCGAGCTTCTGCTCGGCCTCGGCGGCAAACTGCCGGCTGTCGGCCCAGGCCGTGAGGCGCGTGCCGTCGGCAAAGAAGTAGTTGGTAATCGGGTCGAGGCGCTCGTAGCGGAAGTAGTCGGCCGGCTCGCGGTGGGCCAGCCGGAAGATGTCGTCCACGAGCTGCGGCAACGTGAAGAGCGACGGCCCGGCGTCGAAGCGGTAGCCGCCGGGTAGGCTGAACTGGTGCATTTTACCCCCAAACGAGGGGCCGGCCTCAAACACCGTGACCGGGTGCCCGGCGACAGCCAGCCGGGCGGCGGCGGCCAAGCCGGCCACGCCCGCCCCAATAATGGCCACTGGCTGGCGCGAGGGCGCGAGGTTCTTTTTCTTAGTAAACACGAATTGCTAACCAGCGCGGCCCGGGGAGAAGTTTGCCCGCCCGCGGCGAAAATACGCGCTACCTTCGTGGCGGTTTAGAGCTGCTTCGATTTTATCAATCAACCAGCGGACGGTTTGTGGCTGCCTACTCGGGGCCACAATGAAAAGGGAAGCGGGTGCAACTCCCGCACAGACGCGCTACTGTAAGTACCAGCCCCGGCGCTGGCCCCGTAGTTTTCCATTGGCTGGCCCCCGGGCGGCTGAGAAGGATGGGCCAGCGCGGTACAAAGTCAGGAGACCTGCCGGCCGCCATGTGATGCTTCCTCCGCGCTTTGAGGCTCCGCATCAGGTTAGGCCCGGCTGGGGTCGGCGCGTTGCCTGCGGGCAGCGGCCGGACTGGCGTGGCCGCGCCTGCGCGAGGACTTCGAGGGTGGGGGAGGCGGTGAAAGCCGAACGCTCGTCAATTTTTATTCTTTAGCCCATGCTAGCCCTCGCCGACCAGATTGCCCGCGCCGAAACGCGCATCTTCAAAGCCGTTTTCCCGAATACCGTCAACCACTACGACACCCTCTTCGGTTGAGCCACCCTGCACATGATGGACGAGGTGGCCTTCATCACGGCCACCCGCTTTTCGCGCCTCAAGATGGTGACGGTATCCTCTGATAAAGTCGATTTTACGCATCCCATCCCCGGCGGTACGCTCGTCGAGCTCATCGGCAACGTGGTGCGGGTGGGCCGTACCAGCCTGCAAGTGCGGGTGGAGCTCTACGTAGAGCAGATGTACTCCGAGGAGCGCCTGCTGGCCGTGACCGGCTCCTTCACCTTCGTGGCCGTGGATGAGCACCGCCGCCCCACGCCCATCCGGCCGGTTGCCGACGAAGTGGGTGTAGCATAAGCTTTAGCTTGTGCGGCGTTGCGCGTGCTGAACAACGTCGCACAAGCTAAAGCTTATGCTACATTGATTATTCCACGGCTAGTACCAGGCCCTTCAGATATGCCCCTTCAGGGTGAAAGAGGCTCACCGGGTGGTCGGCGGGCTGGGTGAGGCGGTGGAGAATACGCGCTGGCCGCCCGGCCTCGATGGCGGCGGCCAGTACGGCGCCTTCAAACAGCTCAGGACTAACTACCTGAGAACACGAGAAGGTAAATAGTAAACCGCCCGGGGCCAGGTGGCGCAGGCCCGCGAGGTTGAGGCGCTTGTAGCCCATCAGGGCGTTGTGGCGGGCGCTGAGGTGCTTGGCGTAGGCCGGCGGGTCGAGGATGATGAGGTCGTAGGGCTCCTCGCTTACCGGGTTTTTGAAGAAATGCTGCACGTCCTGGGCGTAGGCCGCGTGGCGGTCGGCGTGGCCGCTAAGCTGGGCGTTGCGGTCGGTCAGCTCGATGGCCCGCTTGCTGGCATCGACCGAGTGCACGAGGCTGGCTCCGGCCGCCAGGGCGTACACCGAAAAGCCGCCGGTGTAGCAGAAGGTATTGAGCACGCGGCGGCCGGGCGCGTAGCGGGCCAGCAGCTCGCGGTTATCGCGCTGGTCGATGAAGAAACCCGTTTTCTGGCCCGTTTCCCAATCCACGGCAAACTGCTGGCTGTTCTCGGTGACGAGGTGCTCGCGGCCGCTGCTCTCGCCGAGCAGGTAGCCGTTCTGGGCATCTGGTACGGCCTGGGCAGGTACAGTCTCGGCGCTCTTGTCGTAGATAGCGCGCAGGCGCTCGCCCATCACGGCTTGCAGGGCGGCGGCGATTTCGTGGCGGGCGAAATACATGCCCGGGCTGTGCGCTTGCAGCACGGCCGTGTCGCCGTACACGTCGATGATGAGGCCCGGCAGGCCGTCGCCCTCGCCGTGGGTGAGGCGGTACACGTCGGTTTTGGGCTGGCCCGCAGCCAGTGGCTGGTCGGCCAGGCCCAGGCGCTGGCGCAGTTGGTAGGCATTGCGCAGGCGCATTTCCCAGAAGGCCGGGCTGGGCAGCTGGGCTGCCGGCCCGAAGTCGAACAGGCGTACCGCGATGGAGCCGCCCGGTGAGAAGTGCCCGGTGCCCAGCAGCTCGCCGTTGGCAGCTTCTACGCGCACGGCGTCGCCTTCCTTGGCTTCGCCCTTAACCTTGGCAATGGCCCCCGAAAAAACCCAGGGGTGGCGGCGGCGGGGCGATTGGTCTTTACCGGGCTTGAGAACGATGGTTGTCATAGTTAGCTGTTAGCTTATAGCTGCTAGCTGTTAGCCCCTTACAAATACCACTGCAAACTTGTCGAAAGCTAACAGCTAGCAGCTACAAGCTAACAGCTAAGCAAATTTACGGCGGTACACCGGCCCGCGCAGCTTGAACTGCGCCCACATAGCGGGCCGGATGAGCCAGTCGAGCCAGCGGCGGCCGGTGCTGTATGTAATGTCTTCTACAATGACGCTGCCGCCACCCGGTGCGGGTTGTATCAGGTGGCGGTGCCGCCACTGCCGCAACGGGGCGGGTATTGTTTGGCCCTCATCCACAAAGTAGTGCGTAC
>CAJYVK010000125.1 GCA_913778455.1 uncultured Hymenobacter sp. | reverse complement strand
GCTGGTTGTCGTAAGCCCCCTGCTGAATCTCAGTGCGTAATACCTTCTCTTCCTGGTAGAATGAATAGTTGCCGGCGTAGGGGTGCAGCTTGCCGCCGCTCACTTCCACGGTGGTATTGGTGGTGCCATCCAGGAACTCGCGGTCGTGACTCACGATGATGACCGCGCCCTCGTAGCTCGCCAGGTAGGTTTCTATCCACTTGATGGAGGGCAGGTCCAAGTGGTTGGTGGGCTCGTCGAGCAGCAGCAGCGAAGGTTGTTGCAGCAGGATTTTGGCCAGCATCACGCGCATGCGCCAGCCCCCTGAGAAGGTCTTGAGCGGTTTCTGCAAGTCCTCGGTCGAGAAGCCCAGACCTTCGAGAATTTCCTCGGCCTTGGCCTGCATGGTGTAGCCGCCCAGCGCCTCGAAGCGCTCCTGGAGGTTGGCCAGCTTATCCACGAGGTCGTCGGTGTAGTCCGTCTCAAACTTGAGCAGAATCTCGTCAATTTTCTTTTGCAGCTCCAGCGCTTCGGCAAAGGCCTGCATGGCTACGATGAGGATGGACTCGTGCGAGTCGTAGCTCAGCAAATCCTGGTTCAGGAAGCCCAGGCTCACGTCTTTGCTCATCGAGATGGAACCGCCGTCGGGGCGATACTCGCCCACCAGCAGGCGCAGCAGGGTCGATTTGCCGGTGCCGTTGAGGCCCACCAGGCCGATTTTATCCTTGGGCTTAATGTGCAGGCTGGCCCCGTCGTAGAGGGTGCGCGAGCCGAAATGGAAGTCGAGGTCGGAAATTGAAATCATGGCGGGGCTGGGCGGCTGCTAAGAGCCGGTGAGGCGCAAAGTGGGGCGGCGGGCTAAAAGCACGGCCTACCCGATAGGTGCGGCGGGGCAAAGGTACGGCCGGGCCTAGCCACGATGCACATAGCCAGCCCGGCCCGGCCGCCCGCAAACCGCAAAACAGCCCGCCGCTCCAAAAAATTTCTGCTCAACCCTTACTTGCCCAGCGCCCGCCCGTGGGCTTACCAGGGGCAGTTAGCCGGGGCCGGAAAGTATTCCTCGCTGAAATACCGACCCGTGGGACCGTCGGGACCGAGCAGGGCGTACTTCACGATGCGCTGGCCCGCCTGCGCAACCGTGCTGGTGCCTTGGTGGCCCGTAAAGTCGGTCTGGGTGTAGCCGGGGCACACCGCGTTCACCTTGAAGGGGGTATGGCGTAGCGCGTGGGCCAGGTTGAGGGTGTACATGTTGAGCGCCGTTTTCGAGGCCTGGTAGATGGGGTAGCGGTGGGCCAACTGCTCGTTGTCGAGGTCGGCGTACAGCGTGAGTGAGGCCATGGCGGTGCTCACGTTGACGATGCGCGGCTGCGGCGATTGGTGCAGCAGGTCGCTAAACGCTTGCGTGACGCCGACTACCCCGAACAGGTTGGTTTCGAAAACGGCCCGGTACTGCTCGGGCGTATCGCGCAGGGCCGATTGCTCCATGCCGCCCGAAATGCCCGCATTATTAATTAGTACGTCCAGCACCGGGGTTTTGGCACCAATCGCCGCCCGGGCCGCTTGGATGGAGGCGGCGCTGGTGACATCCAGCTGCACGGCTTCCAGGTTGGTAAGTCCGCTGGCCTTGAGCTGCTGCACGGCGGCTTCGCCATTTGCCAGGTTGCGGCTGCCCAGATACACGAAGAAGCCGTGCTGGGCGAGAAGCTTGGCGACTTCCAGGCCGATGCCCTTGTTGGCACCGGTTACTAAGGCTGATTTCATGTCGAATTACTGTGGGGTTTGTTGAAAAATTGGCGGTATTATTCCGCTAAAATTGTTTGCTTTGTGAGGTAATGAGTTGTTTTAAAGATGGTTGGGTGCTGGTTGGGTCGGCCGCAGTGGGCATGGCGAGCCCCGCTGGCCTTGCGTGTGCCAGTGCCTTTACCCTGCGGGGAGCAGTGCTACCCGCTGGCTCAACCGGCGGTTGGCCTGAGCAGGGCAGTCGGGGGGTAGCCGAACTGCTTTTTAAACGCGTAGGAGAAATGCGCCAGGTTTTCGAAGCCCACTTCCAGGTACAGCTCCACGGGCTTGCGGCGCTTTTCGGCCAAGTGGTAATGAGCCAGCGCCAGCCGCTTCTGCGTAAGCCAGCGCTGCGGGCTCGATTGGAAAGCCTTTTGAAAATCCCGCTTGAACGTGGCGAGGCTCCGGCCAGTGAGGTGGCTGAACCGGGCCAGGGGTAGATTAAACATGTAGTTCGCCTCCATAAACTCGACCAGGTTCACTTTGCCGGGCTCCGAAAAATCGGCCAGCACGCCGTCGCTCTGCGGCTGGAGACAGCGCACGATCTCCAGCACCTCCGTGATTTTCACGGCCAGCAGCGCGGCGGGGAGCTGCTGCTGTAGCTCCAGGTAGGGCAGCAGGGAGGCAAAAAGACTCTGGAGCAGTGGGCTTTTGGGGAAGGCCAGCGGCCCCATCGTGGCGGGCCGCCCGGCCACGGCCGGGGGATGCTGGGCGTAGTAGGTGCGCACCAAGTTTGGAGGCAGCTTCAGCAGGATGGCCCGATACGCAACGCCGTCTTTGGGATATTTGAGCAGGGTAGCGGGCTGCCGACGCGGTAGCAGCAGCGCATCGCCCGGGCCGTACCAGTGCGTGCGGTCGGCCAGCACCACCTTTAGCTCGCCTGCCAGCACGCTGATGAGCACGTGGTCTTCCGAGACCAATTCGCCCCCGTAGCGCTGGTCGCCGTGGCAGACGACCACCAGTTCCGCGTAGCGGTTCGATTGCTTGCCAGTCATAGAAAAAGGAGGGGTGGCGAGTACGCGGGAGTTGGCCGCCGACGTTGTTTAACGAGGACAAAGTTAGGAAGCCCCACCCCGGGGAACTTTGGTTAAAAGGTCAAAGATGCTTTGCTCAGCGGCTCACCCAGCCAGCGTTTACCAAGCCGCATAAAGCCGGCAGCTTCTCCTCATCGCCCAGCTCGGAAGGCCATAAGAAAACCTGGCGGTAACACGCAGGCCGCCCCGCTGACGGATCTTTGTAGTCCTTGTTTTATCCCGCCTATTCTCCGTGCGCATGAAGCGTTTGCTGCCTCTGGCGGCGCTGGCCCTGAGCCAGCTGGCCAGCCCCACCCAGGCCCAGCGGCCCACCAACACCGCCCACGCCGACAAAATACTGCTGCCCAACGGCTGGAGCCTCACCCCGGCCGGCTCGGCGCTGGCCCTCGGCGACCTGCCGCTCAACATGCAGCTGGCTCCCGGTGGCAAGCTGCTGGCCATCACCAACAACGGCCAGGGCAAGCAAAGCATTCAGCTTATCGACCCCGCCACCGAGAAGACGCTCGACGAGCGGCCCATTGCCAAGGCGTGGTACGGGCTGGCCTTCAGCGCCAAGGGCGACAAGCTCTACGCCTCGGGCGGCAACGATAACATCATCCTGGCGTATCCCACGGCCGGCCGCAAGCTCGGCGCACCCGATACGTTGCGCCTTGGCCCAGCCTGGCCCAAGGCCAAAATCAGCCCGGTGGGCATTGCCGTGGACGGAGCCGGCCAGCGCCTCTACACCGTCACGAAGGAGGATAATGCGCTCTACGTGCTCGACCCGGCCACCGGCCGCACGCTGAGCCGCGTAGGGCTGGGCCACGAGGCCTACGGCTGCCTGCTTGCCAAGGATGAGAAAACGCTGTACATCACCCTCTGGGGCGGCGACAAGCTGCTGGCCTACGACTGCGCCACCGGCCGGGTACGCGCCGAGCTAGCCACCGGCAGCCACCCCAACGAGTTGATTCAGACCCGCGATGGCCGCTACCTGTTCGTGGCCAATGCCAACGACAATTCGGTGTCGGTGGTCGATGCCCGGCAGTGGAAGGTGCTCGAAACCATTTCGACCAGCCTCTACCCGACGCGCCTCACCGGTTCGACGACCAATGGCTTAGCTTTATCCGCCAACGACCAGACGCTCTACATTGCCAACGCTGACAACAACTGCCTGGCCGTGTTCGACGTGCGCCAGCCCGGTCGCAGTGCCGGGCTGGGCTTCATCCCGACCGGGTGGTACCCGACCTGCGTGCGTACGCAAGGCAGTAAAGTGCTCGTAGCCAATGGCAAGGGCTTTTCCAGTCTGGCCAACCCCCGCGGGCCGCAGCCGGTAAAGAAAACCGATACCAGCGGCTACCAGACGGGCAGCGCCGAGCAGCGCGAGGTGCAATACATCGGCAGCCTGTTCAAGGGGACGCTCTCCTTCATCCCCGCGCCCGACGCGGCCCGGCTCAAGGCGTATTCGCAGCAAGTGTACGCCAATACGCCGTTCACCAAGACCAGCGAGGCGCTGGCCCCGGGGGCACCCGGCAACCCCGTGCCGCGCCGGGTGGGTGAGCCGTCGCCCATCAAGCACATTTTCTACATCATCAAGGAAAACCGGACCTACGACCAGGTATTGGGCGACGTGCGCGAGGGCGAAGGCGATTCGTCGCTTTGTATTTTCCCGCGGAAGGTGACGCCTAATCACCACGCGCTGGCCCGCGAATTCGTGTTGCTCGACAACTTCTACGTGAACGCCGAAGTGAGCGCCGACGGCCACAACTGGAGTACCGCCGCCTACGCCACCGACTACGTGGAGAAGTCGTGGCCCATCAGCTACGGTGGGCGGGGTGGTACTTACGATTTTGAGGGTACTCGTAAAATTGCCTACCCGCGCGACGGCTTCATCTGGGACTACTGCCAGCGTGCCGGCCTCACGTACCGCACCTACGGCGAGTTTGCCGAGAACGGAAAAACCTCGCTCAAGTCGTTGCGCGGGCATATTTGCCCCAAGGCCCCGGGTTTCAACATGGATGTGCCCGACGTGGAGCGGGTGCGCATCTGGGCGCAGGATTTCGACTCGCTGCTGGCCAAGAATGCCGTGCCGCAGTTCAGTACTATCCGCCTCAGCAACGACCACACCAGCGGGCAGCGGCTGGGTAAGGTCAGCCCCACCTCGGCTGTGGCCGACAACGACCTGGCGCTGGGCCAGCTCGTGGAGCACATCGCCGCCAGCAGCGTGTGGGGCGAGTCGGCCATTTTTGTACTTGAAGATGATGCCCAGAACGGTCCCGACCACATCGACGCTCACCGCTCGCCGGCCTTCGTCATCAGCCCCTACGTGCGCCGCCACGCCGTCGATCACACCCTCTACACCACCGCTGGCGTGATGCGCACGATGGAGCTGCTGCTCGGCCTGCCGCCCATGAGCCAATACGACGCGGCGGCCCGGCCGCTGTTCGGGGTGTTTCAGGCCCAGCCCGATCTAGCAGGCTACCAGGCCAAAGCCAACCAAGTGCCGCTCGATGTTCGCAACACCGCCCACAACCGCAGCGCCGAGCGCTCGGCCAAGTTCGACTTCGCCCACGAAGACGCCGTGCCCGACCTGGACCTCAACGAGGTGGTGTGGAAATCGGTAAAAGGGGAGGAGGCCACCATGCCGGCCCCCCGGCGCGGGGCTTTCGTGCAGCTCACGCCCAAGCGCGACGATGATGACGATTGAGGCGTACTGCCCGGCGGCGAGGGGTTAGGCGGCTACGTCCAGTACCAGCAGCAGCGCGTCGTTGCTAAGCGCCTCCAACTCAATGGGGTCAATCGCGTCCCAGAGCGCCAGCCCATCCTGGGCGTGCAGCAGCCGGCCCTCGACTTCGAAGGCCCCGGCCAGCACGCAGCCAAAAAACAGCCGGCCCGGCGCCAGCGCGTACGTAGTCTCGCACCGGCCGGCAAAGCGGCCCAGGCTGAGCGCGAAGGGCAGGCCCATCGTAGTTGGTAGGAGCGGGACCAGCCGGTTGGCCAGCCCGGCAAACGTGAAGCTCACCGCCGGCCCCGCAGCCAGTGCGGGGCCGGCGGCGTCGGCCCGCACCCACAGGTGCAGCAGGCTGATGAGGTCGCTGGGGTAGGGGTTGCGCAGTCGCAGCGAGGAGCCAGCGGGCAGCGTCAGTACCTGTACCTGTTCTACTTCGATGGCTAGTAGCTCATGGGCTAACACCACCTCTACCGTGCCGGTGATGGGGAGCAGCACGACGTGCATGGCCTCCGCCACGGGTAGCGTGAGGGTCGCGCCGCCCGCCAGGCTTTCCTCATTTACGGCGAGCAGGCGGCCCAGCGGCTGGCGGTGCTCGTGGTAATAAGGGCCGAAATTGAGGGTGGCGTAGCGCTGAAAGCTGGCGGTTTGGGCCAGGCCGCGCTGGTCGGCCACGAAGATTTTACCGGGCGTCGTCGGGGTGGGCATGGGCGGGAGCGGCTTGCAGCGTGTGAATGGCTAGGTAGGGTTGCAGTTGAAACGTGTGCACTGATACCGCCTCACCAACGGGCGCGGCGAGCGGCGAAGCAATGAGAAACGCCCCCACGGTATCGTGCCACACCAGGGGCTCGGTGAAGAAATTAATGGCTACCTGGTGCTTGCTAGGGTCGAGCAAATCGGAGTTAATCACTTCAAACTGAAACTTGTCGAATCTCAAAAAGCGCCGTCCCAGGTTGTCGAGCACGTCGGGTACCACGCCCCCGAGCTGCTGCAAGTAGCCGACGATGGCCCCGCTGACCAGCCCGTGCAGGCGGTCAGCCCCCGGCACGTAGTGCAGGATTTCACCGAAGGTGCGGTACTTCTTTTCCTGATTGAAATACTGCGCCTGCATCCGAAACTCGCGGTAGCTGTCGTCGAGCACCAGTCTATCCCAGGGCCGGGCAGCGCCGGCGTCAATGATTTTGCGGTAGCAAAGGGTAATGTGGCGCACGGGGGAAGTGAGGAAGTGAGGAAGTGAGGAAGTGAGGAAGTGAGGAAGTGAGGAAGTGAGGAAGTGAGGAAGTGAGGAAGTGAGGAAGTGAGGAAGTGAGGAAGTGAGGAAGTGAGGAAGTGAGGAAGT
>CAJYVK010000124.1 GCA_913778455.1 uncultured Hymenobacter sp. | reverse complement strand
GCCACCCCGTGGGCGTGCGGGTGCTCGACTGGTCGCGGGCGCAGGTAGCCATCATGCGCCCCGACCCGGCGGCCCGCGCCCTCTACGCCATCATCGGCGACCTGCTGGACACGCCCGACGGTGCGGCGTACGTAGCCGGGCGGGTGTGGGGCCTGGGTACGCGCTACCCGCTCGCCGGCCCTCACCCGCTGGTGGGCCACAGCGTGCCCAATTTTAAGCTGATTGACGGCCCGACGGTGGGCGAGCTGCTGCAAGCTGGGCGCGGGCTATTGCTTGATTTTGAAGTAAATGCCGAGCGGCGGGCCTGGGTCGACGAATTTGGCGAGCAACTGCGCTACGTGGCAGGGCAGGCCGAAGAAGCCCTGGGCCTGCGGGCGGTGCTCATTCGTCCCGATGGTCTGGTAGCCTGGGCCACCGACCACGCTACGGACACCGAAGGGCTCGCAGCGGCCGCGAGTCCGTGGCTACGCACTGCGGCCGTTGCAAGCTCAAGCTAACGCGCTGCCGGGAATGGCGTAAACCCGGTCAGTATCTCCGCCATCCCCTCCCTTGCCCATGCCCGCTCCACACATCGGCCAGCCCCGTAGCCGCGTCGACGGCCGCCTCAAAGTAACCGGCCAGGCCCGCTACGCCGCCGAGCACGCCGTGCCGGGCTGCGTGCACGGGGTGCTGATTACGAGCCCCGTAGCCGTGGGCCGCATCACCCACCTCGACGCCCGCGAGGCCACCCGGCAGCCCGGCGTGCTGGCTGTCGTCTCGCACCTCAATTCGCCCAAGGTGCCCGGGTACGAAAATCCCCAGCCCGACGGGCGCGTGGAGGGCCAGCAGTTTCGGGTGTTTTTCGACGATAAAATCTACTACAGCAACCAGCCGGTGGCCCTGGCCATCGCTGCCACGCTGGAGCAGGCCCAGCACGCCGCCGCGCTCGTGCGTGTGCAGTACGAGCACGCTGCGCCGCAAACCAATCTCGCTAAAAATCTGACCGCTGGCTACAAGCCCAAGAAGGAGAAAGACCACTTGCGCGGCCAGCCCCAGGCCTACAAAACGGCCCCGGTGCAGATAGCCCACGAGTATCAGACCCCGCTGCAAGTGCACAACCCGCTGGAAATGCACGCCGCCATCGCCGAGTGGCAGGGCAACCAGCTCACGGTCTGGAATAAAACCCAGGCTCCGTCGCTGGCCCAGAAGGATTTAATGAAGCTCTGGGCCTTGCCCAAGGAGAGCGTGCGGGTGCATTCGCCGTTCGTGGGCGGGGCATTTGGGGGCGCCTCGCGCATCTGGCCGCCCGAGATGGCCGCCATCCTGGGGGCTCGGGTGGTGGGCCGCCCGGTGAAAGTGGTGAATGCCCGCGAGCAGGAATTTAACATGGTGGGCTACCGGCCGCGCTCGGTGCAGCGCGTGGCGCTGGGGGCGCAGGCCGACGGTACCCTGGTGGGCATCGCGCACGAGGCTTTTGGGGCGACCTCGCGCTACGAGCAGTTTACCGAGCGCATCCTGCACCCCACCAAGTCGGGCTACCGCTGCCCTAATGCCGAGCTGACCTATCACCTCGTGCCGCTCGATCTGAGTACGCCCGCCTGGACGCGCGGCCCCGGCGAAACTACCGGCTCCTTTGCCCTGGAGTCGGCCATGGATGAGCTGGCCTACGCTCTTAAAATGGACCCGCTGGCCCTGCGCCTGAAAAACTTCGCCGAAACCGACCCTGAAAACGATAAGCCCTGGAGTAGCAACTATTTGCGTGAATGCTACGCCCAGGGTGCCGAAAAATTTGGCTGGCAAAAGCGCAACCCCACACCCGGCACCACCCGTGAGGGCGACTGGCTCGTGGGCCAGGGCATGGCAATGGGCATCTACAAAGCCGTGCGGGCCAAGGCCAGCGCCCGGGCTCGCCTATCGCCCGATGGTACCCTGCTGGTGCAGAGCGCCACCGCCGACGCCGGCCCCGGCACCGCCACCGTCATGACCCAGATTGCTGCCGATGCCAGCGGCGTCGCCCCCGAAAACATCCGCTTCGAGCTGGGCGACGCGGCCTTTCCCGAGGCCCCCGGCCAATTCGGTTCGCATACCGTGGCCTCGGTGGGCGCGGCCGTGCACGATGCCTGCGCGGCGCTACGCCAGCAACTGCTGAACCTGGCGTTTAGCATGCCCGGTTCGCCCTTTGCCCAGGCTAAGATCGCCGACCTGGTGGCTGAAAACGGCCGCGTAAGTTTGGCTGGCCGCTCCGCCACCAGCCGCCTCTACGGCGAGGTGCTGCGTCAGGCTGGTCAGCCGGCGCTCGAAGTCACCCACGAGTCGCCCGAGGTGCCGGCACAGGGCGAGCGGTCGGGCAAGTCGTTCGGAGCCAGCTTCGTGGAGGTGCGGGTACACGCCCACACCCGCGAGGTGCGCGTGAGCCGCGTCGTCTCGGTCATCGATGCCGGCCGCATTATGAACCACAAAACGGCCCGCAGCCAGGTGTACGGGGCCATCACCTGGGGCCTGGGGCTGGCCCTGCTCGAAGACGCCGTGCTCGACCACCGCTTCGGCCGCATTACCAACCACGATTTGGCCAATTACCACGTGCCCGTCAACGCCGACATCCCGCCCAGCATCGACGTAATCTTTATCGACCAGCCCGACACCTACCTCGACCCGATGGGGGCCAAAGGCCTGGGTGAAATCGGAATCGTCGGCTTCAGCGCCGCCATTGCCAATGCGGTATTCCACGCCACCGGTAAGCGCGTGCGCGAGCTACCGATTACGCCGGATAAATTAATCTAAAAATGCCTGTCATGCTGAGCTCGCGAAGCATCTTGTTAGCTTCACATAGCCTGTTTATTGGTGACAAAACACTTTGTAAGCTCAATAATTATTCGAATTGAGTTTTTCAGAAGATAAATCGTATACTACGAATTTGTCTTCCCACTGTCTTTTAGCGAATAATTGTACTTCTTCTGGCGATTTCCATTTAATGCTGTGTAAATATTCAATAAAATCATCAACGTCTAAGTAGTTACAAGCTCCTAAATAAATGCAGGTTTCCATCATTTTGCTGCCACCGTACCAGCCTCTGGGAAGCTTTTTATCATCAATTGATACAAGTAAAAATCCGCGCCCTTTATTAGGGTAGCTGTTCAATTGTGCTGCAATAGTTTGCTCTTCTTCGCCGACTGCAAAAGAGAGCATCAGGTTTGTTACAGAACTCATATTTGCTTTTTGATAACTTATCAATTGCAATTCCTGCCTACCCCAGTTTCTCCTTAAACAGCCGCAACGTGCGCTCCCAGGCCAACTTCGCTGCCTCGGCATTGTAGCGGGCCGGCGAGGTGTCGTTATTGAAAGCGTGGTTTACGCCCTCGTAGATATACAGCTCGTAGGGAATGTGAGCCGCCTTCAGCGCCGCCTCGTAGGCCGGGATGCCCGCGTTGATGCGTTGGTCGAGGCCGCCGTAGTGCAGCATGACGTTGGCCTTGATCTGGGGTACGTCTTCGGCCTTGGGCTGTTGGCCGTAGTAGGCCACGGCAGCATTGAGCTTGGGGTCGTGCACCGCCAGCTGGTTGGCCAGCCCGCCGCCCCAGCAGAAGCCTACGCAGCCGGTGCGGCCGTTGCAGTCGGGCCGGGCGCGCAGGTAGGTGAGGGCAGCCAAGAAGTTATGCAGGTTTTTCGGCGGGTCGAGCTGGCCGATTAGCTCGCGGCCCTTGTCTTCGTCGGTGGGCGTGCCGCCCACTACGCTCAGCGCATCCACGCCCAGCGCCAGGTAGCCAGCCTGCGCCACACGCCGCGTCACGTCCTTGATGTGCGGCGTCAGGCCCCGGTTTTCGTGGATGACGACCACCGCGCCGCGCTTTTTCTTGCCCTTAGGATGCACCAGGTAGCCGCTCACGGTGGCCCCGTCGCCGGGCCAGGTTACGGTTTCTTCCACCAGGTCTTCGGCCAGGGGCGAGATGGTAGCCGCTTGGGCGTAGCCGGGCTCCAGCACCGAGAGGGCCGTGGTAGCCAGGGCCGCGCTGCCCGCCAGCACCAGCAGGCGGTCGAGAAACTCCTTGCGGGAAAGTGGACGGTGGGTGTACTCGTCGAAGAGGTTGATGATGCGCTGGTCCATGCGGCGGGAAAAGGTTAGGCCCGCAAGGTATTGCCAGCCTGCCTATTCTACCCCCAGCCCGGTACGCAGCCGCTGGAAATACTCCGCCGACAGCCGCAGCCGGCTGCCGTACCAACTGAATAGTTCACCGTCCACCACCTGAACGTTCGCCGCCGGACAAAGCTCCTGAAAATCAATCCGGTGCTTTTCCCCAAACGGGTACGGCTCCGACGACAGGAAAATATGCTCGGGCGCGGCCTCGGCCAACTGCTCGGGCGTCACCTCGGGGTAGCGCCCGAGGCCCGCAAAGGCGTTGCGGAAGCCCGCCCGCCGCAGCATGTCGTCGATAAACGTGCCGCTGGCCGCCACCATGTACGGCTTGCGCCAGATGAAATACGCGGCGAGTGGCGGGCGCTGCCCCGCCGCCAGCCGCAGCCGGTCAAACGACTGCTTAATCTCGGTGGCCAGCGGCTCGGCCAGATGAGCCTTGCCCGTGAGGTCGCCCACGCGGCGTATCATATCCAGCGCCTCCGGCAGCGTCGTGATGTCACTCAGCCACACGGGGAAATGGGGTTCCAGCTGCGCAATGCCTTCCTGATAATTTTCCTCCTTATTACCGATAATCAAATCGGGCTGGGTTGCCTTTATTTTGGCAAAATCGAAGTTCTTGGTACCCCCGATTACGCTGGCGGAGCGTCGCGCCGTGGGCGGGTAAATACAGAATTTCGTGACGCCCACCACGCGGTCGCCCAGCCCCAGATCGAATAGTAATTCCGTCTGCGAGGGCACTAGCGATATAATGCGCTGCGGGGTGAAAGGGAGAGTGACGCGGCGATCCAGTTGGTCGGTAACGGTAAGCGGCCGCGCAGAGGTGGGGAGGGCATTCATCTAAAAACGGTCATCCTGAGCTTGCGAAGGATCTTACGCCCGCCGAGCAAATCGGACTGACGCAAGATCCTTCGCAAGCTCAGGATGACAGAAGCTAAGGGAGAAAGTTAATTGAAATACCGGAAGTCGTGCCCGTCCTCGATGCGCAGCAGCGTTTCGTAGATGAGGCGCGTCACGCTGTCTACGTCGTCCTTGTGCACCGTCTCGACGGTAGTGTGCATGTACTTGAGCGGCAGCGAAATGAGTGCCGAAGCCACGCCCGCGCCCGAATAGGCGAAAGCGTCGGTGTCGGTGCCCGTGGCGCGGGTGGCGGCGGCGCGCTGGAAGGGAATGTCCGTTTCCTTGGCCGTGTTGATAATCAAGTCGCGCAGGTTGTTCTGCACGGCCGGGCCGTAGGTAATAACCGGGCCTTTGCCGCAGAAGATATCGCCGCTGGTTTTCTTCTCGTACATCGGCGACTGCGTATCGTGGGTCACGTCGGTGATGATCGCCACGTCGGGATTGATGCGGTGGGCCACCATTTCGGCGCCGCGCAGGCCGATTTCTTCCTGCACCGCATTCACGATGTACAGGCCGAAGGGCAGCTTTTTACCGTTCTCTTGCAGCATGCGGGCCACCTCGGCAATCATGAAGCCGCCCACGCGGTTGTCGAGCGCCCGGCCCACGTAAAACTTGTCGTTGAGCACCGTAAACTCGTCCTCAAACGTCACAACCGAGCCCACGTGAATGCCCATTTCCGCCACCTCGTCGGCACTGCTCGCGCCGCAGTCGAGGAAAATGGTTTCGATGGTCGGGGCCTTGTCGTTTTCCACCTTGCGCACGTGGATGGCCGGCCAGCCGAACACGGCTTTCACGATGCCCTTTTCGCCGAAAATATTCACCCGCTTGCTGGGGGCCACCAGCGCATCGGAGCCGCCGTTGCGGCGCAGGTACAGGTAGCCTTCCTTGGTGATGTAATTCACGAAGTAGGAAATCTCGTCGGCGTGCGCCTCGATGACGACCTTGTACTTCGCCTCGGGGTTGATGACGCCCACCACCGTGCCGTAGGTATCGACAAAATACTCGTCGATGTAGGGCTTGATGTACTCCAGCCACAGCTTCTGGCCTTCTTTCTCGAAGCCGGTGGGCGAGGGGTTGTTCAGGTATTTTTCAAGAAAAGCAAACGATTCGGGACGCATAGCCAAGTGGTTTTCGCACAGAGTTAGGAGAAGTAAAAAGGAGTTTCACCGAGTGAAAGTAAAAAGCTCCGTGCAACTCCTTTTTACTCCCGTTAACTCTGTGCGAAAATTTACAGCGGAATGTTGCCGTGTTTTTTACGCGGCAAGGTATCCACTTTATTTTCCAGCATTTTAAAGGCGCGAATTAATTTCTGGCGGGTTTGCGAGGGCATAATTACCTCGTCGACGAAGCCGCGGTGGGCGGCGCGGTAGGGCGTGGCGAATTTCTGCTGGTATTCGTCTACTTTTTCCTGGAGCTTAGCCTCGGGGTCGGCGGCGGCGGCGATTTCGCGCTTGAAGATGATTTCGGCCGCGCCCTTGGCACCCATTACCGCGATTTCGGCGGTGGGCCAGGCGAAGTTGAGGTCGGCCCCGATGTGCTTGCTGTTCATCACGTCATACGCCCCGCCGTAGGCTTTGCGGGTGATGACGGTAATGCGCGGCACGGTGGCTTCGCAGAAAGCGTAGAGCAGCTTGGCGCCGTTGGTGATGATGCCGCGCCACTCTTGGTCGGTACCGGGCAGGAAGCCGGGTACGTCTTCGAGCACGAGCAGCGGAATGTTGAACGAGTCGCAGAAGCGCACGAAGCGGGCGGCCTTGGTGCTGGCGTTGATGTCGAGCACGCCAGCGAGCACCGCCGGCTGGTTGCCCACGATGCCGATGCTGCGGCCCGCCAGCCGCGCAAAGCCCACCACGATGTTCTCGGCGAAATTCTGGTGCACTTCCATGAAGGAGCCCGCGTCAATCAGCCCCTCAATCACTTCGCGGATGTCGTAGGGCTGGTTGGCGTTGTCGGGAATGAGCGAGTCGAGGGCCGGGCGGCTCTCATCCTGGCCAGCCTCGTAGGCCACGGCGGGGGCGGTTTCCTCGCAGTTCTGGGGCATGTAGCTCAGCAGCTGCTTGAGCTGCTGAATGATAACTACCTCGTTGGGTGCCGTGAAGTGCGTAACGCCACTCTTGGCCGAGTGAGTGCTGGCCCCGCCGAGCTCCTCGCTGGTCACGTTTTCGTGGGTCACGGTCTTCACCACGTTGGGGCCGGTCACGAACATGTAGCTCGTGTTTTCGACCATCAGAATGAAGTCCGTAATGGCCGGTGAGTACACCGCGCCGCCCGCGCACGGCCCCATAATGGCCGAGAGCTGCGGCACCACGCCGCTGGCCAGGGTATTCTTATAAAAGATGTCGGCGTAGCCGCCGAGGCTCACTACACCTTCCTGAATGCGGGCCCCGCCCGAATCGTTGAGGCCGATCACAGGTGCGCCGTTCTTCATGGCGAGGTCCATGATTTTCACGATCTTCTCGGCGTGGGTCTCGCTCAGCGAGCCGCCGAACACCGTAAAATCTTGCGAGAAAACGTACACCAGGCGGCCGTTTACGGTGCCGTAGCCCGTCACCACGCCGTCGCCGAGGTAGTACTCTTTATCGAGGCCAAAGTCCTTGGAGCGGTGCATCACAAACTTGCCAATTTCCTCAAATGATCCTTCATCAAGCAGCAAGTCGATGCGTTCGCGGGCGGTGAGCTTGCCTTTCTTGTGCTGGGCGTCGATGCGGGCCTGGCCGCCGCCGAGCAGGGCTTCCTGGTTTTTGGCGGCGAGCAATTCGGCTTTGGAGAGGGTAGGGTGGGTGGCGGCGTGGGGGTCGGCCATTGGGGAGAGCGAAGGGGTTGGGGTAACTTTCGGTTAAAGCCCAAATGTAGCGCGGACTCTGCGAGTCCGCGCCCGCCGAGATCGGTAGTGCCCATAAATGCGGACTCGCAACGTCCGCGCTACTTACTCCCAGCCCAAATCAGCGTTGATAGGCGGCGTAGGGTCGAGCGAGCGCCACAGGTATTTGCAGGCCAGCGAGCGGTAAGGGCGCCAGGGCTCGGCCAGGATCAGCATTTTCTTGTGCAGGGCGCGGCCGGTTTCCTCCAGGCCGTAGAGCTTGCGCATGGCATTCTGAATGCCCAGGTCGCCCTCGCTGAAGACGTCGGGCTGGTCGAGGGCAAACATTTGCAGCATCTGGGCGGTCCAGCGGCCCACGCCCCGGATGGCGGTGAGGTGCTTGGTAAAGGCTTCCTCGTCGAGCTGGCTCAGGTGCTCGTAGTCGAGCAGGCCGCGCTCCTGGTAGTCGGCAATGGCCTTGAGGTAGCTGATTTTCTGGCGCGACAAACCCGCCTCGCGCAGCTCGTCTTCTTCCAGGCGCAGCACCTCGCGGGGCTCGGGGTAGCCATCGGGCCGAAACAGCGCCGTAAAGCGCCGCCAGATGGCCGCCGCCGCCTTAGTCGAAATCTGCTGGCTCACGATGGCCCGTAGCAGCGCTAGGTACAGATCCTCGTGGGCGGCGGGGCGCACCGGGCCAGCCACGCGGGCAATGGCCTGGGCCAGAATGGGGTCGGCCTGGCGCAGGTGGGCCAGCGCGGCGGCGTGCCAGTGGGGTTCGGTTTCAGGGGAGATGGGAGCGGGCATCAGGCAGGGGTCAGGCTTTGCAATAATCCAGCGAGTGGGTTGGCACGGCAACAGTTTCGAGCAGCTCACCGGTTTCGCTCAGGCGCAGGGCCGTGAGAAAATGGCCATCGGCCGCGCCGGTATCGAGGTAAATGGCATTGGCCGCCGCCACGTGCTCGGGCCGGTGGTGGGCCGTGGGCGTGTGCCCCACTACTTGCAGCCGGCCCGCGTGGTGCAGCGGTCCGCGCCGCCACAGCACGCCTTCCGAGCTGGCGGGGTCGAGCGGGGCAAACACGTCGGCAAAGCCAGCGTGCGAAAAGAGCAGGTGGTCGCTTTGCCAATACAGCGGCCGCTGGCTTAGCCAGCTGGCGTGCGGGGCCAGCCACTGCCGGTAGCGTTGGTACTGCTGCAAGGTGGCGCGTCCGCCCCAGTTCAACCAGGCTTTGTAGGGGCCATCAGCCCCCAGATGCTCGGCCATTGCCCAGTCGTGGTTGCCTTTCAGAAAAATGGTTTTATCCGGAAAATCAAGGCTGAGCTGGCGGCACAGCTCCACTACTTCGGGGGAATAATTGCCGCGGTCTACGAGGTCGCCGAGCTGGACCAGTATCTCCTCAGCGGGCCGCCAGTGGGTCAGTAGCTCACGGAAAGTGTGCAGGCAGCCGTGGATGTCAGCAAGTACAAAAAAATTCATAGGCTATTCTAAACAGCAATACTCACGCCAGAGTGCCCGCAAAAAGCGGTTTTAATCGTCAGGAAGGCCCTTTTCTGTCAAGGTGCTAGTGGTCAGAGGAGTGGGCTGGCCCACCCCCAGCCAGCGCACCAGCGGCCCAATGGTCAGCCCCTGTCCGATGATGGAAAACACCACAATAACGTAGGTAATCCCGACTAGCAGTTCGCGGGGGGCCGAGGCCGGTAGGCTCAGGGCCAGCGCTACTGATAGTCCCCCGCGCAGCCCGCCCCAGGTGAGTACCGGCACGCTGTGCTGCGAAGGGGTAAACAAGCCGCTGCCCCGCAGCGCCACCAGCGGCAGCCACACCGCCAGCAGCCGCCCCACCAGCACTACCGCGATGGCTGCTAAGCCCGCCCACAGAATGCCGCTCGTAATGGGCAGCACCAATGCCTCCAGCCCCACCAGCACGAAGAGCAGGGCATTGAGAATCTCATCGACCAGCTCCCAAAACTTATGCAGGTAGTCGCGCGACTGCTCGGAGAACATGCCCGCGTAGTGGCTGAAATGCCCGAACAGCAGTCCCGCTACCACCATCGCCAGCGGCCCCGAGGTGTGCAGGCTGGCCGCCAGCGCCGTGCCGCCCGCTACCAGGGCCAGCGTGAGCAGCACTTCTACCTGATAATTATCCACCGAGCGCAACAGCCAGGCCGCAGTCAGCCCCAGCACCGTGCCCAGTGCCACGCCGCCCACGGCCTCCTGGGCAAAGACCGCCAGCGCGTGGCCCACGGTCACGTCCTGCGGGCCGAGCTGCGCCACTTCCAAGAGCACCACAAATAGCACCACACCCACGCCATCGTTGAACAGCGATTCACCCACAATCTTCGTTTCCAGGTCTTTGTCGATATTGGCCTTGGTCAGAATACTGAGGACGGCCACCGGGTCGGTAGGCGAGATGAGTGCTCCGAACAACAAACAGTAGGCCAGTGGCGTGGGTAGCCCCAGCAGCGGCAGCAGCCCGTACATGGCCCCGCCCACCAGCGCCACGCTCAGCGGCGTGCCGATGAGCGCCAGCGTACCCACCGACCAGCGCAGCCGCCCCAACCGCCGGGTATCGACGTGGATGGACCCGGCAAAGAGTAGGAAGCCCAGCATCACCTGCATCACGAGGGCGCTGAAATCAATGTTGCCCACTACCCGCGCCAGGGCTAGTACCGACGCCACGCCCAGTTGGGCCAGCCCCACCAGTGCCAGCGAGGCCAGTAGCCCCAGCACCATCAGCCCAATGGCGGGCGGCATCTTGAGGAAGCGGTGATTGAGGTAGGCAAAGGCGGCGGCCAGTACCAGCAGCAGGGCCAGGGCGTTGTATAAATCCATCGGCGTGATTAAAAAGGGGCTGCCCGGCATACGCAGGCAGCCCCCGGCGAGTAAGTAAGGAATAAAATGGTAGGTTGCCTTACTTGGCCAGCTCCGGCAACGCGGCAATGACCTTGGCCAGCATTTCCTCGCTTACGTCGAGGTGGGTCACGAAGCGCACCCAACTCCCGCCGAAGCCGCTCGCTTTAATACCCTGGGCTTCGAGCCGCGCCAGGCAATCGGCCACTGCCAGTTGGCGCTCGTCGAGGCGGAAAAGCACGAGATTGGTTTCCGGCTCCAGGATTTCGGCTACGCAGGGCAGGGGGCGCAGCGCTGCGGCCAGCCGGGCGGCGGCGCGGTGGTCGTCGGCCAGTCGGGCCACGTGGTGGTCCAGGGCGTACAGCCCGGCCGCCGCTAGGTAGCCCGCCTGCCGCCAGCCGCCGCCAAACAGCTTGCGCAGCCGCTTGCAGCCGGTAATAAATTCCTGCGTGCCCAGCAGCACCGAGCCCACCGGTGCGCCCAGCCCCTTACTCAGGCACACCGAGATGGAGTCGAACAGCCGGCCGTAGTCCTCGCTGCGCTGCCCGGTGGCCACCAGGGCGTTGAAGATGCGTGCCCCGTCGAGGTGCAGCGCTAGTCCTTGCTTTTTCGTAAAAGCCGCGATTTCCTCTAAATCCGACCAGGCGTAGCAGCTACCGCCGCCGCGGTTGTGGGTGTTTTCGAGGCATACGAGCCGGGTAGTGGGGTAGTGCACGTTGCCAGCCGGGCGTACCGCCCCAGCCAATTGGTTGGCCGTGAGGCGACCCCGCTCGCCCGGCAGCAGGGCCACCGAAGCCCGGGCGTGGTGCATGATGCCGCCCACTTCCCACAGGTACACGTGGGCCGTCGCCTCGCAGATAACCTCCGAAACCGGAGTGCAGTGCGCCATGATGGCCAATTGATTGGTCATGGTGCCGGAGGGGCAAAACAACCCGGCCTCCATGCCGAAGCGGGCGGCCAGGCGGGTTTCCAGCTCGCGCACGGTGGGGTCTTCGTCGTACACGTCGTCGCCCACGGCGGCGGCCTGCATGGCGGCTAGCATGGCTGGGGTAGGGCGCGTTACGGTATCGGAGCGTAGGTCGATGGTCATAAAAAAGGCAGTTAGCTTTTGGCTGTTAGCTTTAGTAAAGAGGCTGTTAACAAGATGAGCGCTAACAGCTAGCAGCTAAAAGCTAATAGCTGTTGAATTAGGTTTGCGATTTCAAAAGTAGCGCCTTATTTTTGCACCTCATTTGCCAGAAGTCCCCCCTAGAACTCTAATTGCCCCGGAAATCATGTCCGTTACCCGTCTGAAGCGCAAGCACCGCAAAAACATTGCCCGTGCCAACAATGAAACGCGCAAAATCAAAAACTTGCTGCGTACGCCCGTGCTGAAAAACGTGGACCTGGACGAGCTGAAGTCGCGCTTCGCTACGTCGGCCCCCGGCACTGAGGCTGAAAAAAAAAGCCTAGCGTAAAGCCCGACAATTCGGCCGAACCGGCCGCTGAGGGTCTGCTCGCTAAGGCCGCCCACGCCGCCTCGGCCGCTGCCGACAAGGTGAAGCACCTCGCCGCCGACGCTGCCGATGCCGTAGCCCACAACTCCCTGGTGGAGAAAGCTACCGAAGCCGTGCAGGAAGCCGCCCACAACCTCGTTGAAGGTGCCAAGCACGTGCTGGCTGGCGAAAGCGACAGCAAGAGCCCAGAGGAAAACCAGGCTACCAAGGCCAACCAAACTGGCAGCGAAGGCTACGACGCCGCCGAGGCCGAAACCAAGCCGGTGAACCCCGACGGCCAGCCCGGCGAGCACCCCAAGCCCGAAATTGAGCTGTAAGTTCAGCTCGTTAGCACAAATAAAAAGAGCGCCCGGCTGCAAAGCTGGGCGCTCTTTCTGCTATTTACCCGGTAGGGGACGAGTCAGAAACAAGTGTGCGCTCATCGTGACGAAGATTCACGCTCGTAGAGCGGAATATTCGGTGCCGGAGGGTAGTAGCGCGGACTTTGTAGTCTGCGTATAGTACGCTAGCGAAACGCGGACTGCAAAGTCCGCGCTACTACCCTCCCTAAACCTCCACCTTATCCAGCGCAGCCGTACGGGGACCAAGCTCCACGGCCTGCAAATTCAGCACCTTGCCCCGGTCAATGCCGAAGCGCAGCAGCGTGCGCACCTTATGAAACCCGTGCCGGCCCGCCGCGCCGGGATTCAGGGCCAGCAGTCCCAGCTTGGGGTCGGGCGCGACGCGCAGGATGTGCGAGTGCCCGCATACGAACAGCCCCGGCCGCACCTGCGCCAGCAGCTGCCGCGCCTCGGGCGTGTAGTGGCCTGGGTAGCCGCCGATGTGCATCATGAGCACCCGCAGGCCCTCTACCGCAAAATTCTGCACCAGCGGCTCGGTGTAGCGCACGTCGGTGCCATCAATGTTGCCGTACACACCGCGAAAAACGGGCGCCAGGGCCGCCAGCCGCATAATCAGCTCGGCCGAGCCAAAATCGCCGGCGTGCCAGATTTCATCAGCCCCGCGCAGGTGGTGCGCAATACGGTCGTCGAAGTACCCGTGGGTATCGGAAAGAAGGGCGATACGTGTCATATAGTCGGCAAAGATGCAGTCGGCTTACGAGGTGAGCCGAAAAAGCGGCCAGCCCGTATCTTGCGGCGTACTCTACCGTATGGGGCAGGTACTGGCCCGGGCAAGCGCCCTTTCTCGCCGTTTCTTACAGACTTACTTCCGATGAACGTTTTCATCAACGACGTGCCGCTGATTATTAAAAAGGTCAGCGACAAGGTGTACAAGCATAAATACGACCTCGTGCTCGGTGCCGATGACGAGTTTACGAGCAAAGACCTCGTGGGCGACGTGCTGGTGCGCGACGCGACTTCGGCCTTTCTCGACCGCCTGCTGCGACTAATGGAAGTAAAAAAGCTTAAAAAGCTGAAAACACTGACCTTGATGGCGCGCCGCAAAAAAAATCTCATTCTGCACCTCAAAGACCAGTTTAAGATTGCCAAAGCGGCCGGTGGCCTGGTAGTAAAGGATGGGCAGGTTCTGATGATTTACCGCCTTGGTAAGTGGGATTTACCTAAGGGCAAGCTCAAAAGCGATGAGGATGTGGCGATGGGTGCCATGCGGGAAGTGGAGGAAGAATGCAATATTAAGGTTGAATTGGGTGAAAAGCTGCCCAGCACCTGGCATTCTTACGCCTACAAAGGCAATAAAATGCTGAAAAAAACGAGTTGGTTCGTGATGAAGTGCCTCGACGACTCGGTGATGCGCCCGCAAACCGAGGAATATATCGAGGAAGTCCGCTGGATGTCGCCCCAGGATGCCCTGGCCCGCCTCGAAGAATCCTACGCCTCCATCACGCTCGTAGTGCGTCATTACCTGAGCGAAATGGCCGGTAAGCCCGCCAAGGCCACTAGCCCGAGCTAAATGAGCAAGCGTGCGGCTCTTCTCCCGGCTAGGTGGTGGCTGCTGGTAGGCAGCGGCCTGGCCGCCTGCTCGGGTGCGCACGAGCAGGCGCAGGTAGTAGCCACGGCCGCCCGGGCGAGCGCAGCTACTACCAACGTACCAGCCCTACTCGGGCTGTCCATCGACGAATTGCGGCAGCGCCTGGGAGCCGCCCACCTTCCCCCCGCCACCCTCACCGATCCTAACGGGCCAATGATGGGCCAGCGGGAACAGGCCATGCAAGACTCCGTCGTAACGTTTCAAACGGGCGGCCTGACGCTGGCTGTCAGTTATGACCCCGGCACCCGGCAGGTGCACGATCTGCTGGTGCTGGGCCACCACGAGGATACCTTGATGGCTAAAGCCGCCCTACGCTCCAGTGCTTCCAACTACTTGGTAATGCCCGTTTTCAAAGTCAACGAGCCGAATAGCCTGTTGGGGTTGCGGGTCGTAGCTATTAAATAAGCTTCAGTGCTGGCTGTATTAGCTGTAAGGAGCCACTGCAACGTAATGCGATTATCATGCTGAGCTTGCCGATACTTAAGTCGGTTTACCTAAGAAGCAATAGTAAAAATGCTATTGCAAAGAAGGCTGCCCACCTCAGTGAGCAGCCTTTTTTATAATACCGTGGGGAGCACTTATGCTTCCACGGCCACTTTGGGCGCTCCGGCCATAATTTCGGCGCTGGCGTAGTCGGCGTATTTCTCGAAGTTCTTAACGAATTTTTCGGCCAGCTCGGCGGCCGTCTGATCGTAGGCACCTTTGTCGGCCCAGGTAGCCCGCGGGTCGAGAATTTCGCTGGGTACGCCGGGTACGGCGCCGGGTACGGCCACGCCAAAAATGGGGTGAGTCTTGAAGTGTACTTCGTTGAGAACGCCCGAAAGAGCGGCCGTAATCATGGCGCGGGTGTAGCCCAGCTTCATGCGCGAGCCGGTGCCGTAGGGGCCGCCCGTCCAGCCGGTGTTGATGAGCCAGACGGTGACGTCGGGATTTTCCTCCATTTTCTGGCCCAGCATCTCGGCGTAGCGGGTGGGGTGCAGGGGAAGAAATACCTGCCCAAAGCAGGCCGAGAACGTGGTTTGCGGCTCGGTGATGCCCATTTCGGTGCCGGCTACCTTGGCCGTGTAGCCACTCATGAAGTGGTACATGGCGTGCGATTTATCAAGCCGGCTAATGGGCGGCAATACGCCAAAGGCGTCGGCCGTGAGAAAGAAAATGTGTTTCGGTACGCCGGCTACCGAGGGCTCGATAGCGTTAGGAATGAAATCGATGGGGTAGGCGGTGCGGGTGTTTTCGGTAACGCTCTTGTTGGCGTAGTCCACGGTGTGGGTGCCGGGCACGAAGCGCGTATTTTCCACGATGGCTCCGAAGCGGATGGCGTTCCAGATTTCGGGCTCCTTAGCTGCCGAGAGGTCGATGACCTTGGCGTAGCACCCGCCTTCGAAATTAAAAATACCGCCCTCGCCGGGCAGCCAGCCGTGCTCATCGTCGCCGACCAGCCCCCGGTTGGGGTCAGTAGAGAGCGTCGTTTTGCCCGTACCCGAAAGGCCGAAGAAAATAGCCGTATCGCCCGCCTCGCCCACGTTGGCCGAGCAGTGCATCGACAGCGTATCGTGCTGGTGGGGTAGTAAAAAATTGAGCACGCCGAAGATGCCCTTCTTCATTTCCCCCGCATAGCCCGTGCCCCCAATAAGCAGCAGCCGACGGGAGAAATCGATAATAGCAAAGTTGGGCTGACGCGTGCCGTCCACGGCGGGGTCGGCCTCGAAGCCGGGGGCGCAAATAATGCTGAAATCGGGTGTCCAGCTGGTATCAGCCCCGGCCTCAGGGCGCAAAAACATGTTGTGGCAGAATAAGTTGTGCCAAGCCAGCTCATTTACCACGCGCAGCTTGAGCTGGGTGGCGGAATGCGCCCCGGCGTAGCCTTCGCGCACAAACACTTCCTTGTCGGCCAGGTAAGCTACCATCTTCTGGTGCAGCTGCTCAAACTTAGCTGGGTCGAACGGAATGTTGATGTCGCCCCACCATACGGAATCGGCGGTAACGGCGTCGCGCACGAGGAAACGGTCCTTGGGCGAGCGGCCCGTAAACTGGCCGGTGTCGGCCATGAGCGCGCCCGTATCGGTGAGTACACCTTCACCGCGGCGTAGCGCGTGCTCGACCAGGGCGGCGGGCGGCAGGTTGAGGTGAGCCCGCGAGGGGGCCTGCGCGAAGCCCAGCGGGGCCAAGCGAGTAGCGACAGCTTTTTGGTCTGCCATGTAAAAATGAGTAAAAAAGTGGGTGGGAGGAGAGAATTAGTGCGACAAAGGTAGTTCGGCGAGCTGAAATGCTGGCCGCAAACGTTTGCGGGAAGTAATAAGTAACGAGCCGTTAAAAATAATTACTCCTGATTATTTAGAGGGGATTTGAGCTTGCTCAGGGGGCAAATGACTGCTGGCAAATCATCCCCGGGCAGCCGGCCGGGGGCCGGGCCGGTCAAGCTGCGCCTTGTATGGTAGAAAGGGGGAGGCGATAATCACCGCTATTACCCTAAAGTATCCTTAGCTTTACCAAGCCCAGCCTGCGCGGCCTGGGCTTTTTCTCTTCATTTCCTCCTACCTCTTTCTTTACTGCATGCAACCTGCTACCGCCAGCCTGCGCCCGCAACCGCCCCAAACGGCCTCGGCCAGTCACCCACGCGGCCTCTACCTACTATTTGCCACCGAAATGTGGGAACGCTTCAGCTACTATGGCATGCGTGCCGTACTGGTGCTGTTTCTTATCGACGCCATGCGAATGGATAAGGCCTTCGCGTCGAAATTTTACGGGGGCTACACCAGTCTTATTTACCTGACCCCCCTCATCGGGGCCTATATATCGGACCGTTACTGGGGTAACCGGCGCTCCATCCTCACCGGGGGATTACTGATGGCACTGGGTCAATTTACGCTCTTTGCTGCGGCTAGCAACTATGGGAGTGCCGAAGACCACCCCATTAGTCACTGGCTGCTGTACTTGGGCCTGGGAGCCATGATTATCGGCAACGGGTTTTTCAAGCCTAATATTTCGTCGATGGTAGGCTCGCTCTATACCCCAGGCGATAAGCGCAAGGATGCGGCCTACACCATTTTTTACATGGGAATCAACCTGGGCTCACTGATCGGCAACACGATTACCAGCCTCATCGGTGATACTGGCCACGCCCAAGATTTTCGCTGGGCCTTCCTGGCCTGCGGCATCGCGATGACGTTGGGCACCGTTATCTTCAACTGGGGTAAAAGTAAATACCTGCACACTCCGGAGGGGCAGCAGGTGGGTACCACGCCTGCGCACTCTACCACGGTAAAAGGTATTTTCGCGCTCTT
>CAJYVK010000123.1 GCA_913778455.1 uncultured Hymenobacter sp. | reverse complement strand
GGAATTCAAGTTTACCCAGGGCTCCTGGGCCACGGGCGAAACCGACGCGCAGTTCCGACCACTACCCAACCGGCAGGCTACCTTCGGCCCTGGCCCCGCCACACTCGACTTGCGCGTGGCTGCCTGGCCGGACCAGCGCCCCGGGGGCGCTGGTCCGGCCGGCGCTCGCCCGCACACGCTGACTGCCAACGTGCGGGTGCTGGCCGACTCCTTCCGATTGCCCCAGCTGTCGGGGCGCACCCGGCGCGTGTGGCTGTACCTACCGCCTAGCTACGCTCGCCAGCCCACGCGGCGCTACCCCGTCCTCTACTTGCAGGATGGCCAGAACGTATTTGACGAGGCCACGGCCTTTGCCGGCGAGTGGGGCGTCGACGAAACCCTGAATCAGCTGGCCGCCCGCTCCCCAGCCACCGAGGCCATCGTCGTAGCGGTGGACAACGGTGGTGAGCAGCGCCTCGACGAGTACTCGCCCTGGCCCAACGCGGAATATAAAAAGGGCGGCGAAGGCGCGGCCTACGTCGATTTTCTGGCCCGCACCCTCAAGCCCTACCTCGACGCGCACTACCGTACCCGGCCCGAGGCCGCGCACACGGCCATTGCGGGTTCCAGCATGGGCGGACTCATTGCCTTGTACGCAGGGGTGAAATACCCGCGGGTATTCGGGCGGGTGGGCGTGTTTTCGCCAGCGCTCTGGTTTGCTAAAGATTCGCTCCTGGCGTACGTGCACCGCCGCCGTCCGGCTCCGCTGGCTAGCCGCTTCTACTTCGTGGCTGGCCCGGCCGAGAGCGAAACCATGCTGCCGCTGATGGTAGAGATGCGGCGGCAGCTATTGGCCAGCGGGGTGCCCGTCAGCCACATTCGGCTGCAAGCCCCAGTCGATGGCCGGCACGCCGAGTGGTTTTGGCGGCGCGAGTTTGGCCCCGTCTACCGCTGGCTGCTGGCCGAGTAAAAGGCTAGGCTGAAGGACCAGCATAATTTTTTTGTGAAGAAAGGCCCGCCACACTTGCAGATATAAACTGCGCCCGTATATTTGCCACCGTATGAAACGCCACCAGCTAGTCATTACCGCGATGAATTGCCGACCCAAACCGGGCCTCGGAATCGCGCGTCATGGCCAGCTGCCACGGGCACTCAGCAAATAGAAATGCTCCCGCCCCCACGTTTCAGCTAAGCTTTACAGCCCGATTCCAAGTCTTGGAATCGGGCTTTTTTTTGGTGTTTCCTTTTTTTTACCGCTATGTCACTGCACGTGCTCGCCCGCCCCCACCACCCTGCTACGCCCGCCGCGGGCATGGTCTGGAAGATGCTGTTCGATCGCCAGCAGGCGCTGCTGCACCGCTGGGCCAGCCCGGCTTTTGGCCGCGCCCTCACCGAGCTCGGCCTGCGGCGCGATGCCCTGCCCAACCTCACCCAGCTCGGCCAGGTGGTGCGCCAGCGCACGGGCTGGACGCTGCTCTTCACCGGCTCCCCCGTGAGCGAAACCACCTACTACGCCGCGCTGCGCCGCCGCGAGCTGCCGGTGGTGTCGCGGCTGCGCAGCTTCAGCGAGTTTGACCAGCCACCCGGCGGCCCCGACTTATTTACCGACCTCTTCGGGAGGGTACCCTTGCTCCTGGAGCCCAGCTACGCCTCGGCGCTGCAAGCCCTCGGGGCCGCCTGGGAGCTGGCTACTACGCCAGCGGCGGCGACGCTGCTGCGGCGGTTTACCCGCGCCACGTTTGAGCGGGGTCTGCTGGCCCCGGCGGCCGGCGGCCGGGCGCAGTTCTACGGGGTTCAACTCCTGACCTCGGCCCGCCACCTGCACGCCGCCGCTGCCGCCGAAGCTACGGCGCACCAGCCCCTGGCCGGGGCCGTGCATAGCCTGCGCCAGCCGCTGCCGGCCGAGGCGGGCTTCACGGCCGTGGGGCCGGAAACGTACTTCGTAGCCGAAAGCTGGGCCGACCTCGCCGCCGCCGTGCAGCAGCTGCGGCAGGAGCTGATAAAAATGCAGCGCCAGGCTCCCGCTGGTCAGCCGCTGCCCTTCGCCCTCGTGCCAGCGGCGGTAGGCGAGCGCGACCGGGTTTTCGCCACCCGCATCCCGGGGCTGTGGCAGGCTGTGTAGCACCGGTAATAATGAGGCTGTTTAGGGATGACTTCCTAAACGGCTTCAATCTAAAAAGGCTCCCTTCCGCTTGGAAGGGAGCCTTTTTTATGATGGGTATTTGGTCGGGATTATTGACGCACGACGCGTTGCGTCAGCATACCTTGCTCGGTCTGCACCCGGAAGGTATAGACGCCCGGTGCCAAGTGGCCGATGTTGAGCTGGCTCGTGCCAAGGGCCACCGAATCGGTGTGCAGAACCTGGCCCAAGGCATTGAGGACCGTCAGGTGCGAGGCTTTGGCCTTGGCCCCACTCAGCTCGACGCGGAGCTGACCGTCGGTTGTGGGGTTCGGGAATATGCGCAAGCTCACGCCGGCCAGCGTGGCCGTGTGCGTACTCAAGACGGTGGTCGTCACGGCCGTAGATGGCGACGACGCGCAGCCGGGCGCGGAGAGCGCCACCACGGTGTAAGTGCCGCTTTGCGAGCCAGTCGTGAGTAGCAGCGTACCGGTCGTGGTAGGGGCGCCCACGGCCGTGGGGGTACCGTTCACGCTGAGGTAGAACTGGTAAGTGATGCCCGCCTGGGTCGGCGTGCTCAGCAGGACCGTGCCACCCGTTTGCGGGGTAGCGGTGAGCACCGGCTGGCTGGGGGGCGATACTACGGTCACCGGGATGGCCGTGCGGGCCGGGCTGGCGCACTCCGTGCCGGTCTGCCAGTTGTAGAAGTAGTAGTAGTAGCCGGTCGAGGTAGCGCCCGTGATGCTTACCGTGCCATTAGGCGAGGTATAGGGGTACGTGGTGGCCGTGGCGCTGAGGTAGTCGCGGACGAGCGCGGGGGAGGCCGCTTTCAGGTACAGTGTATAGCCGCTGGCGTTCGGCACCGCGATGTTGAGCGTGAGTACCGTGGGCGCTACCGTATTCGTCGGGTTGGCCGGTACCGATACGTTGACGGTAGCAATCGCTGTAGCGAAGAAGTTGGTGCCGTTCAGGAGCTGAATGGTGGCCGTGCCCGCTGCGGCGTTGGGCTGCCGGTACACCGTCACCGTCGAAATTGTCGTCGGGATCGTGGTCGTGAAAATCAGGCCGCCTTCGTCGTAAGCCCCGTCGGCACCGTTAGTCAGAGTCTTACCCACGTTCTCCGAGGTGGTGGCGAAGGCTTCGGCGTAGTAGGTGGTGCTGGCCGTGAGGGCCGGCGTGGTGTAGGAGCTACCCGTGCCCACGGCCGTGCCGCCGGTGGCCGTGGTGAAGAAGCGCACGCCCGTGCCCGCCGGTACCGTAGCCGAGAGGGTGACCGCGCTGCCGGTGCAGATCGTCGATGGCGCGGGTGCGGCCGTAATGGCCGGTACAGCTACTGTGATGGCAGCCACGGTGCTGTAGGCCACGTTGGTACCGCAGCTCACTTTGTACCGGTAGTAGGTGGCGCTGCTAAGCACGGGCGTGGTATAGGTAGCCGAGGTGGCGCCGGCCACGTCGGTAAAAGGGCCGGTGGCGCTGGTGCTGCTTTGCAGCTGGAGGCTGCCGTTGGCGGCGTCGGTCAGGGTCAGGGTGGCCGTGCCGTTGGTGCAGATGGCGAAAGCGGCCGGCGACAGGGTGCCGCCCACCGGGCCCGCTACGGTCAGCGTGGGAGTGGGCGTCAGCAGGTCGTTGGTGGTGCTCTGGTCGCCGATCGCGGTGGCCGTGATGGCGAAGGAGTACGTGCCCAAAGTGGTAAAGTCGGCCAGGTTGTTAAGCGTCACGTTCTGCGTGGCCGTCGGGGCCAGCGTACCCGTGCTGATGGTTTGGGTCAGGGTCTGGGGCGAGCTGTTCGGGCCGCTGATAACTACCGTTACGGTAGCGGGGGTGGTGGCGAAGTCGAGGGTAGCAGCGCCCCGGTTGCGAATTTGCACTGTCACCGGCGTGTTGGGGCCGAAGCAGGTAGTCGCGTTGTTCAGGGGCGACACCAGGCCGCTAGCCGCCAGGTCAATGGCCTGGGGGGCGAACTGGTAGGCCCCGAGGCTGGGCGCGGTGCCCGGGCGCGTCGCGCCGGGGTAATCCACCGTCACGGGCAGCGGGGTGCCGGCGCTGGCCACGGCCGCCGACAAGGGCAGCAGGTTGGTAGTCGATACGAAAATCGGGTCGGTGCTGCTAGAGCTGGCGTCCTTACCGGTGGCCGTGCGCAAGGCGGCCAGGGTAGCCGCGTCGGTGCCTACGTAGCCAAGTACGCCGTTGGGGCCGCTCACGAAGTAGTCGTTGTAGTCATTGGTGCTCAGTACGGTGGCATCGGGGTAGTACACGGCGTACGACTTCACCGTATTGGTGGTGGCCGTGGTGGTGATGGCGTTGGCGAAGATGTTGTTGCGCACGTCGAGGCCCGTGGCCGCGGTCGCTGTCACGACCAGGCCCGCGCTGATGTTACCCGGGTTAGGGTTTGCGGGGGGGAAGATGATGTTGCCGAACAGGTTCACCGAATTGTAGTACACCTTGGTACCCGTACCGCCAATCAGCCGGATGCCGAAGGGGTTGCTGGCGGTCGAGTTGGAGCTGGCCGCCGTCAGGATGTCGAAAATCACGTTGTTAGAGATTTCCGTGTTGGTCAGGTTTACTGTGCTGTTCAGCAAGATGCCGACGGCCCCGTAGCCGTTTTCATTGAGGTGACGCAGGCTCGAAATCGAGTTGCGCGAAATCACGGCGTTGGTTACGTTATCATTCAGCACGATGGCTGCGATGTCGGCCGGTATCACTGTGCCGTTCATGCCCAGCACGACGTTGCGCGACACGAGCGGGGCGGCGGTGCCTTGTAGGTCGATGCCGCGGTAAAGCACGTTGCCCGCCGCCACGGCGGTCGTGCCCGTGGGCGCGGCCCCGATGCGGTTATCCACGATTTGCAGCCCGTCGTAGGCAGTGGCATTGCCGTTGGCTTTGGCAAAAATGGCTTCGGTAGCCCGCGTGACAGCGTTGTTCTGAATCACGAGGTTGTCGTTGTCGTCACCGTAGGTGAAGGTGCTGAGGGCGAAGGTGTAGGGCGAAGGACCAGCCGACACGTAGATGCCGTACGACTCGGCTACGCCCGTATTGCCGCCCACCACGTTGAGGTTGCGCAGGGTGATGTTGGTCGAGCCGTTGCCCGCGCCCTGGCTGCCCACCCACACGGCGGCGTTGCCGCCCGGGTTGGTGCTGGTCAGGGTCAGGTTGCGGGTGGTGCCGCCGGCGGTGTTGGCCCCGTCCAGGATGACGTAGCGGGCGCTGTTGAGCAGCACCACGGCCTGGGCACTAGCAGGGGCCGTGACGGCCGCGCTTACGCCGGTGTAGGGCGTCACGAGCAGCGTATTGGTAGCCGAAGCGCTTTGGTTGGCGCCGAAGGTGAGGGGGAAGGTTTCGGCCGTCGAGTAAGTAGCGTCGAGGAGGTAGAACGTGGTCGGCCCGGTCAGGAAGTTGAGGTTATACGCCGCCACCGCCGCCGTGAGGGTAGTAAATACGCGGTCGGCCGGCGTGCCAGCGGGTGGCGCGGAGGTGCCCACATAGTAGATGCCGCTCAGGTTGCCCACTACCTGGAACGAGGCCAGCACGGCCGGTGCAGTGGTGCCGGGTGGGGTGGTACCGCTGCCGCCCAGCGGGCCGGTGCCGGCATTGGGAGTAGAAGCCAGGTCCTGGGCCGCCACGTAGTACTGAATGAGGTCGCCCGCCGCCACGCTGCCGCCGGGCAGCAGCGAGTAGTCGAAGGTGAAGGTGTATTGGCTACCGCTCACGCTCGTGGCATTCACGAATACGAAGCTGCCCGAAGTACCCTTGCGGTAGTACAGGCGCGGGGCGTTGGTGCCCGTAGCCACGCCGCTGGCATCGGTGATAGTGGCCACCAGCGTGCGGTTGGTGAGTAAGTTAGTGTTGAGCAGATTGGTATATGCCACTACCGGTCCCAACAGGTCGAGCAGTTGGTAGCTGCCCTCGTAAGCCCCCAGGTCGGGGGCGGTAATGCTGCGCGTGGTCTGGGCGGAGTCGGTGGTGATGCCGTTGATGGGCGTGCCGCTGCTCTCAATCTGCGTCGGCACGGTGGTGCTCACCTTCAGAAAGTCGGCGCTGGTGCCGCTGGTGCTCACGAAGGGCGGGTTCTCCGTCACCGAGTTAGCCTCGCGGCCCGTCATGAAGAGCTTGTAGGCAGTCAGCGTCTGCTGCGCGTTGACGAGGATATTGTTGGTGCCCTCGGCGTAAATCAGGTTCTTGGCCGAGGGCGTGCCGGCGTAATACAGGTTGTTGTTGGTAGCGCTGGTCAGGTTCAGCGGTGCGATGCCCGCCGAGCCCGTCAGGCGGCGCAGCGCGGTCGTCGCCCCATTGCCCTTGGCCGTGGAGGTGTTCACCACCACGTTGTTGCGCAGGGTGAAGGTAGCCGTGCGCAAATCCGAGTAGGTAATACCCGAGGTGCCAAAGTCGGTGCCCACGCTGCTGGCGTTGAGGTAAATGCTGTTGTACTGGGCATTCACCGCGAAGCTCTGCGTGCTGAAGGGCGAGTTGCCCAGCGCCAGGCCCACGATGCTGGAAGTACTGGTGCCATTAGGCGCGTTCAGGTCGCCGATGAGGTTGTTGGTCACGTTAGCTATGGGGGCAAAGGCGTAAATACCTTGCAGGATGACGAAGCCCCCGCTGACAGTCAGTCCCGACACCCGGTTGCGGTATACGTCCAGGGTGCGGCCACCGCTCAGGCTCATGCCCACGAGCGTATTGCCCGCCCCGCTGATGTTCTGTACGGTGTTGTCGTAGTACTGCACCGCTGCCGCCGCATTGTGGTTGCTGGCAATGCCGTACACCGACGCGAAGGTCGACGAGCCGCTGAAGTTGCTCACCGTATTGCCAAACACGGTTTGCGTAGTAGTAGCCCCGGTGCCAATGTTGATCACGTAGCTCGCGCCGAAGTTGGTGCCTGGGCGCTTCCAGTTGCTGAGCACGTTGCCCGAAACAACCAAGTTGGGTACCGCCGCCGTGTTATTAATGCCGTAGAAAGTAGCGTTCGCAGCCGTGCTCGACGCCATCGTTACGTTGTTGTTGGCGATGGTGACCGTGCCGTTGGTAGCATTTACGCCACTGCTGCTTTGGATGCCGCCAGTAACCGAGCCCGTAGTGTTAGTCGTGATATTCACCGTGTTGCCCAGCAGGTCGGCGCTGCCGCCGGTGCCCACCAGCACGCCGTACACCGAGCCGGTGGGGCTGGCTGCCCCGCCCGTCGGGGCCGAGTCCACGCCGTTGCCTTGCACCTTCAGCCCGTGCTGGTAGATGGTGTAGATGCCGTAGGCCGTGGCCGTAGTGCCGAAGTTCGAAATGGTATTGCCCGTGGCGGCGGTGCCGCTCACGACGCTGCCGACTTCGTTGTTCTGGTCGTAGTAGGCGAAGGGGCTGGTGGCTGCGTAGCCGGCCAGGTAGATGCCGTTGTTGACGCCGTTAATGACGTTGCCGTAGAACTTATTATTCGAGTTCGTGCCGGCCGCCGAGGTGGGTACCAGCTGCGTGGTGCTGGCGGGCGTGTGGTTGTTGGCGTAAATGCCCATCGTAGCCGTGCCTTTTTGCAGGGTCACCACGCAATTGCGAACCACTACGTTTTGGCAGCCGTCCACGGCCGGCGTACCGCTTTTCAACAGCGCGAAGCCCCATTCCATCTGGGTGGTGGCGGTGCTGTTGGTGGTCGGGTCTACGAGCGTTAGCCCGTCAAACGTCACGTAGTCGCTGCCCTGCAAGCCAATGATGTC
>CAJYVK010000122.1 GCA_913778455.1 uncultured Hymenobacter sp. | reverse complement strand
CGGTCGCCAGGGCCTCGCTGGCCTCGAAGACCTCGATTTGCAGCTGGCCCCGCTCGTCGTACGAAGTCAGTAGCCCGCCCGTGATTTCCAGGAACGTGGCCGCGCCGTCGGGGCCGATGAGCGTTTCTACCAGGAAGGCGTCCTTCTGCGGAAATTCTTCCTTGAAGCCCAGGTGCAGCACCTCGGCCGGACCAGCCAGCAGCGGCTCCTCGCGCCGGAAAATCTGCTCGCTGAAGGCGGCCAGCTCGGCGCGGTTCTTGATTTTTTTCACCGCCGACGAGCAGCCATCGTCGGCTGGCTTGGCGATGAAGGGGTAGCCGAATTGCGCTTCGAGGCTGCGGTAGAAAGCCTCGGGGTCGGCGGCCCACTCCAGGCGCTGGGCCATGCGGTGGTCGGCCACGCGCAGGCCGGCTTCGCGCAGGCGGCGGTTGGTTTCAAACTTATTGATGGTCACGGCCGAGCTGGCCGCGCCCGAGCCGTTGTAGGGCAGGCCGTACTTCTCCAGCTCCTGTTGTAAGGCGCCGTCTTCACCGGGCCGGCCGTGCAGGGCAATGAACACTTCGTCAACCTTTTCGGCCAGCTCCGCAAACGAGAGGCGGCGCGGCGCGGCCACCGGCTGCCCGGCGTAGGTGCCGGTGATGCCGCTGGCTTCCTGCCGGATGCGGGCCAGCACCGGGTGGCTGGCCTCCCCGGCCTCGGCGTGCTCGATTTTCTCGCGGATGTCATCGGCGTTATCCTTGAGCATCACGTTGATGGGTAGCTCGTAGAGGCGAAATTCCTCGCTGTTGCCCGCCAGGAATACCGGGATGGGCCGGTACTTCACCGACGACGAGAGCTTCTCGTAAATGTTGCGCCCGCTCTCCACCGAAATGTGGCGCTCCGACGAGTAGCCGCCCATAATTACGGCCACCCGGATGCGGTCGTCCTGCACCTGCTGGCGCGATTGGATGTCGGCGTCGAGCTGCGCCAGGGTCGCGCCCAGCTGCACCGGCTTCATGCCGTTGCGGCGGCGCGCGGCCAGCGAAGTGCGGATGATATAGGTCAGGAACTGGCTGGGATTCAACCCAATCTCCGCCGCCTGGTGGAAGAAGAACGAGGCCGGCAACATGCCACTCGTCGTATTCGGGTCGTTGAGGAAAATGGTGCCATCGGCTTGGATGAAGCCATCCAGCCGGGCGTACACCTCGAAGCCGAAGGTGGCGAACATCTTCTGCGCCTCTTGCCGGATGCGCTCGATATCGGCCTCGGGCAGGTCGATGGGCGTCACCTTGCGGGCCAGGCCGGGCAGGTACTTGGCGCGGTAGTCAAAAACTTCAGTACCCTTCACAATCTCGGTGGGCGGAAGGGCCAGCGGCTGGCCGTTCTCGTCTTCCACCACGATGCAGGAGAACTCGCGGCCAGCTACGAACTGCTCGACTAGGACTTGCGTTTCGCCGGTGAGGCTCTCAAGAATTATTTTCTGATTACCATGATTAAGATGCTGATTAGCGAAATCAAGCAATTGCTCGGGATGCGTTAATACATCTTCGGTGCTACTCCAATCCGTGGGGTTAATAGCGCTGGCCGCTACTGGTAGTCCGATACCCTCCCGAATATCGGCCATCTGCCTCACCCATGCCTGCCGTGACTCATTGCTCATAGCTTGCCAGTCGGCGGCAAGAATGCGGCGACGAAACAGTGCACGGTCAAGACTAACCTGAAATTGTTCCGTTGTTGCCTCGCGTACCACACTCACCCCAATGCTACTGCCTTGGCGTGGAGCTTTTATCACTAATGGTAAGCCCAATTCAGCGGCAAGCCGATCAAGGGTGTGGGTTTCCTTAATACCAATTCCGGCCATCGTGTCACCCTCTTCCCACTTGTCTGTGCTGAGTATTCGAAACTTCGGCGTCGGCAGCCCTGCCGCCTGCATCAACTTCTTCTGCGCGATTTTATCAATACCAATGGCCGAGGGCAAAATTCCCGAGCCCGAGTATGGAATGCCCACCCATTCCAGCAAACCTTGAATGGCCCCATCCTCGCCGCCCGGGCCGTGCAGGGCCAGGAAAGCAAAATCCATGAGCTGGGGCAGCTCGCTGGCCTCGACTTGGCGGCCGACGTGGCTGATGAGGTCGTGCAGCGCCTCGGCGCTAAGCTCGCCCAGGTTTTCGAGGTAGAGCTGCCAGGGGTGGCGGCTGGCCGGGTAGGCCGATACGGGCGGGTAAAAGTCGCGGATGGTGCCCTTGTAGAGGTATTGCCAGTCGAGCAGGATGAAATGCCCCTGGCTATCGACGAAAATAGGAACGGGCTGAAACAGACCCTTGTCCAGATTGTCAAACACGGTGCGCCCGCCGGCGAACGAAATCTCGCGCTCGCGCGAGGTGCCCCCAAAGAAAATGCCGATTCTCATCATACTACCCACAAAGGTAGCTTGTAGGGTAGGCTTTAGCCTGCCCAGCGTTCGGGCAGTACTACCCTTACGCGGGGCAAGCTGAAGCTTACCCTACAGGTTGCAAAACCAGTCGCTGACGCCGCCGTTAGTACCTTGCCGGGCCTATCTACGGCAAGCCAAAGCTCACCCAACCCTTCATGAACACCCTCGCCAACTACAATTTCGCCGGCCGCCGCGCCGTGACTCGCGTCGATTTCAACGTGCCGCTCGATAAGGACCTGCACATCACCGACGATACCCGCATCCGGGCCGCTACGCCCACGATTGCCAAAATTCTCCAGGATGGCGGCTCGGTCGTGCTGCTCTCGCACCTGGGCCGGCCCAAGGGCGGTTACGAAAAGAAATTCTCGCTCGAAAGCCTGCGCCAGCGCTTGCAGCAGGAGTACGGCCGCGACGTACTCTGGGGCGGCGACGTGCTCAGCGACGAGGCCCTGGCCGCCGCCCAGGGCTTGCAGCCCGGCCAGGTGCTGCTGCTCGACAACGTACGCTTTCACCCCGAAGAAGAAGCTGGCGACGAAGCCTTTGCCCAGCGCCTGGCCCGCCTCGGCGACGTGTACGTAAACGATGCTTTCGGCGCGGCGCACCGCCGCCACGCCTCCACGGCCGTGATGGCCCACTCCTTCGCCCCCCAGGACCGCGTGGGTGGCTACCTGCTGCAAGGCGAACTTGACAACGCCCAGAAGGTGCTCGACAACCCCCAGCGGCCCTTCACGGCTATCATGGGCGGGGCCAAGATCTCCGATAAAATCCTCATCATCGAGCGCCTGCTCGATAAGGTTGACAACCTGCTCATTGGCGGCGGCATGGCCTATACCTTCGCCGTGGCCCAGGGCGGCTCGGTAGGCAACTCGCTGCTCGAAGCCGACAAGGTAGACCTGGCCAAGAGCCTCATCGAGAAGGCGAAGGAGAAAGGTGTAAACCTGGTGTTGCCCAGCGACAGCCTCATCGCCGACAAGTTTGCCAACGACGCCAACGTGGACGTGGCCGGTAATCACAGCATCCCCGTCGGCTGGATGGGCCTCGACCTCGGCCCCGTGGCCCGCGAGGACTTTGCCGGCATCATTCAGGATTCCAAAACCATCCTGTGGAACGGTCCGATGGGCGTGTTTGAGATGAGCAACTTCTCGCTGGGTACCGAGTACGTGGCCCGGGCCATCGCCGAAGCTACCGAGGCGGGGGCCTACTCGCTCATCGGGGGTGGCGACTCGGCGGCGGCCGTGCAGCAGCTCGGCTACGGCGACCGCGTGAGCTATATCAGCACCGGCGGCGGCGCACTGCTGGAATTTATGGAAGGCAAGGAGCTGCCCGGCGTTACGGCGCTCGGCTAGTTGTCGGCTGTA
>CAJYVK010000121.1 GCA_913778455.1 uncultured Hymenobacter sp. | reverse complement strand
CCAAGATGCTTCGGCAAGCTCAGCATAACAAACGCAGTAAGTAAAAAATAATCTCGAAACAGCCCCGGAGTAAGGTGCCTTGGTAAGCCTAGTAGATAAATGCCTAACTAAAAAAGGGAGCGTCGGCTCCCTTTCTTAGTTGCGTAACGGACAAGTTACTTGGTGCCGCCCGTAGAGGTAGTAGTCGTAGGCGGTGTGCCAGTGCCGCACCGGACGGCACGAGGCTCGGGGTCGTCTTTTTTCTTGTCGCCGAAGCAGGAGGTGAGCGCAATGCTCGCGAGCAGGGCCAGCAGCGGCAAGCGCAGGTGGGTAAAGAACGGGGGCATAGGAGTTGGGTTAGGCAAAAAATGAGTACTGGATACTTCTTGGAGCCTAGCGCGGCGGCTAGGGTTGCAAGGGTGCGAAAAGATACTAATTTTTTGCTAACTACCTAGCAGCCGAACTATTGGCCCAGCTCAAAGAGGGGAAGCGGCTGCAAATTGGCGTATTTACCGCCGAGCTTGTCGAGGTCGTCGTGGTGTACTTGCAGATAGTTGTTGTAGGCCTTGGCGGCGGCGTCGTAGTGGGCGCGGTAGCTTACCACGTTGGCATCGGCCAGCTGGATGGCCTCGACGTAGTCGCGCACGCGCTCGGAGGGGGCATTGCCGTCGGGAGCAGCCAGCGGGAGCACGATTTTAAGCACCGAGTCCTGGGCGGCGTCGTAGCGGTCGATGAGCGGCGACGAGGCCATGCTCTGGCGGGTGTAGCGCTGCTTGGCGAGGCGGGCGCGGGCCGTGCGCAAGCCTTCGAGCTGCGATTGGTTGGCGTTAGGGTATTTGCTGAGGTCTTGCAGCAGCTCGCGCAGGTCGTCGTTTTTCTTGTCGTCGCTGGCCATCATGCGCCGCCAGTTCACGTCGGCCGAATCGCGGAGGATGTCGAACTGGGCCCGCACGGCGGCCGGCGAGGCGGGGCCATCGGTGGCAGTAGCGGTGTTGGAGGAGGTGTCGGGCTTGCACATGGGCAATACCGCGAGCGTGAAGAGGCTGGCGAGAAGAACGGCTTTCATGAAAACCAAACGAATACCCGGCGGTAATAATGCACCACCGGGGCCTTCAAATTTACAGCCCCGAACGCGCCGCCGCCGCGGGCCGTACTTTTGAAACCCGGTTTTTAGCCCCTCTTTTTTCTTATGGCTGATTTAACGCCCATTTCCCAACTCGGCGAGTTTGGCCTCATTCGCCGCTTGCAGCGCGACATTACCCTCACCCAGCCCTCGACCATCCTGGGCATCGGCGACGATGCCGCCATCCTGGCCCCACCCGCTGGGCAGGAAATCGTAGTAACGACCGACCTGCTGGTAGAAGGCGTTCACTTCGACTTGTCGTTTTCGCCGTTGCGCCACCTGGGCTATAAAGCCGTGGCCGTCAACGTGTCGGACGTGGCTGCCATGTTTGCCACGCCCACGCAGGTAGTAGTGGGCCTGAGCCTGCCCAGCCGCTTTACCGTGGAGGCGGTCGAAGAGCTGTACGCCGGTATGCGCCTGGCCTGCGAAGCCTACGGCGTCGATCTTGTGGGCGGCGACACTACCGGCAGCCGGGGTGGACTGGTGATCAGCATCACGGCGCTGGGCCAGGTGGAGGCCGGCAAGGCCGTGCGCCGCTCGGGCGGCAAGCCCACCGACATTCTGTGCGTGACCGGCGACCTCGGCGGGGCTTACCTGGGCCTGCAAGTGCTGGGGCGCGAAAAGCAAGCCTTTCTGGCCGACCCCGAAACCCAGCCCGAGCTCGATAATTACAACTACGTGGTGCAGCGCCAGCTCAAGCCCGAGGCGCGGCTCGACATCGTGCACGAGTTGCGCGAGCTGGGCGTGCAGCCCACCGCCATGCTCGACATCAGCGACGGGCTGGCCTCCGAGGTAATGCATTTGTGCGCGGGTAGCGGCACCGGTGCCCGGGTGTTCAGCGAGTACCTGCCGCTGGCCAACCCCAGCCTCGAAGCGGCTGCCGAGTTCAACCTCGATCCGCTCACCTGTGCCCTCAACGGGGGAGAAGACTACGAGCTGCTCTTCACCATCCCCGTTACCGACCACGCTAAAGTGAAAAATCATCCTGATATCACAATTATTGGCCACCTCACCGAAAAAGAAGATTCTGTTAACTTAATTACCAAATCGGGCCAGGCTGTGCCGCTACGGGCGCAGGGCTGGCAGCACTTCTAGGTTGATTGCCAAGCCAAACGGTAAAATGGTGCTGCTCACGGGTAGAAAACGGGCGTAAAGCTGGGGTAAAGTAGGAAACCAGGAGGCTAATCGCTACCTGTTTAGCGCAGTAGCTTTGCTGCGTTATGCTGCGCCCTTTCCCTTTCTTTTGTGCTAAATCGTTTTTTATGAAAGTATCACTACGCTGGCTTAGTCGCCTGGCCGTACTGGGTGGGCTGGCTTGGTATAGCCCGTCTGCCCGGGCGCAGTGCCTGCCCCTGCGGCTGCTGACCGCCGGCCTGGCACAGGGACAGGCGCCCACCATTCAGACAGTGAGCGCTAGCTTGCCTGCCTCCGAATGGCAGATGCATAAGACCGATACCGGCGCCGCCTATTGGTCGTTCACTGGCGAAACTGCTAACGCCGATGCGCCTGAGACGCAGCTTGAACTGCGCCGCCCAGCCCAGCAAACTCAGTTCGACCTAGTATATAAAACGTCGCGTAGAGGCTGCTTCACCGACATGTTGGGAGACCTGCGGGCCGATTTGCAACGGGCGCAAGTCAAGGCTGAGGCCGTAACGTGCATTCAGTGCGAAGCCGGGCGCTACACGGCCCCCACTTACACGGTTACCATCTTCGACCAGCAGGAAAATTTTAGCCGGGGTAAGTCTCCTTACCCATATGTGATAGTGGTCCACCCGCTTATCGGGGGAGCGCCTGCCACAGCCGCCGGCCCGGCCAACTAAGACCGCAGATCTAACGGATTAAACGGATTGCGCAGATACGTCCGCCAGCTTGCGGCGGGCTGACTATTCGGATGGACTCTCCAACGTA
>CAJYVK010000120.1 GCA_913778455.1 uncultured Hymenobacter sp. | reverse complement strand
TAACTATTTCGTAAGCAACTTCTTCGTAAGGATGGGCCCGGCGCAGGGCGGCCAGTACGGCCGCTTGCCGGTGCAGCGGCAGCAGCACTTCCAGCCGCACCTCGGCTACCTCGGTAGCCTGGTCTTGGGAGCCAATGGCCGGCTGGGTGCCCGCGCCCGGCGTAAAGGTGCCGGTGCCTTCCTGGCGGAAGCTGCAATTCTTGTAGTCGCCCACCTGGCCCGCGCCGGCGGCGTAGAGGGCGGCCAGCACCCGGCCGGCCACGTCGGCCTGCTGGTCTTCGGGGCGGTTGGGCACGTAGGTGGTGAGGCGGGCCAGGATGCCCGCTTGCGGGGCCAGGATGCGCGTTTTTTCCAGGCCCAGCTTGGCAGCCAGCTTGGCGTTGACGCCCTGGCGCACATTGTCGAGGTTGGTGTGGGCGGCGTAGATGGCCACGTCGGCCTTGAGCGCGGCCATGATGGTTTGCTCGACCAAACCCTTGCCGGTGAGTCGCTTGAGTGGCCGGAAAATAACCGGGTGGTGGCACAGCACCACGTTGCAGCCCCGGCGTACGGCCTCGGCCACCACGGCGGGCGTGCAGTCGAGGGCGATGAGCACGCCGGTAATTTCGGCTTCGGGCAGGCCGCATTGCAGGCCGGCGTTATCGTAGCTTTCCTGGTAGGCGAGGGGCGCGGCCGCTTCGAGGTGTCGGGCGAGGTCTTGAACGGTGGGCATGGATAGTTAAGGGTAGCAGCGCAAACGTGAATAGTTCGAAGGATAAAGCAAAAGTCAGAAAAGTTGAGGCATACGCTAATGCTGTGAGCTCGTACTACAGTTAAGAAAGCAGCCCACCCAGCACCTCCACGTAGCGGGCCACGCTTTCGGGCAGTTGCTTGCGGCGGTACTGCATGAGAAAGCGCGGGTGGTCAAGGACTTCGATGCGCTCAAAGAGCTTCAGCTCGTCGTTGAGCTTGCGGAGAAACTCCCCGTTGCGGCGGCCCAGGCTCACGGCCACGTCGCGGCGCAGGCCCAGTTGCGCTACCTGCTGGGTGAGCGAAAGCTGCATGTCGGGCCACAAGGCTTTGATGATGGCTGGCGCGTCGTAATAGTTATAGTTTTTACCATCCTTGGTCAATTCCAGCGGGTATACTGAGCTGAGGAAAAAATGCTGGTAAAACTCGGCCGGGCCGCCCAGCGCGGTGATAAACTGGTACACGAACTCGCTCGACAGCTCGCGCCGCTGGCGGGGCAGCGCGTGGGCGATGCCGCAGTTGTCGCGCAGGGCCACGGGGTCGGTAAAGGCCACGCCCGTGCGCCCGCCGCCGAAGCGACCGGGATTGATGCCAAAAATGCCGACGCGCGGCGTGTCGGCGGCGTAGAATTTTTGGGCAAACTCGCCCAGGATGGCACGAACCTCCGCGTCGTGGAAGGAATTGCGCACTTCCACGGCCAGCGGCAGCGGCGCGGCGGGCAGCGGGAAGGTCGAAAGTAGGTGGAGCAGACGGGCGGGAAAATCGGACATGGGGCAAAGGTCGGCCCGCGCCCCGACCTTTGCCTCATGCTTCCTCCCTGGCCGGCCTGGCTGCTGCTCCCGTTTTCCTGGCTCTACGCCGCCGTGCTGGCGGTGCGCAACTGGCTTTACGACCACGGGTGGAAGCGCTCGGCCCCCGGCTGGGTGCCGCTGCTGGGGGTGGGCAACCTGCGGGTGGGTGGCACCGGCAAAACGCCCCACGTAGCCTGGCTGGTCGAGGAATTGCTGCGCCAGGGCCAGCGACCGGCTATCCTGAGCCGGGGCTACGGTCGCCAAACCACCGGCGCCCGCTTGGCCACGCCCCGCGATTCGGCCGCTACGGTAGGGGATGAGCCGTGGCAGTATTTTTATGAGTTTGGTCCCCGAGGTGTGCCAGTGGCCGTGGCCGAAAACCGTCAGCTGGGCCTTGACCTGCTGCGCCAGCAGCACCCCGAAACTACCTGTGTGGTGCTCGATGACGCCTACCAGCACCGGCGCGTGCGGCTCACGCTCAATATCCTGCTCACCGAGCTGGCGCGACCGTTCTACCACGATTTCGTGCTGCCCGCCGGCCGCCTGCGCGAAGCCCGCGCCGGGGCTGCCCGCGCCGACGTTGTTATCGTTACTAAGTGCCCGCCCAGTTTATCGGCCGAGGCCCAAGCGGCCGCCGAGGCCCAAGTACGGCGCTACGCCCGGGCCGGGGTGCCGGTGCTGTTTTCGGCCTACGCCTACGCTGCGCCCGACCCATTCGCCGTCAGCTTGGGGTTGGATGGGCAGGCGTTGCCGGCGGACCCCGACGGCCTGCCCACGCCTGGCCCGGCGCTGTTGCTTACCGGCATTGCGCAGCCCGGCCCTTTGCGTGAGTATCTCGAAAGCCAGGGCTACGACATCCGGCACCATGAGGCGCTACCCGACCACCACGCGTTTCAGCCCGCAGATTTGCGGGCGCTCTACCGGCATTGGCAGCCGGGCTGGCCGGTCTTTACCACCGAAAAGGATGCCACCCGGCTCCAGGGAGAGGGCGACCTGGGCCTGCGCGGCCTCTGGCCCGGCCCGGCGCTACGGATGGTTCGCCACACCTATACCATTCCGGTGCGCGTGGCGTTGCTGGGCGACGGGGCGAGCCGGCTGGCTCGGGCCGTGGCGCACGCCGTAGCTGGCCCCGCCGGGGGCTAGTACCTTTGCCAATGGCGCGGCGGGCACCCGCCCCAATATTTGAGTGACATTCCCTTGCATGCTTTCCTTTAAAACCGCCACCCGTTGGCTCTGGCTGCTGGCCCTGCTGCTGGGCGTGGCGCCGGCCAGCCACGCCCAGATAGTAGACGACTCGACCAAGGTGCTGTACGGCCCCAAGACGACCCGCGTCATCTACGAAGCCGAGGTGCGGCGCGACTCGGTGGGGGGCGTACCCATCGATACCTCGCTCACGCGCTGGCCGCAGGCGCGGTTTTGGGCGCACGACACCACCTTTCAGCAAGACCTGGGGGTGCTGGGTTCGGCGTCGCGGCCGCTGCTTTACCAGCCCAATTACCAGCTCGGTACGCGCTTCGGGCGCAATGCCTTCGACCGCAATACCCGCGCTGGCAGCGAGGTGCCGTACTACGACAGCCGCTCGCCGTACTCGTTTTTTCGCTACATCCAGGGTAGCAACGGCGAGCAGGTATTCGAGATAAATTATTCGCGCTCGCTGAAAAAGAATTTCAGCGTTGGGATTGATTACGAGCGCATTGCCGGCAACCAGATACTGGCCGTAAACACCCAGCAGTGGCAGGTAGAGCACAATAATTTTACCATCTACAGCCGCTTTCAGACCGAAGATGGCCGCTACCACCTGCTGGCCAACTACTCGGCCAGTCGTCAGCGTACCCGCGAGCTGGGGGGCATCTGGCCCACGGACAATGAGCAGGTAAGCGAGCTTAAGGGGGAAAACAGCCTGTTTAAGTATGACCGCGAGCGGGTGTACCTCGCGCCGGGTATCAATATCGACGACCGCGATCAGGTGCACCTGTTTCAGTCGTACCGCTTGTTACAGAAGGGCTTTACCGCTTACCACGTGCTCGACCTGCGGCGGCAGTACAACGGCTACACCGACAACGCGCTGCCCCGCGCTGCCTCCGATGCGCTGTTATTCTATCCCAACGCCGGCCCGCTACGGGGTACGTACCGCAATACCGTAGCCACCGACGACCGCGCCACCTATCGCCAGATTGAGAACACGTTTGGCCTGCTGGGCCGCACCGAGCGCATCGAGTACAACGTGTACGGCCGCTACCGCAACGCTTGGCTGGCGCAGCTGACTACGCCGGTAGCCCGTTCCGGCCCCGGCCTGCGGCTCGTAACGGTGGGCCGGGCCCCGGCCGATACGGCGGTGGCCCCGCACTACTCTGGGCAGCTGTTCGTGGGCGGCACGGCCTCGTTCAACTACCGCAGCATCTACGCCGTGGAGGTAGCCGGCGAATACCTGCCCTACGACAACGGCCGCGTGCGGGTAATCGGCGCCGGGGGCGAATACTGGCTACGCGGGCGCATCCGCACCGGCCCGCTCGCGGCCGAGCTGCTGCTCAACTCGTACGCGCCCACGCTCACCCAGCAGGTATTTATCGGCAACAACTATCAGTGGAGCAACCTCAACGACGACTGGCAAGCCACCTTCGCCAATACCACTACCCAGCAGCTGAGCGTGCATTTCAAGCGGGCGCTGCCGCTGCTGGCCGAGCACTCGCTGGAGCTTAGCGGCTCGGCCGTGCGCATCTCGGGCCTGGTGTTTTACAACCAAAACGGGGTGCCCGAGCAGCTTTCGACCAACATTGCCGACAGCAAGGCTCTGTTTATTGCGTTCGCCCGGCACCGGGTGCGGCTGGGCAACGTATTTTTCGATAACCAAGGCACCTACACGCAGGGGGGCGATGGGGCGGGGCTGCGCATTCCGGCGCTCGTGACGGAATCGCGGGTGTACTACCAGCGGCGGATATTCGGGCACGCGCTGTTTGCGCAGGTGGGGGCTGATTTATACTACCAGTCGCGCTTCCGGGGCTACGGCTACGCGCCCAGCACCCAGCAGTTTTACGTGCAGAACGACTTTACCATCGGCGGCTACGCCGTGGCAAATGCCTTCGTGGCCGCCGATATCAGCTCGGCCTCTATCTTCCTGAAAGTGGCTTACCTCAACCAGGGCCTGTACAGCGACGGCTACTTCACTACCCCTTATTACACCGGCTACCCGCGCCGCTTCCAGTTTGGCGTGCGCTGGCGCTTCTTCGACTAACCGCAGATTTAACGGATTTAACGGATTGCGGGGATACGCTTGGCTGCGCCAAGCTGACTAGGCAGGCGTTCGATTGACAGTTGTCAGGTAGTCTTTCGTAAACTGAATTTTTCAATAAAAATTGGCGGTATCTAGCCTACGTTTTCCATTCGCAGAGATGCGCTCGCCTAGTCAGCTTGGCGCAGCCAAGCGTATCCCCGCAATCCGTTAAATCCGTTAAATCTGCGGTCCATGAAGACCATCCTCAAACTTAAGCTCAACAGCGACCCCCGCTGGGTTGACCTGGCCAGCAAAAACCTCGAAGAAATCCTCGTTGACCATGCGTACTGCGAGCAAAAAGCCGCCAGCACCGGCATCTCGCTCATCGTGCACTACCCCGAAAAGGAGCGGCTCGTCGATGAGCTTACCGCCCTCGTGGCCGAGGAGTGGGAGCATTTCGACCGCGTGGTGAAGGAGTTGCGCAAGCGGGGCCTGCCGCTGGGCCGCCCCCGGCGCGACGAGTACGTGGTGCAGCTCATGGCGCACGTGCGCAAGGGCGGCCCCCGCGAGCGCCAGCTCATGGACCAGCTCCTCGTGTCGTCGCTCATCGAGGCGCGTAGCTGCGAGCGCTTCAAGCTGCTGTGGCTGCACTTGCAGGACCGCGACCCCGAGCTCAGCCAGTTTTACTACGAGCTGATGGCCAGCGAGGCCGGCCATTTCGTGAGCTACGTAGACCTGGCCAAGGAGTACTGCGACCCCGTTGAGGTCGATGCCCGCTTGCAGGAGTTACTCAAAATAGAGGGCGAAATTGTGGTGAGCCTGCCCGTGCGCGACGACCGGATGCACTAAAAGTCTGTTTATAAGTTAGCTAACCTGTTTGTGCCGTTGCGCTCGCAAGCGCAAACGGTTTTCGGATGGTTAGCAATAACTTAAACAGTTTCTGAGGTCAGCCGCCTCTGCCTGTCATGCTTTGCAAGCTCAGCATGACAGACGGTTTTAAATTATTAGCCAGCTATTAGCCTAGCTACTTGTGAAGCCTATCACTCTAGAAATTCCTAATCTGGCCGCCGTACCGGCGGCCGCCCAGCAGCTCGCGGCTACCATCGCCGAGGCTGGCCAGTCAGTCATCGCCTTTGAGGGCGAGATGGGCGCGGGCAAAACCACCCTCATTCGGGCGCTGTGCGCCGCGCTCGGCGTGGAAGATGACGTGAGTAGTCCCACGTTTGCCCTCGTCAATGAGTACCGCGACGGACAAGGCCAGCCTATTTACCACTTCGATTTTTACCGCGTCGATTCGGAGGAAGAGGCCGCCCGCCTGGGCGCGGCGGAGTACTTCGATTCGGGGTATCTTTGCTTAGTTGAATGGCCCAGCCGCGTTGCCGGCCTGCTACCCCCGCAGCGACTGCTGGTGGAGCTGGCCGTAACCGGCTCCGAATCAAGAGAAATTCATTTATCACTCAGCAAGTAACAGTTAGCAACGGATTGGTGAGCAAGCAAGCAGCGGCTGAGAAGAGCTAGTCATTCTCTCCTCGCTGGTAACTGTTCATTGATAACTGGTAATTGAAAAAGTTATGGCCGAACAGCTACCCTCCGGCTTTGGCGCCTTGGCCACCAACCGCGCCTACTTCACCCAGGAGTCGATGCTGGCCGTGGAAACGCGCAAGCGCAAGCTTTTCATTGGGCTGCCCAAGGAAACGTCGCTCCAGGAAAACCGCCTGGGCCTTACCCCCGAAGCCGTGCTGCACCTCGTAACCGAAGGCCACGAGGTGCTCATGGAAAGCGGGGCCGGTGAGCCCAGCAAGTTTTCCGACCACGACTATTCGGA
>CAJYVK010000119.1 GCA_913778455.1 uncultured Hymenobacter sp. | reverse complement strand
CCGTCGCCGATTTACAACGGGCGTTAGCCGAGTCTCAGGCTGCCCTACGCCTGACCGAACAGCGCCTGCGGGAGCAGCAGGATACCTTCGAAACTATTTTCGACCACCTGAAAGTGGAGGTCGCGGTGTTCGGAGCCGACGGCCGCTACCAGTACGTCAACCAGCATTGCTTCAGCGACCCGACCCTGCGGCAGTGGGTAATCGGCAAAAACGACGAGGAGTACTGCGCCTATCGCCAGCGGCCGGTGGCGCTGGCCGCCCAGCGCCGGCGGGCCTTCGAACAGGCCGCCCGGGAAAACACCGAAGTAACGTGGGAGGAAACGCTGCCCTCAGCCCGTGGTACGCGGCAGATGCAGCGCAGCTTCACCCCGGTATTTGGGGACGACGGGGCGCTGCGCATGATGGTCGGCACCAGCAACGACGTGACGGCCCACAGCGACGCCGAGCGCAAGCTCGACGAGCAGCGCAAGTTTTACGAGCTCATCTTCGACCAGCTACCCTGCGACATCGGCGTGTTCGATGCCGATTTTCGCTACGTCTACGTAAACGCGGCCGGCATTCGCAACCCGGCCGTGCGCGAGTGGGTCATCGGTAAAAATCACTTCGAGTACTGCGCGCAGTACAACCACCCGCGGGAGCTGGCCGAAACCCGCCACGCCTACCTGTGCCAGGCCCGCGACGAGCGCCGACTCGTCACGTTCGAGGAAACTTTCGTGCGCCCCGAGGGCACGCGCCACCAGTATCGCTGCCTGCAACCCGTCTTCAATCCCGACGGCTCGCTGCACAGCATGGTGGGCTACGGGCTCGACATTACCAACCGCGTAGTAACCGAGCAGCAGCTACGCCATGCCAAGCTGGCGGCCGAGTCGGCGGTACGGGCGCGGGAGTTGTTCATGGCCAACATGAGCCACGAAATCCGGACGCCCATGAACGCCATCCTGGGCATGAGCCAGCTGCTGGCCAAGACCCCACTCAACCCCGAGCAGGACAGCTACCGGCAGGCCATTGCCACGTCGGCCGAGCATTTATTGGTGATTATCAACGACATTCTCGACCTTTCGAAGCTCGAAGCCGGTAAAATGGCGCTGGAGCACGTGGGCTTCGAGCCGACCCAGCTGCTGGCCGAAATCGAGCAGACCCTGCACTACAAGGCGGTGGAAAAAGGCCTGTCGCTGCGCGTGCGAGTGGCCCCGACCGTGCCGCCCGTGTTGCGCGGCGACCCCTACCGCATCCGGCAAGTACTACTCAACCTGGCCGGTAACGCCATTAAGTTTACGGAGAGCGGGCACGTGGGCATCACCTGCTACTACCAGCCCGGGGAAGACGGGGAAACAGGCGAAACCGTGTTTCGGGTGAAGGATACCGGCGTGGGCATCGAGCCGGCGTTCATGAAACACATGTTTGAGGAGTTCAGCCAGGAAGACTCGTCGGTGACGCGCAAAGTGGGCGGCACCGGACTGGGACTGAGTATCAGTCGCAATCTGCTTCGGCTCATGGGCAGCGACGTGCAGCTCGAAAGCGAAAAGCACCAAGGCACCCAGATGCAGTTCGCCCTGCGCCTGCCCCTAGGCACTGCCCTCGACCTCACACCCAAGGAGCTGTTGCCCTCCGACGGCCCGGTGCGCCAGGGCCTGCGCAACAAACATGTGCTGCTGGTCGAGGACAACCGCTTCAACCGGCAGATTGCCAAGACTTTTCTCAACCACGCCCAGGTGCACGTTACCGAGGCCGAGCACGGGGCCGAGGCCGTGACGCTGGCCCAGGAGCAACCCTTCGACCTGGTGCTCATGGACATCCAGATGCCCGTGATGGACGGCTACGCGGCCACGGCGCTGCTGCGCCAGCAACTGGGCCTGCGCACGCCCATTCTGGCCCTCACGGCCAATGCCATCAAGGGCGAGCGCGAGAAGTGCCTGGCCGCTGGCATGGACGGCTACCTGGCCAAGCCGTTTAAGGAAGAGGAACTGCTCAAAATAGTGAGTCACTGGCTACTGCATCCCGCCGCCGCGCCGACATTCATCGCCGAGCCGCCGCCCAGCGACAAGCTCTACGGCATCGAGGAGCTGCTGCAAGTGGGCCAGGGCGACATGGAGTTCGTGGCCGAAATGCTGCACACCTTCGCCGAAGAATGCGAGGAAGCGCTGCAAAACATCCGCCAGGGCATGGCCACCAGCGACATTGCGCAGCTCAAGGCGGCCGCCCATACGCTGCACCCCAGCCTGGTACACCTGCGGGCATTGCACCTGGTACTCCCCGTGCGCACCCTCGACCACTGGTCGGCCGGCTTCCAGGCCGAGTCCCTGGTACCGCTGGTGACTACCATCACGGTCGCGCTGGCCGAGATAATCGCCCAGATTCGGCTGGATTTGCAGGCCGCCGCGTGAGCCAGCCGCAGCCGAGAGTACCTGCATCTTTAAAAGCTGTTTTAAGTAGTAACTGACCGCATTATCATAGCCCAGCCTGAAAATTGCCCTAACTAACCCACTGGCAATAGTATTGCACCGCTTTCCACTGCGCCCCTTCCCGCTTGTACAGCGTCAATTGCCCCTCCGCGCACAGTCCGCCGCAGTACATAGCTGAATAAAACAGACAATACGTGCCGTTGCGAATAAAAATGGGAAACGAGAACGCGTGAAAATCTAGGCCGATGTGCTGATGGAAATAGGGCCAACCCTCCTGCCAGTTTTTTAGAATCTTGTGCACACTGTCTGAGTCGAGCAGTTGGGTGGCCGTAAGCTCAGCGGTGGCCCAGCGGGCCACCTTACGGGCCGCTGCCGCCTCAATTACCTGGCGCTCCGCTGGCGTGAAGGTTTGCTTGTCCACCAGCACTTCTTGCAGGCAATCCATCTGCCGGAGCGGAACCGGCTTATTTTCCAGTCTGAATTGCGCCGTGGTCAGCGCCTGCCCCTGCACCTGCTTAATGAATGTGATAGCTTGACGCCGCAGCGCCGTAGAGTCGCGCGGGCCAGTACTGGCAAGTGCGGGTTGCCGCTTGGGCATTGGCCACCGCTGCGCCACGCTCATCGTGGCCAGGAGCAGGCCCAGCGCCACCCCGGAAAGGATAGATCGGGAATACTTCATAGGTAAAGTAAAGGAGCTGGCAATGAGCCAAGGCTGGCCACCACCGTGGTACTTATCCGGGAGATGCCGGGGCGGGCCATTTGGCACACCGCGCTTTTGAAACCCATCCCCCGCCCGGGGGGTTATCTTTGCAGCTACGCCCCTAGCGGCGCATTTGCTTATGCCCGAGATAACGATAGAAGCCGTCCGCCACGCCCTGAGCTTCGTGGAAGAGCCCGACCTGGGCCAGGATTTGATTACGCTCAACATGGTGGAAGACATTGTGGTGGATGGCCGCACGGTGTCATTCACGGTGGTGCTGACCACGCCCGCCTGCCCGCTCAAGCAGCTCATTCACGACGCCTGCGAGCGCGCCGTGCACACGATGGTGGACAAGGACGCCAACGTGGTGATTCAGATGACTTCGCGCGTGACGACCATGCGCAACAGCAACACCATCCTGCCCGGCGTGAAGAACATCATCGCCATTGCTTCGGGTAAGGGCGGGGTGGGCAAAAGCACCGTCACCGCCAACCTGGCCGTGGCGCTGGCCGCCGCCGGGGCCAAGGTCGGCCTCATCGACGCCGATATCTCGGGGCCGAGCATGCCCACCATGTTTGGGGTCGAAGACGCCCGCCCGCACGTGTACCAAACGCCGGCCGGTAAAAACCTCATCGAGCCGGTTATCAAATACGGCGTGAAGCTGATGAGCATCGGCTTCCTGGCCCCCAGCGAGCACGCCATCGTGTGGCGCGGACCGATGGCCTCATCGGCGCTCAAGCAGTTTATTACCGAAGTTGACTGGGGGGCGCTCGATTACCTGCTGCTCGACCTGCCGCCCGGCACTTCCGACATTCACCTCACGATGGTGCAGACCGTGCCCGTGACCGGAGCCATTATCGTGACCACGCCGCAGCCGGTGGCTCTCATGGACGCGCAAAAGGGCTTGCAGATGTTCCGCCAGCCGCAAATCAACGTGCCGGTACTGGGTATTATTGAGAACATGGCCTGGTTTACACCGGCCGAACTACCCGAAAATAAATACTTTATCTTCGGCGAAGGCGGTGGGCAGCGCTTAGCGACCAAGCACGACGTACCGCTGCTGGGCCAGTTGCCGCTCATTCAAGCGGTGCGCGAGGCCGGCGATGCCGGACGCCCGGCCGTGCTGGCCGACGTAAATTCGCCCCAGGCCGCCACTTTCCGCGACCTGGCCGAGAGCCTGGCCCGGCAGGTGAGCATCCGCAACAACGTTGCTCCCAAAACTACCGTTGTGGAAATGAAAAATTAAAAATGACCAATTAAAAAGTAACGCTTACCCAGCTTTTTAATTTCTGATTTTTAATTCCTAATTTTTAATTCTCCCCTCATGGATTCTCTCCTGACCCGCGTTGAGCAAGCTCTAGACACGCTGCGGCCCTACCTGGCTACCGATGGCGGCAATGTGCGCGTGGCCGAAATCACTCCCGAAGGCGTATTGAAGCTGGAATGGGAAGGAGCCTGCGGGGCCTGCCCCATGTCGCCCATGACCCGCGCCGGCCTCGAAGACTCGGTGCGCAAGGCCGTACCCGAAATCACGGCCGTGGAAGCCCGCTAGCCTATTTCTTCTTTCCCGAAACGTCCGTCATGCTGAGCTGGCGAAGCATCTTCTCACGGTAGGATAAGCCATCCACACGTGAGAAGATGCTTCGCCAGCTCAGCGCGACGGACGTTTTCTGTTTTTTCCAACACCTCTGCGCTATTCCTTTCTCCCATGCCCACTTCTCCCGCCAACGACCCCAGCCTGCGCTCCTGGATTGACATTCACCCGGGCGACAACTTTCCCATTCAAAACCTGCCCTTCGGGGTGATGGACGTACCCGAGTGGGGGCCGCGCCTGGCGGTGGCCATCGGTGGCTACGCCCTCGATCTGTACGAGTGTGCGCAGCTGGGCTATTTCGACAGCATCGCGGCCGACGTACCCGCGCTGGGGGCGGCGTTGCCCAAGGTATTTCGGCGGCGTTCGCTCAATGCTTTTTTACGGCTGGGACCGGCGGCGTGGCGGGCCGTGCGCGAGCGCGTGAGCGAGCTGCTGCGCCACGACAACCCCGCCCTGCGCGACAACGAGCTGGCCATTCGCGTCTGCCTCTTGCGCCAACGCGACGTTACCATGCTACGCCCGGTGAAGCCCACCAGCTACGTCGATTTTTACTCCAGCCTGGAGCACGCCACCAACGTGGGCGTTATGTTCCGGCCCGATAACCCGCTGCTACCCAACTGGCGGCACTTGCCCGTGGCCTACCACGGCCGGGCCAATTCTATCGTGGTCAGCGGCACGCCGGTGCGCCGGCCCCGGGGCCAGTACCGCCCCGCCGGGTACGACGCGCCCGTATTCGGCCCCACCCAACAGCTTGACTTTGAATTGGAAACGGCCTTCATCGTGGGCCGCGACACTCCGCAGGGCAGCACCGTCCCCCTGGCCGAGGCCGAGAGCCACATCTTCGGCCTCGTACTATTCAACGACTGGAGTGCCCGCGATATACAAAGCTGGGAATATCAGCCGCTGGGACCATTTCTAAGCAAAAACTTTGCGAGCAGCGTCTCGCCCTGGGTCGTGACGCTGGATGCGCTGGAACCCTTCCGCGTGGCTGGCCCGGTGCAGGAGCCGCTGCCCCTCCCCCACCTGCAAGGCGACGGCAACCAGCATTTTGACGTGCAACTGGAAGTGCTGTTGCAGCCGGCGGGCTCGACCGTGGCTCCATTCGTCATCAGCCACACCAGCATGAAGTATCTGTACTGGAGCATGGCCCAGCAGCTCACCCACCACGCCAGCAACGGCTGCCCGCTGGCGGCCGGCGACCTCTACGCCTCGGGTACCATCAGCGGCCCCACGCCCGGCTCGCTGGGCTCCCTGCTGGAGCTGACGCAACGCGGCACCCAGCCGCTGGCCTTGCCGGGCGATTTGCAGCTGGGCTTCCTGCGCGATGTGGATACGGTGATACTACGCGGCTACGCGGAGAAAAATGGCATCCGCATCGGGCTGGGCGAGGTGAGTGGCACGGTGCTGCCAGCGGCAGAGTAGTATATTCTTAATGACGCGACAATGACGCTAGCCGCCGTTTAGCGTGCAGCGCGTAACGGCAGGCCGACTAGTGGCAGGAGTCTCCAGACTCCCTACGTCTGGGGCGCTGTAGTGTGCTGCTCCATTACGCGAGTCTGGAGACTCGCCCCACCGGTCGGCCTGCCGTTACGCGCTGCGCGCTAAACGGCGGCCAGCGTTCTACTTTTTACCTATTTAACTTCTTTTAAATCAGCGCCCAGCATATCCTCCCAGCGGTAGTAGTGGAAGGTTTTGTTATCGGACATGGCCACGAAGAGGCCATGCGGGAACTGCGCGTTGAGCGGCACGTTGGTGACGTCGGAGCCGTCGCTGAAATGAGCGGCTACTTTTACCATCCGCAATTCGGGGTAATCGTTGGCGTTGGTGGCGGAACCCTGGCGGGGGAAGAAGCGGAACTGGCTGGCCCCCTGGTCGGACACCAGGAGGTAGCCGGTGCGGGGGCCGGTTTTGTAGATGGAAATGCCCTCGTGGTCCTCGGCAAAGCCGGTGCGAGCGAAGAGCGCCAGCTCGGTATTGCCTTGGGTGGGATCGGCGGCGTACTTGCGCACGCCCACGCCTTCGTCGGAGTAGTAGATAAAGCCCAGTTCGTCGTCAACGGCTACCGACTCGATTTCCTTATTACCGCTCCAGGCCCCGAACTTGCGAACCAAGGTCATTTTCAAGTGGCCCTGCCCATCGTCAGCTAGCTGATACTGAGCTAGATAATCCTGCTTGGGACCGGTTTTGCGGCTCACGACCGCAAACATGGCGTGGTCGGTGGGCCGGGTGTAGAGGGCCACGCCCATCGGCATGCGCTCGCCGGCGGCATCGCCTTCGAATACGGCCAGGTTGCCGTGGTCGAGGGGCTGCATGTCGGGCAAGCGAAAGGCCCGCAACAGGCCCGTTTCGCGCTCCGTAACCAGGGCAAAATCGGTGGGCTGGCCGCCGAGCGGGAAGCCGTAGCCGATGTCCACGTTGTTGGGCCGCTTCAGGCCGTGGATGGTTTTGCCGGGCACTTCCTTACCCTTGAGGTCGAACACGTAGAGGCCACCGTCCGAATCCTTATCGGTACCGATTACCAGGCTCTGGGCGGGGTTGGCACGATTGACCCAAATGGCGGGGTCGTCGGTATCGTAGCGCACGGGGTCGGTGACGACGACCGGCTGCACCACGCCGGGGCCGGCATTAGTGCCGCTGGCCGTGGTTTCGACCGCTTGGGCCGAGTGCGTGCACTGAGTACCGAGCGCGGCCGTAGCGGCGAGCAGGCCAGCCAGCACCGGGCGGCGATAGGCAGAAAAAGAAGGCATGGAAGTACGCAACGAACGAGTAAGTAACGGGAAGCGCCGGGGCTGGGCTACTGCTGATTGCCAGTACCATCGGCTTGGTACGCCCCGGCATCGGCGCCGGGCAGGCTGACGGTGGGCTTGAACAGGCCCCCCACCACGAGGCCACTCACCGAACCGATGGGCGCAAACGTAGTAAAACCCTGGTTAAGCGCCGGTGAAGTGGGCAGCAGGCGCAGCGCCCCGCTGGTTTTCAAGAAATTGGTGGCCTGCATGGTAGCGTTGGGCGCGGCCGTGGTGCCAGCGGGCGTCGTCAGGTCGGCGGCGACGAAGCGCGGGTCGTTGGCGCCGGCGGGGCCGCGGGTATCGCGGGGCTTGACGGCGGTGACGGAGCCCGCCGTAGTGGCGCTGAATTCCGCCGCCTGGTAGCTGGTGGCCCCGTAGTAGTACTGGTTGTCGTAGCTGATTTTGCTGAGGTCGGGCAGGTCGTCGGAGCGCAGGCGCATCCCGAAGCGGCAATTGACAATCAGGTTATTATACACCTTACCCGCGGCCTGCACCTCGTAGTTGATCGAGCCGCCCCGCCCGGCCTTGGTTTGGCGGTAGCCGCAGTTGAGGTAGGTGTTGTTGTAAACGGCCACGTTGGACTGCACGGGTGCCGCGGCGGCCGAGGCCACTTTGGTACCGTTGGTGGCGCTACCCACGAAGGTATTGTAAGCCACGTCGCCGACGCAGCCGGCTTTCAGGTTGATGGCTTCACCGCCCGACTTGCCATTCTTCTCAAAGCGGTTGCGCATCACGCTGAACTTGCAGCTTTGCAGGCGAATACCGTCGTCCACGGTACCGTGCAGGTAGGAGTCTTCGAGCACGAACTGCGCACCCGGCTTCTTGGCGAGCATCGAGATGCCGTACTTGGGATCGCCGGCCGCGTAGCCGGTGGGCGCGTTGGCCCCGTACGGGCCGCCTACGTAGCCGATGTCGGTCCAGCGCAGCACCAGCAGCGCGGCGTTGTCGGCGTTGATGCCACCCCAGTAGCCTTTGAAAGCCGGGTCGGAGGAAGCGGGCAGCACGGCGGTGGGGTCGCCCTTCAGGTTATCGCTGATGGTCATCACCACCGGCGCGGTCTTGGTCCCCAGGCTCAGCATGGTGCCGTTGACGACGAAGCCCGGGTTATTGGTGGCCTGCCCGAAGGTAGCCGTCGATTTTGGCTTACCGATGACCAGAATCTTCACCCCGGCTTGCAGCAGCAGCGTATCGCCTTCGTTTACCGTCACGTCGCCGATCATGTAGTAGGGTGCCGAGCGGCCCGCGATGGTGCCCTTGAGGGGGCTCCGCAGCGTATCGCCGGTAAAGCTCTGGCCCACGGTAGTCACGGGCTCAGC
>CAJYVK010000118.1 GCA_913778455.1 uncultured Hymenobacter sp. | reverse complement strand
GGCCATCCTGGCCGGCCCGGGTGAGTAGGTAGGCCCCGGGGCGCACCCGTAGCTGGCCGGCACTGGCCCGGGCCTGGGCGGCATTGCCCTCATTTAAGCCCTGAAGTTGATAATCAGCGCCCAAATCGGCTAGGGCGATGGTCAGCGGCTGCTCGTTCCAGGCAATGCGGGTGACGGTTTTCCGCAGCGAAGCGGTGGCAAACGGGTCGCTCACGGGCACGGCGTCGGGCAGTACTTCGAGCCGCCACGCGCCGGGGGCCAATTGGTCGAGAAAGTACGCGCCGCTGCCCCCGTACTGCACCACCGCCGACGAGCCCACGCCCGCCACGTGGCGCAGGGCAGCCGGCTGCACCGGCCGGTCGCTGGTGTTGGCGGTGTAGTAGAACTCAGTCGGGGCATTCCACTGGCTCAGCTGCTGACGGTAGCTGATGCGCGCCGCCCCGAAAGTAGAATCGGCCGGGTAGCGCGGCACCGCCTGCCCCCGCGGCTGGGTGTGGAAGATGCGGCTGGCAATCAGCATACTCAGCGCTTTAGCCGGCGTGTAAGCCAGGTTGAGGTAGTGCGTCTGGTACTCAGTGTTGGCGAAGGCAATGCCCAGCGGGTCGTAGGCAAACTGCGTAGCCCACTGGAAGCCCGCCGCCCGGAAGCTGCGGGCCATGCTGGGGTACATGATGGGCTGCAACACGTCGGCCGACTCGAACTCGTACACCATCTTGGCCCGCTTGTCGAAGCGCGCATCGCCGACGTAGGGCAGCGGGTACTGGTCTACGTAGGGCAGAAAATTACCCTTCAGCTCGTGGCCGCTCACCAAATTCTCCGGGTACCACTGAAAGCTGAATCCCTGCACGTTGGCGTCCAGGATGGCATCCTTCACCGAAGGGCTTTCGGCGATGTTGTAGAAAATGGGCTTGCGGTAGCCGGTGGCCCGCATGGCGGCCACCATGCGGTTGGCAAAGCTCGTGACCGGGGCCAGCGGCGGGTGGTAGTTAGGCTCATTGCACACCTCGTAGGCAATGATGTCGGGATCCTGGCGGTTGAGTAGGCCGGTGTACTGGTTGCGGTGGTTCAGAAACTGCCCCAGGTAGTTTTCCTGCGCCCGAATGGCCCGTGGATTAGTATACGCCTGGCCCTTGTCGTAGATGCTCGAAAAACCGGGACCGGTGTTCTTCGGCTCGGGGTAGGCATTGCCCCAGTAGGCAATGGGCGTGAGGATAATCTTGATGTTACGCGCCTTGAGCTTGGCAATCAGGTAGTCGAGCAGCCGCAGGTGGTCATTTTGCTGCAAATTGCCGAGCGTGTCGGTAATCTCGATATCCCACACGTGCAGCCGAAAGGCATCCAGCCCCAGCCGGCTCAGGTGGTACACGTCTTGGTCGATGGCCTTCTCGCGGTCGGCCCCCACCTGGCCCAGCGCCCGATACGAGTAAGCAAACGGCGCGGTATAGTTAACGCCGAACAGCGCCACCTCGCGCTTGGTTTTTTGCCAGCGCAGCACGCCGGCTTTATCTACGAAAACGTCGCCCTGGGGCGGTTTCTCAGTAGTTTGGGCGCTGGCTGATAAGGCGAATAATCCGGATAAAAAGAGTGGAAAAGAACGGCGTAGCATGCGGAAAGCGGATAGCGTGAACGGATAACAAAACGAAACGTCATGCTGAGTCTGCACAGCTGCCTACTCGCCCCGTAAGAGTCAGTACTCCAAGGAAACGAGTGAGCGGTTTCGCAAACTCAGCATGACGTTTTTTAGCGCAGCTCGCGCCAGCGGTGCCCTAGCGTCCCTCCTCGTGGAAGCTTACCAGGTCGTCGATGGGCGAGCGCACGATTTTACCCACCTGCATACCGTGGCTGTTGGCCACCTGCGTGAGCGCATCGCGGAAGTTATACCCTACCGAACCGATGCAATTGAAGGTGTAATCTTGGTAGTTGGGGTAGTGCAGTACGATGTTCTGGAAGAACGCCTCGAAGGCTTCTACCACGATCTGGCGGCAGTAGCTTACGTTGTTGTGGTCGTAGGCAAACTTGGCGAAGCTGGCCAGGAAGCGGTTGGGCAGCGGCTGGTTGTAGAGCCGGTCGATAATCTCGTTGCGGGTGCCTAAATGGTATTCTTCCTGGAGAGCCTCTTGCAGGCCATCGGGCAGCAGGCCGCGCAGGTAGTCGCGCAGCAAGCGCTTGCCCAGGAAGGAGCCGCTGCCCTCGTCGCCCAGAAAATAACCCAGCGAGTCCACGTTGTGGGTGATTTTCTGCCCGTCGTAGATGCACGAGTTGGTACCCGTGCCCAGGATGGCGGCGAAGCCCGGCTTGTGGCCCAGCAGGGCGCGGGCGGCGGCCAGCAGGTCTTCGGTCACCTCAATCTTATTAGCGCCCGAAAAAATGTGGCGCATGGCGGCGGCAATCACCTCAGCCTTAGCGGGGCTCGATACGCCGGCGCCGTAGAAGTAGATTTCGCGCACCTCCTCGCGGGGCAGCGTGTCGGGCAGGTTCTTGCTCAGCGAGCTGATGATGTCCTGGGTGTTGACGAAATCCGGGTTGTAGCCCTCGGTGTTGAAGTACACGCGCTGGCCCGTTTCGGAAAGCTGGCACCAGCTGGTTTTGGTTGAGCCGCCGTCGGCAATAAGTATCATGGAGAAAGGAAAAAGCTAAGGCAGATAAGCCGCGAAAGTACGGCCCACCGGCTAAGCTTGTACTATGGCAAGTAGCGCGGGCTTTGGAGTCCGCGAGTAAGTAGGTAACCCATTCGCTCGCGGACTACAAAGTCCGCGCTACTCACCGCGCCGCCGCATTCTGCACGACTGGCGCGACCTGGGTGTGGTGGGCCGAGGGCAGCAGGTCAATCCAGCCGTCTTCGCTCACCACGATGGCCAGGCAGGGGTAGGGCGAGGAGCTGGTGTAGCGCACGGCCGAGTTGTAGCGCGCCCCGCGGCTGCTGTCGCCCTTCTCGGTGGCCTGCCCGTCGAGGATAACGCCGATAGCGTAGCACACGCCACTGGGCTCGATGAGTACCGCCCCGTCGATACACGAGGCTTGGCGCAGCACTGGCGGCGTCATGGTGCGGGGCACTACCCGGAAGCACTGGCGGCGCAGGCGCTCGGCCTCAGGCTTGGCCCCGGCCGTGATGCAAAGCATGGTGCCGTGGCTCTGGTTGGAGGCTTCGAGGGCCAGCTCCCAAAGGTATTTTACGCCGGCATCGTCGATGTCGGGAAATACCTGGCGCACCACGCGAGAAAAATTATCGGCCTGCACCTTGCCCTGGGGCAGGCGCGGGGTGTTACTTACTACCCGCATAAGGGTGTGGCCCGCGTGGCGTAATTCCCAGCCGTAGTGGTTGGTAAAGTGCACGGTGGCCAGCGGCTCGTACTGGGGCGCACTCTCGGACACCTGGTGCCCCAGGCCGAAGACGTGCGCCGCATCCGACACCAGGCCCGTGTCACCCTCGGTAAGCTCCAGCAGCTTGCGGATGGAGCGATGGTCGCGCAGCGGCACTGGCGTTTCGAGGGTGAGCACGGGCACGATGGCGGCGTGCTGGCGGCGGCCCAGCAGCATGGTGCCCCGGCCCTCGTCGCCCTCGTGGCGCAGGGCGGCCACGCCCAGGCAGGCATCGTAGAGGCCGTGGGCATTGCCCGGCGACACGCGCAGCATGAGGCGGCGGCCGGCGGCGCGCAGCACTTCGTTGTAGTCGCGGTCGAGCACCGGCTGCTCGTTGTCGGCCGTGTCGGCCTCGCGCAGGGCGCGGGTGCACTCGTGCAAAAACTCCAGTACCGTGGCGTGGGGCAGCGAGCAGGGCCGGGTGGGGCCGGCCTTGCCGGGCAGGGTGTAGTACGAGGCGTACGTATCGGCCGCCAACTGCAACACCACGATGACCAGGTAGCCATTGAGGTTAAGCGGCGTGGAGCAGAAGCAGCGGCGGTTTTCACCGCGCCGGGCTACTACATCCTGGAGCACTTGGTCGGTAGCCTTGCACACCAGTTCGTACCAGTGCTGCTTTTCCATGCGGTCGTGGTCCTGCGGGTGCAGGTGGTACACGTTGTCGCGCGGGTTGAGGTCGTTGGCCTCAAAGGAGGAAGCTAAGGTTTTGATGCTGGCAAACTCGGCCGGAGGATAGCGCAGACTGGTGGGCTCCACGACCACGCTGTGCGGGTCGTCTTCTTCCCGGCCCGAAGCTAAGCCCAATAGAAATACTTCCGGCCGCAGGTTGCGGTCGAGCAAATTAAAAATGCCTTCGGCAAATAGCTGAGCCGAAACGCGAAACAAACTCTGGTGTTCCCACATAGGTGGTAGTCGGGGGCGATGGGGCAGTGGCCGCCAGGGCCGGAAAGGCCACCTGCGCGTTGGCAGACAGCATTGGCTAGCCTAGCTTACGTAAAAAGCTGGCCGATAGTCGGGCATTTGCGCCAAAATACGCCACTTTTTAGCCAACTTCCTCGTAACTTCGGGGTGCGGCCGCGTTCCGGTCGCGGGCTGCTTTCCACCACCTTTTTTCCCGCGCCTATGTTCTTCGTCGACATGCTCCTGGTGATGGTGGTCGCGCTGTCCTTCATCCCCATTATGACTGGCTACTGCGCCGCCTCGCGGGGGCGTTCGTTCTGGCTGTGGTTTACGCTGGGCTGGGTATTGCCCATCGTGTCGTTTCTGCTGCTCTTCGCGCTCATCGCCCGCGACGAGCTCGACCCCGGCCGCCAACTGGTGCGCGAAGCCCGCCAGATTTTAAAGGATGCGGAAGCGAAGGCAGTGGAGAAGCAGGGATAGCAAATGCTTATCGAATAATACCTTGATTTTTGACATCTGAGCTTGTCGAAAAATGTTGCCGCGAGAAAGCGGTCTGTCAACCAAAACGTCCGTCATGCTGAGCTTGCGAAGCATGACGGACGTTTTGGTTAAGACGCCATTAAAAGCTTTGAGCGCAAGTTGTTCCTTGCGAAAACTTATTTCTTCAGCGGGTCGTGGCCCCAGTTCATTAGCGAGTAGCGCCAGCGCGACGTTTCCACGTCTTTCTTGTCGTGCGGGCCCTGGGCCGAGTGGCGGCTGACGTAGCTGTGTACCTTGTGCATGTGGGCCTCGTCGTCGGCAGTGAGATCGGCCTTTTTCTTGTGCAGAATCTTAACGATGTGCTCGCCCGATTGGTGGCCGACGCTCTCGCCCCCGCCGCTGGCTTGGCCCACGGATTTTGATTCTTCCGTTTTGAGCCACTTCTCCAGCTCGCTCGCCGTCATATTTACGTCGTGCTTGAAAGTGGTGTAGATATCGTCGTGGTCGGAGGAGTGCGAAGTTGCCATGCGGAAAAGGAGGAGGTTAGTACTCGCTGCTTTACTGCGAATAAATAGGGCGGGTTGCCACGTAGCGCGGCCTCTGCGAGTCCGCGGCGGAGCCGATAGGTATACTGATCTGCGGACTCGCAGAGTCCGCGCTACGTGCCGCACCGGGCTACTGCTGCGCAATAAACTTCTGCACCCCAGCCGCCACCCACGCGCCGGTGCTGAAGCAGCCTTGCAGCAGGTAGCCGCCGGTAGGAGCTTCCCAGTCGAGCATTTCGCCGGCCACAAAGGTGCCGGGGCGGCGGCGCAGCATCAGCCGGAAATCTACTTCGGTGAGGGCGACGCCGCCCGCCGAAGAAATGGCCTCGGCCAGCGGGCGCAGGCCAGCCACCGGGATGGGTAGCGCCGTGAGGGCGGCCAGCCAATCGGCCGGGGCAGGGCCGGCCAGCTCGCGCAACAGCGTGGGCACCGGCGGCTTGAGGTGAAAGGCACTGGCCAGGAAGGCCGGCAGCGAGACGCCCGGCCGCCGGCGACTCAGCCGGCGGGCTATTTCGTCGGCGGGCAGGTCGGGCTTCAAATTCAGGTGCAGCCAGGCGGGCGGTCCGCTGGCCAGCCCGGCCCGCAGCTGGGGCGTGAGGGCGTACACGGGCGTGCCCTCCAGGCCGTAATCGGTGAGGAGGAGCTCGCCGCGCACAGTGTGGCCGCCGTAGGTCAGGGCGATATTCTTAAGCGGGGCGCGGCCCACTTTTTCGCGGAAAAAATCGGACCAGGCGACCTCAGCCCCGCAGTTGGCGGGCTGCCAGGGTACGCACTGCACACCGAGGCCCGCCAGATGCGGCCCCCAGTGGCCGTCGGAGCCGGTCTGGGGCCAGCTGGCCCCGCCCAGGGCCAGTACGGTAGCGGTGGGCGTCACGGTAAATTCCTCGCCCGAAACGTCGTTGCGCAGCCGCAGGCCGCTCGCGCCCGCGAAGCCCAGCCAGCGGTGACGAGTGTTGATTTCTACGCCCAGCTCGGCCAGGCGACGCAGCCAGGCCCGCAGCAGATCGGCGGGCTTGTGCTGGCTTTCGGGAAAGACGCGCCCGCTGGTACCCACGAAAGTGGCAATGCCTAGGTCGGCGGCCCAGCGGCGCAGGTCGGCGGCGGAGAAGTGCGTTAGCAGTTGTTGAAATAACGCGCTGGCCGCGCCATAGCGGCTGGCAAAAGTGGCCGCCTCTTCGCCGTTGGTGAGGTTGAAGCCGCCGTGGCCAGCTACCAGAAACTTACGCCCCACGGTAGCTTTCTGCTCGAAAACCTGCACCCGCAGCCCGCGTTCGGCCAGGTGCTGGGCGGCCAGCAGGCCCGCCGGGCCGCCGCCCACAATGGCTACCAGCGGGGCGTTCAGATTAACAAGATCGGGCTCCACGCCCCAAAAGTAGCCCCGCCGCCCCGGCAACGCCCGCCAAGCTGGCCCGTACCCAGAAGCCATGAATTCTTATGCTATCCTTATCGGGCTGAGCCTGGCCGTTATCCTGTCGTACTTATTCAACCTGGCCTCGCGGGCCACGCGGGTGCCGTCGGTGCTGCTGCTGCTGCTCACGGGCATCGGGCTGCGGCAGTGGGCCGAGTACCAGGACGTGAACATTCACGTGCCCAAGACCCTGCTGGAAATATTCGGTATCATCGGCTTGATAATGATAGTCTTGGAAGGGGCGCTCGACTTGCGCCTGAGTCGCGATAAGGTGCCGCTCATTCGGCGCTCCTTCTTGGCGGCGCTCGTGATGCTCATGGCCCAGGCCGCCGCTATCGGCGGGCTGCTGCACCTGTGGCTGGGGGCCAGCTGGCAATCCAGTTTGCTCAATGCGGTGCCGCTCGTGGTTATCAGCAGTGCCATCGCCATTCCGAGCGTGGCCAATCTCACGGGCGACAAGCAGGAGTTTATCGTGTACGAAAGCACGTTTTCCGATATCCTGGGTATCATGCTGTTCAATTTCGTGGATCAGGAAGACTTTTTGCAGGGCCACTCGCTGCTCACCTTCGGGCGGGGCGTGGTGCTTATCGTGCTGGTGGCCATCGTAAGCACGGCGCTGCTGAGCTTTTTGCTGGGGCGGCTGCGCGAGCACGTCAAGTTCTTCCTGCTCTTCTCGTTTTTGATTCTCATCTACAGCCTCGCCAAGCAGCTGCACTTGTCGTCGTTGCTGCTCGTGCTGGCCTTTGGCTTGGCCGTCAACAATGCCGACTTATTACTGGGCTGGGTGCGGGAGCGCACCAACTGGCGCGGCTTCACGGCCGAAGACCTGGCACCCGACCTGCACCAGCTCAAGAACATCACGGCTGAGTCGGCCTTTCTCATCCGCACGTTTTTCTTCCTGCTCTTCGGCTATTCCATTACCCTAGCCAACCTCATCAGCTGGCAGCTGCTGGGACAGGGTGTACTGATCGTGGCCGTGCTCACCGGCCTGCGCTTTCTCTACCTGCGCTACGTGGCCCGCACCGATTTACTACCCGAGCTATTCATCGCGCCCAAGGGCCTGATTACGGTGCTGTTGTTTTACAGCATCCCGGCCCAACACGTACTGGGCGACGTGAGCGAGAATATCCTGTTCGTAGTGATTCTGCTCACTAGTATTTTAATGATGGTGGGGCTGATAATCAGCCATCAGAAACCGACCGAAGCGATAGAGTTTTAAGGAGTAGCCTGGACTCTGCGAGTCCGGGGGCGAGCGTAGCGAGC
>CAJYVK010000117.1 GCA_913778455.1 uncultured Hymenobacter sp. | reverse complement strand
GGTCGAGGTGCCAATGGTGGTGCCCTTCACAATGACCGTCACGCCGGGCAGACCCTCGCCCTTGGCATCGGTCACGCGGCCCGCTACGGTTACGTTCTGCGGGGCCACGGCCGCCGCGCTGGCCGGGCGGCCGGTTACGACGAAGTAGTTAGCCCGCAGCTCCTTGTATTGCAGGTTGGCGGCGGGCAGCACGCTGGCCAGGCGCTCGGCCAGGGTAGCGGCGGGCGCGGCCGGTACGGGCACGCGCTTGTTATCCACCAGGTTGCTTTCGTAAAAAATAGTGGCGTGGTACTCGCTTTCCCACTGCTTGAGCAGGGTTTTGAGCGCCACGGTAGCAGTAGGCGTGGGGGCGGGCAGGCTCTGGGCCGAGACGTTGACGGCCAGTAGCTGGGCCGAAGCCGGCGTGGCTAGCGCGTGCAGCAGCAGGGCGCCGGCGGCCAGCGAGGCTGGGCGGCGGTGGTGTTTGCCCACGGGGGTAAGAAGTAATCGCATAGATGGGTGGGGGAAGAGAAAAAGGCTATTTTTTTTCGGCCAGCGTGAGGCGGTTGCCTTCGCGGGTGGCCTGGAGGTGGAAGGTTTCTTCCAGGGCTTGCAGCAGGGTCGAGAGCTCGCCCACGGGCACGGTGCCGGTCACGCGGCGGCGGTTGAGCTCGGGGGTAGTGACCACTACCTCCAGGCCGTAGGTGTCGTGCAGGCGGGTGGCCAGCTCGGCGATGCTCGTTTCGTCGAGCACGAGCTGGGCGTCTTTCCAGGCGGCGTAGGGGGCGGTGTGCACGCGCTTGTGCGTCACGAGGGCCGGCTGGTCGTCGTGGGTTTCCACGAGTTCGCCGGGGCGCAGAATCACGTCGGGCTGCTGGTGGTCGTCAAATTCCACCCGCACCTTGCCCGAGAGCAGCACCACCCGCGTCTGGTCGCGCCGCCGGGCCACCACAAACTTGGTACCCAGCACCTCTACCTGAAGCCCCGCCGTGGTGTGCACGAGGAAGCGTTGATTATTGGCCAGGTGCTGCACCGAGAAGAAGCCCTCCCCGTCGAGCCACACCTCGCGGGGCTTATCGGGCTGCCAGGCCGCCGCGTAGCGTAGCGAGGAGTGGCCGTTGAGCGTGGCCTGCGAGCCGTCGGGCAGCGTCAGGGTGCGGGTTTGGCCGTAGGCCGTGGCCACGGTGAGCGGGGCCGGGGCACGGTGGGTGCTGTAGAAAACCCAGCCGCCGCCCGCCACGGTCGCCGCCAGCGCGGCCGCGGCGGCCCAGCGCCGCCACGCCGGGGCCGGCTGGTGGCGCGGCGCGGCGGGCGTGAGGTGCAGGCGGGTGCGCCGCAGCAGGGCTTCGTAGTCGGGCTCGTCGGCCAGGGGCTGGGCTGGGGCGGCATCCAGCGCCTCCCAGTGCAGCTGCATCCAGTGCTGGGCCAGCAGCTGGTTGGCGGGCTGAATTAGCCAGGCCCGCACGGCGCTGGCCTCAGCCGCCGTGGCCGTGCCAGCGGCGTACGCCGCTACGAGTTCTTGAGTAATGGTGAGAGACATAAGCGGGGACTGCCAGCGCGGCCATGAAGCCAGCCGCGCTGCCGACGAACAGTGCCAGCGGCACCAATCGTTTGCAGTACTACACTCACCCCACCCGGCCCCCCTTAGTCGGGTGCGAAAAAAAGTTGGTGGGGAGCTAGTGCTTACTCTTCAATCGGCCGCTAGTAGCTGGCTGCGTACCGCGCGACTGGCCCGGCTCGACCAGCACTCGCAGGCGGTTAGTGCTCTGCGCCAGGTTACTCAGCGAATCACCCGCTGCCCCGCGCCGGCCGTCGAGTGGTGCGTACAGCTCCAGGCTCGATTGAAGCAGCGAGTCGGCGGCCAGGGCGCGGGCCTCGTCGGCGTTCATGCCGGCGCGGTAAAAAAGCCAGTTGCGGTACTGCCCACCCGCCGGGGCCAGCCGGCCGCCCAGGCTGAGCTGCCGGGTCAGCAGCTTTTCGGCCAGGCTACCCACTTCGGTCCCGTCGAGGTACAGCACCGTGCGCCCGGCGGCGTAGTAGTGGGTAAGCATTACTTGGTGCCAGCGGTTGTCGTTTACCCGCCGCGTGCCCGCCACGCGGCCTCCCTTAGCCGAAGTGTAGGTCAGGGTGCCGCCCGGCGCAATGGTCACGCTACCATGCGCCGTGCTGTCTTGCAGCGCCAGTACCTGCCCCGTACCCGCCGTGCGGAAGCTTATTACCTGGGTGAAAGGGTGCAGCAGCGCCTCGGGTTGCAAGGTCAGCGTCGGTGCGCTACCCCGGCGCGTCGGCCCCAGCCGCACGAAGGAGGTAGCCACCCGGCGCGGCTGCGCCTTCCCCGCCCGCAGCGCGTCGAACAGCGAGGGTACCAGGGCGTGCGCCATTTCGGCGTGGCCGAGGTCATTGGGGTGCAGGGCGTCGTTCCAGTAGCCGGGGGCCCAGTGGCCGGTGCCGTCGTCCACGGCCCCCAGCAGGTTGGCGCTGGGCACGGCCCAGCCGTGCAGCAGCAGGTTCATCTGCTTGATGAAGGCGTAGTCGGCCGGCGTGTAGTCGTTGCGGGTGTAGCAGTTGGTAACTACTGGCACCATGCCCTCGGCCCGCGCCCGTGCCACGAGCTGCTGGAGATTTGCCTTGAACTGGTCGAACATCGGCTGGCCCCGCTCGTGAATGCCCTCGTTGCCCAGCGACAGCGCCAGGATCAGGTAGCGGCCGTGCTGGGGCCGCAGGTCGCGCTGCCAGCGGGCCAGCACCTTCACCGTGTTGTCGCCGGGGATGGAGATGTTGCTCAGCTTCCAGGCTGCGCCCTGGCCGGCGGCGGCGCGGTGGGCCAGCAGCTGGCCGTAGCGGGCGGCGTAGCCATACTTATCAGTAGCGCCTTGCCCGTAGGGGACCGACGAGCCCAGCACCACGATTTTCAACGCGTCGGGCAACGTATCGGCTACGGCCGCCGGGGGGCGCGTGGCCGCCCGGCCGGTAGTCGTCGCACTCAACTGTGCCGTAGGAGTTACGAAGCCGGTGCTGGCCGCCAGCCCAGCCAGCACCAAGCCCAAATACGCGAGGGAAGAAGCCATAAAAGTAAGCGCAGCTAAAGCGAGGCCCCACGCAGGCCCGCCGGGACAATAGTACTACCCCGCCGCCCGCTCTCTCCCGAGTCAACGCGCTCTGCCTCTTAGCGCTTACCCAGCGCCAGGGCCAGCAGCAAGCCCAAAATGCTGCCGCCGTGCACGTGAAAATACTTGCGCAACGTTTTTAGCGCTTGCATAATGTGGGCCTCCACGGTCTTCACCGATACGCCCTGGCGCTCGGCAATCTCAGGGTAGGAGAGGCCCTGCTGCCGGCTCAAGACAAAAACCTCGCGCTGCTTGGGCGGCAGGCGGTCCAGGGCTGCCAGGTAGAGGGCTTCCATTTCTTGGTACTCGGCCTCGTTGGCCACGCTGGCGGGGCCGGTGGCCGCCACCTGCCCGTGCAGGCGCAGGTGGTGCTGGTCGCGCCGCAGCTCGTTGAGCACGGCGTGGTGGGCCGTGGTGAAGAGGTAGCCCTTCAGGGGTACGTCGTCGCGCAGTTGCTCGCGCTTCTCCCAAATCTTAATAAAGCACTCCTGCACGATTTCCTCGGCCGCCGGGCGCGACTTGAGGTAGCTGAAGGCGAAGCGGTATACCAGGGCGCTGTAGTGCCGGAACAGGGCGTCAAAAGCCCGCTCGTCGTCCTGCTTGAGGCGACGCAGGCAGTCCGGTTCCGAAAAGACGCTGGGGCTGGGCACCGTAATGAATGGGTGAGATTAGACCGAAAATTAACAGAAAAATGATAGACCTCGTTCGCGGAAGCGCCCGCCTCGTTGGCCTGGGTAACTAAAGGGCCGTTTTGAGCTTGAGCGTGCGGTTTATCAGTTGGGCGGTGCTGGAAATAATGTTTAGTACCTAAGCCGCGCACCACTTGGAAGCTCTGCCGCTTCCCCACCACCGCTGGCATGTCGTGCGGGATAACTGCTGCTCTCCGCGCTGCGGGCGACCAAGAACTGTAATCCCAAGCTCCAGCTTGGGGAGGCGTCCAGGAGTACCCGTCGAGCAGTCTGCCAGGCAAATTCTGCGCGCCGCCGCCCAGCCGCCTCCCCAAGCTGGAGCTTGGGGTTACACCCGATTAAGGAGGTCGAAAGCAAGGCGTCAGTCTTTGAGTAATTAGCTGTGTGCTACTAAGCAAGCTGCTTTTACTGATGAAAGAACGCTTGCTGAGTAGCCCGCTAACCAGCTTGTATGCAACGTTGTTTCACTAAAATTTGCTTGCAAATTCAGGAGAGGCGAGTGGTCAATTTTCCCGCAAACGCCAGTTCAGGGTGTACTTTCAGCAGGGCAACATTGTTGCATATTGAGAAAAAACCTCATTTGCAGGCTATCAAGGCACTTTTAAGTGCGTGGTAGAAAGTGGTAGAAAGTGGTGAGTTTTTTGAAAGGGGACGTACTTTTGCTACCTAGCCCGTCTACTGCCGGGCGTGGCCTTCTCCTCCCATGCATCAGCTCCTGTCCGGCGAATACGACTGCAAGCTCGACCCGAAAGGTCGGCTGGTGCTGCCTGCCAAGGTGAAGGCCAGCCTGCCCGATGCCTACGCCAATCAGCTGGTGCTGGTGCGCGGCTTCGAGCCCTGCCTGGTGCTTTACCCGCGCTCAGCCTGGGAGCTGATTCACGCCAAAGTGATGGCCCTTGATGAGTTCAACGAGGAATACCGGCAGTTTCAGCGCAATTTTTTCCGGGGCATGACCGATGTGGAGCTGGATAGCATCGGGCGCTTCGGCCTGCCGGGTTCCATGCGCCGCTACGCCGGCCTCGAAAAAGAGGCCGTCATTGTGGGCCTCGGCAATCGTTGCGAAGTGTGGGATCCCGCCCGCTACGACGACTACCTGATCAAAGATCAGCAAGCTTTTTCCAAACTGGCCCAGAAGTTCTTGTCGGCCACTCCCGAAACGCCGGCGTTGCCCGGTTTGGCCGCATGAACCTTCGACCCAACGATACCGCCTACCACCGCCCCGTCATGCTGGCCGAGTGCCT
>CAJYVK010000116.1 GCA_913778455.1 uncultured Hymenobacter sp. | reverse complement strand
GTGATAAGATGCTTCGCAAGCGGACGCCAGATGAGCATGACAGCCGTTTTTTGTGGGCCTTACTGACTTACGCCAGCACCTCGCTGGCCTGCACGTAGCGCACGCCCTTAGCCAGCAGGTCGGCCTTGGCGGCGGCGATGCTTGCGGGCGCGATGCCGCGGGTGGCGTCCTCAATCACCGTTACCTCGAAGCCCTCGCTACGGGCATCCTTGGCCGAGAAATACACGCAGTAATCGGCCGCCAGGCCCGCTACGAATACCTCCGTCACGCCCCGCGCCCGCAGGTAAGCGCTGAGGCCGGTGGTGCGGCGGTGCCCGTTGTCGAAAAAGGCGCTGTAGCTGTCCAGCTCGGGGTCGGTCCCCTTGCGGAAAATAGCCTCTATCCGGTTGAGGTCCAGGTCGGGGTGCAGCGCGGCCCCGGGTGAGCCCTGTACGCAGTGGTCGGGCCACAGGCGCTGGGGCAGGTTCTGCCAGGTTATCTCGCTGAATAACTCCTGCCCCGGGTGCGTGCTGGCGAAGCTGCGGTGCCCGGCCGGGTGCCAGTCCTGGGTAGCCACCACGAGGTCGAAGCGCGGCTGCAACTCATTGAGTAGCGGTAAAATAGTATCGCCCTCCGGCACGGCCAGCGAGCCGCCGGGCAGAAAGTCAAACTGGAGGTCGATGAGCAACAGGCAGGTCATAGACAAAAAGAGTAAAAATGTATGTAAGCTTCAGCTTGCCCGGTGTCCGGGTAGGCGCTGCTAATATACAGAAATATACAACAACTGCCAGACGCCGGGCAAGCTAAAGCTTACCCTACATTTTCTAAATGAAGCAGCTGCGCCGAGCGCTCACGCACCTGGGTCGCCAGGGCGGGGTCGTGGGCCAGTTGTTGGCCGAAGGATGGCACCAGCCGGCGGAACGTAGCCTGCCACTCGGGCGAGGCCGCGTGCTCGGGGAAGCAGCGCTGCACCAGGTCGAGCATGATGCTGACGGCCGTGCTGGCCCCCGGCGAAGCTCCCAGCAGCGCCGCGATGGAACCGTCGGCCGCCGTTACGACTTCGGTGCCAAATTCAAGTACGCCGCCTTTTTTCTTATCCTTTTTAATCACCTGCACCCGCTGGCCGGCGGTTTCGAGCTGCCAGTCGTCGGGGCGGGCCTGGGGGTAGTACTCGCGCAGGGCCGCGATGCGCTGCTCGGGTGTTTGGAGCACCTGCCCGATGAGGTACTTGGTGAGCGGAATGTTGCGCGCCCCGGCGTAGAGCAGCGGCCGGATGTTGCCCAGCTCGATGGAGCGGAACAGGTCGGTGTACGAGCCGCGCTTTAAAAACTTGGTGCTGAAGCCCGCGTAGGGGCCGAACAGCAGTTCCTGGCGGCCGTTGATCTGGCGCGTGTCGAGGTGGGGTACCGACATGGGCGGCGAGCCCACGGCCGCCTTGCCGTACACCTTGGCGTCGTGGCGGGCGATTACCTCGGGGTTGAGGCACTTGAGCCACTGCCCGCTCACCGGGAAGCCGCCAAAGCCATTGGCCTCGGGAATGCCCGATTTTTCGAGCAGCGTGAGCGAGCCGCCCCCGGCCCCGATAAATACGAAGCGGGTGTAGAGTTTACGGCTCTTGCCGCTGGCCCGGTCGCGGACTTTCACGCGCCAGAGGTCGCCCTCCTTACGGCGCAAATCCTCGATTTCCTGATCAAGCTCAAACGTGACGCCCGGCTGCGCCCGCAGGCGGTCGAACAGCGCGCGGGTGAGCGAGCCGAAATTCACGTCGGTGCCGATGTCCATGCGCGTGGCGGCCACGGGCTGGCTGGGGTCGCGGCCGTCCATCACCAGCGGAATCCAGCTGGCGATTTCGGCGGGGTCTTCGCTGTACTCCATGCCCGCAAACAGCGGCGAGCCCAGCAGGGCGTTGTAGCGGGTGCGCAGGTACTGCACGTTGTCGGCTCCCCACACAAAGCTCATGTGCGGAATGCTGCGAATGAATGAGCCGGGGTCGGGTAATTTGTCTTCTTCCACCAGGCTCGCCCAGAACTGCTTGCTCAGCTCAAACTGCTCAGCAATCTTATCAGCTTTCGAGATGTCGACGCTGCCATCGGGGCGCTGGGGCGTATAATTTAATTCGCAAAAAGCCGAGTGGCCGGTACCGGCATTGTTCCAAGCGTCGGAGCTTTCGGCAGCCACGGCATCGAGGCGCTCGTACACGGCAATCGTGAGGCTGGGGTCCAGTTCTTTGAGCAGCACCCCGAGGGTGGCGCTCATAATGCCCGCGCCAACTAGCACAACGTCAGCGGCTAGAGGCTTAGCGGGGGAAGTTTTTAAATTCATAAAAAGAAAGAAGTAGCACTTACTACGGTAGATTTGCGGCGGCAAGCGACTACCCGTTAGCGTCTGCACGTAAGGAACGACCGTAGGAACCTAAGTACAAAGAAACAACGGGCGAGGGGGCGTTGAGAGGGGATGGAGAGTGATTTGGCCGAGTATTACGGCATTGTATATATGAGTACCGCCAATGCCAATTTTGGCGCGGCAGACTTACTAAAACTGCTAAAGCAGGCGCGTGGCTTTAACGAGCAGGCCGGGATTACGGGCGTGCTCATGTACGGCGGCGGTCGGTTCATGCAGGTGCTGGAGGGCGGCCCGGCGGCCGTGCGCGAGCTATACGCCCGCATCGTGGCCGACCCGCGCCACGGCCGCTTCGAAGAGTTGGCCAATGGCTGGCTAACCCGGCGCGAGTATGCGGGCTGGCACATGAGCTTCGCGCCCCCGCCGCCCGGCAACTTCCGCGAGCTGGCGGGCTATCTCACGCCCCCGCAGCTCGTAACGGCCAGCGCCGGCACGACCACCCAGCCCCTGCTAAGCGAGTTTTTGGCTGCGAGCACTACGTCTCCGCTAATATGAGAGTGATGAGGTGAGGTGGTGATGAGGTGACGTAGAAAAAAAGCAACTGATTTCTTCATGCCTGCCGCTTTATTTCCTCCTCACCCCATCGTACCAAACGGAAACGCCCGCTTTGCCTCCCACGGTCCACCGCGGTAGGCCCAGAGCGCCAGCCCGGTTCCCTGAACCTCAAAGGGCTGAAAATCGGCTTCCAAATCGGCCAGTAGCTGCCGTGCTACGGCGGGCTCTACCTTGTTCTGCACCGTGATGTGGGGGCGCAGGCCCTGCTGGTCCTGGGCCGATAGCCAGGGCTGCCACTGCTGCTGCAAGCGGCGGTGCAGGGCGGGCAGGTCAGGATTGGCGAGCGTGTACATCACGCCCCGGCCCATGAATTTGAGGCCCGTTACGGCCAGGGGGAGCGGCCCCGGCTGGCCCGCCGCCACGGTGGCCAGGTGGTCGCCGATGGCGGCTTCTTCGGCTCCCGGCAGGGCGTGAAATAGTGTGAGGTGCGCGCCGAGGTAATTGAGCTTGGGCGGAAAGTATTGTTGACGCTGGGCGTCGAAAAAAGCCTGGCTGGCTGCGTCTAGGGTCAGGGTCAGAATGAGGGGCGCGTCGGTCATGCGCGGCTATACGCAAAGTCGAGCTAGACTGCCCGCTCCAGCGCGTCGAGATCGAGGCTACAGATGGTCTGCTGGTGGCGGGTGATTTTGGCGGCATCCCAGTGCCACCACGCCACGGCCAGCAGCCGGGTTACGGTGGTTTCGTCGAAGCGCATCCGCACTACCTGGGCAGGGTTGCCGGCCACGATGGCGTAGTCGGGCACGTCGCGCGTCACCACGGCCCGGGTGGCCACGATGGCCCCGTTGCCCACCCGCACGCCGGGCATCAGCAGGGCGTCGTGGCCCAGCCACACGTCATTTTCCACCACCAAGTCGCCCTTGCTCGGAAACGTGGCTGGGTCGAAGGCGGCCTCCCAGCCCTGGCCGAAAACCGGGAAGGGATAGGTCGTAAAAAGGTCGGTGCGGTGGTTGCCGCCGTTCATGACGAATTTCACCCCTGAGGCAATCTGGCAGAAGCGCCCGATACGCAGCTTGTCGCCAATAAAAGGGAAGTGGTAGAGGACGTTGCGTTCGAAGTTGCGCACGTCCTCAAAATCGTCGTAGTACGTGTAGTCGCCCACTTCGATGAGCGGATTGGTGATGATATTCTTCAAAAATACCAGCCGCTCGTGGCCGTTGACGGGGTGCCGCGTGGCGGGCGAGGGGCCGGTGAGGGTAGGGGAGTCGGGCATTGAAAAAAGAAATAACGGCGGGCTAAAAGACTGAAAGCAAGCGGTAAAAATAGTCGGTAAAACCGTCTCAAAACGACCCATTACAGGCCGGCTGGCGTTGAGTAACTAATGCAGACCGACCTCTTTTTGCCCGTCCTCAACGCCCCCGAAGTAGCCCGCCCGCTGGCCCCCGCCGAGCCGACCGCCCCGCGCACGCACGGGGCCAAGCTGTGGCTGCCCCAGCGCGTGCTTTTCACGCCCGATGCCTTGCAGGAAGACTACGGCCAGCAAATGCTGGCCCGCGCCCAGGCCCTGCACCTGCCCATCGAATTGCTCAAGAGCAACCGCCTCACCGGCCTGCGCGGGGAAGACGAGCGGGCCACTTACCGCGCCGCCAAAACGACCCTGGCCGTGGTCAACGCCCCGGCCGGAGCGCTGCGTCTCCAGCCCACGCCGCCCTCGGCCGACTACCAGCTCAACCTGGCCGAGGGCTGCCCTGCCCACTGCCAGTACTGCTACCTGGCCGGCAGCCTCAGCGGCCCGCCCGTGGTACGCGCCTTCGCCAACCTGCCCAAATTATTGACCAACACCCAGCTGTACGAGCGGGCCGACCGCCCCGTGAGTTTCGAGGCCAGCTGCTACACCGACGTGCTGGGCATCGAGCACCTCACCGGCGCGCTGGCCGAAACGGTGCGCTACTTCGCCGGTCGCGAGGGTGCCCGCCTGCGCTTCGTGAGTAAGTACGACCACGTAGAAAGCCTGCTGGGCCTGCCGCACCGGGGCCATACCCGCGCCCGCGCCTCGCTCAACGCCGAGCCGCTGGCTCGTCAGCTCGAAGGAGGGACGGCCAGCGTGGAGGCCCGCATTCAGGCGTTGCGGCGGCTGGCCCTGCCGGTGGCCCAGGGCGGCGGGGGCTATCCGGTGGGCGTGGTGCTGGCCCCCATTATGCCCTTGCCCGACTGGCAGCAGCACTACGGCCAGCTTTTCGACCGCCTGCAAGCGGCCTTGGATTTCGACTGTGACCTCACCGTGGAGTTTATCACCCACCGCTTCACGCCCGGCTCCAAGGAGGTGCTGCTGGGCTGGTACCCCAACACGAGCCTCGACCTCGACGAAAGCACCCGCGCCGTGAAGCGCAATAAGTTCGGCGGCCTTAAATACGTGTACGACCTGCCGACCATGAAGGAGCTCAAGGCGTGGTTTTATAGTGAGTGGCAGCGGCGGTTTCCCAACGCGCCGGTGCAGTACTGGACGTAGAAAGCAGGGCATGGGGGTAGGAGGGTAGGAGTTTAGGAAGGGGAATAGTTTCAAGCCTTTCGAACTCTTGTCCTCCTGCCCCCATGCCCTGTTATGGTGTGGCTCCCTCAAACAGCTACCCATAACATAACGCTTCAGTTAAACGCGATGCCATCTCCAGCATCTCACCGGGTACGGAGTGCCCGCGGCTGGTGCGTTGCCAACAAGCCAGCGGGGTAGCTCCCTCACCTCTCTGCTAGCAATGCGCATGGTAGCCAACTGGTTGCTTTGTTTGAATACTGTAGTGGGCTGCGGCCTGGCTGCCCCGCTCGGGGCCAGTGGGCAAACGCCCGGGGGGCCGCGCCCCGACTCGCTGGCGGTGCGGCCGGCGGGGCTTTCTTCGCAGCTGGTGCTGCGGCTCGACCATGCCACGCGGGCGCTGTTTGCGGGGCGCGACTACGGCGTGCGGCAAAGTATCACCACGCCCTCGCTGACTTACAACCACCGCAGTGGGGTCTACGCGGGGGTGTCGGGCAGCTTCTACAGCCAGGAGGTGCCTACCTACACGCTCACCGATTTTTCGCTGGGCTACGGCAATATGCTCGGTAGCAAGCTACTGTACAACGTATCGTACGACCACTACGCCTATAGTCAAAGCGGGCCCGCCATACTGGGCAATACGGCCGGGCTACTGCTGAGCTACGATGTGGGCCCCGTAAGCCTGGGTAGTAGCTATGCCTTACTGTTTGGGGGCGGCCACACCGGGCACCGCCTGCTGCCCTCGCTCTCGGGCTACCACGCCTGGAAGCACCTGGGCTTTATCGATAAGCTCTTCGTGCTGCCCAGCCTGTCGGCCACCATCGGCACCCAAAATACCAGCTACCAGGTTTTTCCGGCAAAAGCGGCGGAAGCTTCTAAAGCGAAGAAGCCCAAGAAAGGCGCTGCCCCGGCCAGCCAGCCCATCACCGAGGAAGTAACCAATTTTGGCCTCATGAGCTGGAACCTGGCCCTGCCGGTGAAAGTGCGGGTGGGCCACGTTACCTGCGGCGTCACTTACAACTACGTGCTACCCGTCAAGCTGCCGCACGAAGACGAGGCCGCCGGTTTCGGCCCCAAAAGCTACTTCAGCTTCTCGCTCAGCTACAGTCTGTACGGGCACTGATTAGTTGTATGAAGCTTTGATTAATAAGGACTTGTGGAAATATTTTCCGGGGTAGGGTTAAACTCCGGCGGCGGCTCCCGCTCCAACCGATGTGCTTACTCTGCCGGCCTGCCGGTGGGGCGGCACTCTCCCAGACTAGGCCGGCCGCAACGGCTTGGTGGGTGGCTACCGGCCGTTGCGGCCGGTCGGTAGCTGGCGGCTGGCCCGTCCGGGCGGCCGATGCTGATTTCCTTTCTGTTCATTCACTCCCGTTTCCGACCTCGCTCATGAAGAAGATTATTTTGGCCGCCCTCGTGTGCTGCGGCAGCTACGCCGGCCAGGCCCAGACCTTGCAGCAGGATGAGCACAATCTCCAGCAAACCAAGGAGCAGATTGCCAAGCTGGAAGCCGAAATTGCTGGTACCCAGGCCAGCCTGCGCAAAGACGACGCCGACATCACCGCCGACAAGGCCACCATCAAGGCAGAAGAAAAGCGGGTGACGGCGCTGGAAAAGGCCCTGCGGGAGTTGCGTGCCGACGTGCAGCGCGGGCACCGTGACATTGCCCTCGACCGTACCAACCTCAGGCTCGACCGGGCCAACGAGCACACCGACAACGCCTTGCTCAAAGGTGATAACCATAGCCTGGCCACCGACCGCACAACCCTGCAAAACGACCGCAGCACCGTGCAGGCCGACGCTGCCAAAGTGCGGGCTGACGTAAAAGCCGGCGCTTCCCAAACCCAGACGGTCGCCGACGAGCAAGCCCTGGCCACCGCCAAAGCCAGCCTGACCGCTGCCAGGGAGAAACTAACCAAGGATCTGGGTACCCGCGAGCACGACCGTCAGCTGCTGGCCCGCGATACCAAGCAGTGCCAGACCGATAAGACCGCGCTGCACAAAGACGAATTGGCCTACAAGCGCCACGAGGCTACCCTGGCCAAGGACAAAGCCGCGGCCGAGAAAACGGTGGATAAACTGGCCGCCAACAAAGCCGACCTCAAGGCCGACCGCCAGGAAGCCAAACTGGCGCACCAAGAGCAGGCGCAGGACAAGCGCGAGCTAGCTCGCGAGCGCTTGCAAAAGGTGCGCGACCAGCGCGAGATTCAGCGCGATAAGAATATGCTGGCCCACCACTAAGCCCCGCCGCTCTCCCGTTTACGCCGGCGCCGGGCCTCCCAAGGTCCGGCGCTTGTGAGGCCGCTCGTAAGTAGGGGCCACGGGCTAGCAGCCACACCGAAAATCGGGATATTCGCCAAAGCCCGGCGCGGCTTTGTCATCGATGCGAATAATGTGGTCGAGGCGGATTTCTTCGCCCGAGGCCAGCTGCGCGTATTCGACGTGGTCGCGCACGAAAAAGGTTTTGAGCGTGGCTGGCCCCTGGCACAGCTGGCGCAAATCGTTGAAGTACTGCAAATACACTTGCTTTTTGCGGGTGGCCAGGGCTTCCAGCTCGTCGTAGAAATTACAGTCAATGGGTTGGTAATCGGTAGTCATGAGGAAAGAAAAAAGGAGGGCGCAAAGGATAGCCTAACTACCGGCAGCCGGCTCGAAAGTTGGTCCTGGCCCGCCGGGGCAGCAAATGCGGAGTACCTTTAGGCAATTCAAGGCAAATTGCCCCGTTTCAGTACCATTACGCAGCCTACGGGCTGCTTAGTCAGATAGGTTCGCTGCTGCTTGCTTTTTCACCCCCTTTTCTTCTAGCATCATGCAGACGGGAACCGTAAAATTCTTCAACGAAACCAAAGGCTTCGGCTTCATCAAAGTAGACAGCACCGGCGAGGACGTATTCGTGCACGTAACCGACCTCATCAACGAGATTCGCGAGAACGACAAAGTGCAGTTTGAAGTGGCCCAGGGCAAAAAAGGCCCTAACGCCGTTAAAGTATCGCTGGTTTAAGTACCACCAACTTTCGCCGCTTTCGAAGATAGAAAAGCCCGTCCGGTCCGCCGGCCGGGCTTTTTTGCGCCCTGGCCGGGGGCGTAACCGCAGCCAAACCGGTCAGTCGCACGTCCTTTGCCTACCATGACAATTCCCCTCTACCAGGTCGATGCCTTTGCCCGCCGGCCTTTTACCGGCAATCCCGCCGCCGTGTGCCCGCTCACCGAGTGGCTGCCCGCCGAAACCATGCAGCAGATAGCGGCCGAAAACAACTTGGCCGAAACTGCCTTTTTTATTCCGTTGGCGGGTGAAGAAGCTGATTTTCACCTGCGCTGGTTTACGCCCACCTTCGAGATTGACTTGTGCGGGCACGCCACCCTGGCCAGCGCCCACGTGCTGTGGAACGAGCGCGGCTTTGCCAAGCCCGAGATTACGTTTCACAGTAAAAGCGGCTTGCTGAAAGTGCGCCGCGAGGCCGACGGCCGCCTGGTACTCGATTTTCCGAGCCGTCCGCCGCGTCCGCTGGCCCCGGCCGAGCACCCGGCCGCGCTGCGGCGCTCGCTCGGCCCCGGGGCCGCCACCCCGCGGGCCGTGCTGGCCTCGGCTGCGTGGGCAAACTCGACCACCAAATCGCGCGAGGCCAGCACGGCCAGCGGGGTGGCGGCACCGGGGCCGAGCGAGCGCAGCAGCGCGGCCGGGTACTCGGCCGGGGCCAGCGGGCGCGGCGGACGGCTCGGAAAATCGAGTACCAGGCGGCCGTCGGCCTCGCGGCGCACTTTCAGCAGGCCGCTTTTACTGTGAAACGTAATCTCGGTCTTGGCAAAGCCGCGCTCGTTCCACAGCACGTGGGCGCTGGCCAGGGTAGCGTGCCCGCACAAGTCGATTTCGAAAGTGGGCGTAAACCAGCGCAGGTGAAAATCAGCTTCTTCACCCGCCAACGGAATAAAAAAGGCAGTT
>CAJYVK010000115.1 GCA_913778455.1 uncultured Hymenobacter sp. | reverse complement strand
GTGCCGACTACTTTCACATCCTGCCAGAACTCCTTGCGCAGCTTAGCGATTTCCGCCTTCGCGTACTTGAGGCCCTCGGCATTGCGAGCCATGCCGCAGTATTCCCACATGAGGTGGCCCAGCGCCTTGTGAAACTCATCGGGCGTGCGATTGCCCTTGATGCTGAGCAGTTGCTCCACGCGTGCCTGCACGCCGGCCTTCGATTCGGCAAAGGCGGGGTGGTCGGTCGTTACCGGCTTGGGCGGCGTGTTGGCCAGGTAATCGCCGATGGTGTACGGGATTACGAAGTAGCCGTCGGCCAGCCCTTGCATAAGGGCCGAAGCCCCGAGGCGGTTGGCGCCGTGGTCGGAGAAGTTGCACTCACCCGTGGCGTAGAGGCCGGGGATGGTGGTTTGCAGGTTGTAGTCAACCCACAGGCCGCCCATGGTGTAGTGCACCGCCGGGTAGATGCGCATGGGCATCTGGTAGGGGTTCTCGTCGGTAATCTTCTCGTACATCTCGAAGAGGTTACCGTACTTCTGGCTGACCGCCTCGGCGCTGGTGCGCTTGATAACGTCGGCAAAGTCGAGGTATACCGCCAGGCCTGAGGAGCCAACGCCGCGGCCTTCGTCGCACATCATTTTGGCGTTGCGCGAGGCTACGTCGCGGGGCACGAGGTTACCGAAGGCGGGGTACTTGCGCTCGAGGAAGTAGTCGCGGTCATCCTCCTGGATATCCTGCGGCTTCACCTCGCCCTTGCGCACGCGCTCGGCCATCTCCTTGGTTTTGGGTACCCACACGCGGCCGTCGTTACGCAGCGACTCCGACATCAGCGTAAGCTTCGACTGGTAGTCGCCCGATACCGGGATGCAGGTCGGGTGAATCTGGGTGAAGCAAGGGTTGGCGAAGAAAGCGCCCTTCTTGTGTGCCCGCCAGGGAGCGGTCACGTTGCAGTACATGGCGTTGGTGCTCAAGTAGAACACGTTGCCATAGCCGCCGGTGGCCAGTACCACGGCGTGAGCCGCGTGGGTCTGGGTTTCGCCGGTGATGAGGTTGCGCGTCACGATGCCGCGGGCGTGGCCATCTACTACCACCACGTCGAGCATTTCCGAGCGGGTGTACATCTTCACTTTCCCATAGGCAATCTGCCGGCTCAGGGCCGAGTAGGCCCCCAACAGCAGCTGCTGGCCGGTCTGACCCCGGGCGTAGAACGTCCGGCTTACCTGAGCACCGCCAAACGAGCGGTTAGCCAACAATCCACCGTACTCACGGGCGAAGGGCACACCCTGCGCCACGCACTGGTCGATGATATTCACCGACACCTGGGCCAGGCGGTACACGTTGGCTTCGCGGGCGCGGTAGTCGCCACCCTTGATGGTATCGTAGAACAGGCGGAACACCGAGTCACCGTCGTTCTGGTAGTTCTTGGCCGCGTTAATGCCGCCCTGCGCCGCGATGGAGTGCGCCCGGCGCGGCGAGTCGTGGTAGGTAAATGCCTTTACGTTGTAGCCGAGCTCAGCCAGCGACGCCGCCGCCGAAGCACCGGCCAGGCCCGTGCCCACCACAATTACGTCGTACTTACGCTTGTTGGCGGGGTTGACGAGCTTAACGTTGAACTTATGCTTGTCCCATTTCTCGGCCAGGGGGCCTTCGGGCGCTTTGGAATTCAGTGTCATATAATAAAGAAACTGAGGTTAGTTGAACGCCAGCGCGAGCTGGTGCAGCACGGCCGGTGCGCTGCTCGCGAGGGCTCCCTGCTCGTTGGTGAAAAGCAGGAAGTAGAGCGGCATGGAAGCGAAGCCGGCCGATACGATGACAGCGAAAGCGTAGCCAAAGTTCTTGATGATTGGCATGTACTTGCGGTGGTTCAGGCCCAGCGTCTGAAAGCCCGAGCGGAAGCCGTGCCACAGGTGATAGCCCAGGCTGGCCTGCGCAGCCACGTACAGCGCTACGTACCACCACTGGTGGAAGGAAGTAACGACTACCCGGTACAGGTCGTCGTTGTGGTTAATGTCCTGGTCCAACGTGCCGAAGCGGGCGCGCCAGAAGAAATTGTACAGGTGCACAATCAGGAACACGAGGATAATGGAGCCCAGGATACCCATGTTGCGCGAAGTCCATTCCGAGTTTTGCTTGGCTTCCCACTGCGCGTAGCCGTGCGAGCGGGCCTTTTTATTGCGCAGCGTCAGCATGAGGGCCTCGTAGATGTGGAAGCCAAAACCCAGAATCAAGCCCAATTCAATGGTGCGGATAACCGGGTTGGTACCCATGAAATGTGAGTAGGTATTGAAGGCCACCCCATCGTCGTGCTTGAAAAGCTGGAGGTTGCCAATCAGGTGCACCACGAGAAAGGTGCAGAGAAACAAGCCCGTAAGGGACATGATAATCTTGCGCCCGATGCTGCTGGTAAAGGTTTTTGTAAACCAGTTCATAGAGATTTCAGCCGAAAAAAAGACCTTTTTTAACGCCCAAAGGTAGGGCCGGGGGGAGGCTCAGCCCAAAGCAGGGGCGTAACATAGGCGTTATTTAGAATGGTTAAACCCATTGATGCACGTAGTGTGTACGTGTATCAATGGGTTAGCAGCCAAATAAACTATATGCCAACAGACAGTTGGCCACTCATACTAGCAGGCCTAGTGCACTACCTGAATGGTCTGCTTTACTTGTTCGCCTTTTTGCTGAGTACGTAGATAGTACAATCCAGCGGGTAATGACCGCGTGTCGAGCTTGTTGGTGCCATTACTTCTCAAAACTTCTTGTCCTTGTCCATCATATAGGATGGCACTGCCTGCGCTCTCATTCAGAGTGAGAGACTCGTTGGCAGGGTTAGGATATGCCATGGTTCTGGCACTGGTGGGTTGGCAATTGGGAGAAAAAGCGCTAAAACTGCTGGAAGAAGCACCGCCACAAGAATTAGTAGCAGTGATATTACTAGCAGTAACAGTTACTCTACCACTCGACCCCGCACGGGTGCTACGGAGATAGAAGTACCACGTTGTGCCTTGAGGAGTGGTTTCAGAGTGGATGCCGGGAGGGGAATTGGTGATATTATTAGTAGTAGTAATGCTATAAGTTAAGTTAGGATCATAATTGTCTATGGCTACCGGTACTGGCCCGCGGCTGCCATACGTTTCGCAAGTCCAATTAGCTGGTCGTAGTTGTGGACTCGGTGGCGCAACTCCTAAGTCTACAAGGGAGATATCGTCGACGATGTAATTAATCGCCGGACTTGCCGGGAACGGACTGGGAAGGTTTGGGTCATACGTCTGGTTAGAACGATCGTAGCCAATAGTGAACCACTGGTTGTTAGTTTCATTTGCCGGTATGGTTATTATGCCCGAGACCAGCGTCCATCCTTGAGCTGGTTGTATATCGCCCGAGGAGATGAATTTGCTCCCTGGGGACGGCAGCAAAGAATTCTGTGACGCGTCGTAGGTCGGATTGGCAGTGGTAATGTAGCAAGCCAGCTTAGTATGGTACTGAGCACTTGGCGTTGGGCGGATAGCCCAAAACTGAACTTGATATCTGTGGCAGGGTAATAAGGGTTGGGCTAGCTGTTGCGTAGCAAACTGGTCATACATGTGATCGCCGTTGTTGTCATGCTGGAGCAGCCGTACGGCGGAAATTCCGGTATGAGGTGTCACGTTGTAAGAGGCCGTGCTATTCTGAGCTGTGGCATCACTGCTCAACAAGGTCGGAGGGTAAGAATAAGAATTGATAGAAGTTGGGGAGTCCCAGTCTGGCAAGTCATCGTATGGATATAAAGAACTAATGGGTCCTATGTTGCTTTCATTCTGCGGAACCCTGTTGCGATTCTCAAAACTTGCGTTCGTAATAAGATTCTGCGCTGTCGCGCTCCAACAGCTCAAGTAGCATGCGCATGCGACAGCTAGGGTAGAGATTTTGATCTTCATGTGTTTTTGGAAAAAGGTTTAAAAGTTTTTCAAAGCTATACATTCTTTATGGTCATGTCAAGCTTTAAAAATTACGAATTAAATATTTATTGTTTATCAAACCGACCTTGCTTTAGATCTGGCGTTAGCAGATTTTATTGCGTATCCTGTACTTAGCTGCCAATAGGTACTCTGGCATAGTGTAACACTATGCAAATAAATAAAAAATTTATATTTATTTGTTAAATAAATTTGTATTCTTGCAAAATTTTTTATATATAACGTCCAAATGTAGGGCCGGGGGAGGCTCAGCCCAAAGCAGGTGCGTAACATAGGTGTTATTTAGAATGGTTAAGCTCAGGGAGTGCGCGAAGGCTTGCTTACCTGAATCAAATCCGCGTAGCTACCGTTAACCCATTTGCTGCGTACTTTAGGACAACCAACCGCCACTAAAAGGGTTGGTGAGTGGTTACTTAGGCGGGCGGGGCTTCATTTTTACGGTAGCGGGCTGTTTTTCAACACAGGAAGATTATGCAACTTCTTTTATCTTTTGGGAAGAATCGGGGGGGGAGGGTTTGGCTGTTGGCGGTGCTAGTGTCGGTGCTGGGCTGGCTGCGACCAGATGCAGCGTGGGCGTCGCACATCCGGGCGGGGGACATTCAGGCGAAGGTGGATACGATCAACGGCAACCCTAACCGCATCTTTTTTAAATTCACCCTCTACCGGGACAATGGCTTAGGCACCAATACCAATCCGGTGGACCAGCCAACGGTTACCATTTATTTTGGCGATGGTACTCGCCAGGATAATATTCCTAAGGCTAGTACTTTACGCGTAGGAGCTACGGATATTTTCACGTACACCTTCGAACACACCTTCGGAGCGCCGGGCAGCTACACGGTGAGCTTCGTTGGAGAAAACCGCAACGCGAACGTGCGAAATATGGCCAACTCCAGTAGCCAGACTTTTTACGTTAGCACTACTATCACCATCAATCCAGCTTACGGGCGCAACCATTCGCCCGTGCTGCGTGCCCCAGCCATCGACGTGGGGGCGGTAGGACAGGTATTCTTGCACAACCCAGCGGGCTACGATGCTGATGGCGACTCGCTGGCCTATCATATGCGCACCTGCCAGCAAGTAGCCGGGGGGACGGTTACGGCTAATTTGACCAACCAGCCAGCCCCGACGACCTGCGACCGATATGTATACCCGGACGACCCATCCATTACACCCGGTACTACGCCGATGCAGGTAGCATACAATGGGGTGCCAGTAGGCAACCCATCCCAACGAGCTTTTATCTCGCAGGATGTGAATACGGGGCAGATTACCTGGAACGCGCCTGCTGTATCTGGTATATACAATATAGCATTTTACGTAGAAGAGTTTCGACGTACGGCTAACGGCTTCCGCCGAATCGGAGTGGTTATCCGGGACATGCAGATTATCATTAATCAAACGCAGAACCTACCGCCTACGCTCACGGTAGACCCGGACTTGTGCGTAATAGCGGGTGAGCAGGTAACGCTCAATGCCACGGCCACCGATGGCTCGGGGACCAACTCGCCGGCCACTAACGTAACGCTGACGGCCTTTAGTGGCATTTTGCCGCCGGCTACTTTCCGCCAGACGACAACGGGTACTACCGCGCGTGGGGTATTCACCTGGAATACGGATTGCAGCAACGTGTCGGACCAGCCCTACGTGGTAGTGTTCCGGGCGCAGGATACGGCCCCCAATCCGAACACGCCGGCGCTCGTGGACATCAGGCCAGTCCGCATTACGGTGGTGGGCCCCCCGCCTCAGAATTTACAGGCTACGCCTTCAGGCACCCCCGGTGGTCTGGTTAGCGTACTTACCTGGAATAGCTACGTTTGTCAGAACGCCAGCCAGATCCTGATTTACCGTAAGGAAAACCCATCGGGCTTTAACCCTGGCAAATGCGAAACGGGTATTCCCCCTTCGGCTGGCTACACGCAGGTAGGAACGGTGCCAGCCACGGCTACCTCCTTTTCTGACAATCAAGGTCTCGTACGGGGCAAAACCTACTGCTACCGGATCTACGCAACTTTCCCGCGGCCAGCGGGTGGGGCCAGCATAGCTTCCCAGGAGGCCTGCGTGATCTTCACCGGCCGCTCGGCCATGATCACGAACGTGGACGTGAATACAACCAATACGGCTACCGGCCAGATAACCGTAAAGTGGACGCAACCCAAAACGAACGTGGGGGCTTTTGTCTCGCCGGAGTATAGGCTGTACCGCAGCATTGGCAATGGCACCCTGACGCAGGTTGGCTCCCCCATTACTAATATTACCGATACGACTTACGTAGACCGGGGCCTTAATACAGTGGCCAACCAGTATACCTATGAGCTAAGATTTGCCAGTACCGATGGCGGGAAGACGGTGGAAGAAAAGTCGCCTACTGCTACTAGTGTGCGGACGAGCCTAGCCCCCAATGGCCTGACGCGTAGCATTACGGTGAACTGGGCCTATAACGTGCCCTGGGATAACAGCCGGCAGCCCACGCGCATCTACCGCCGCGACCCCGGCAGCAGCACGTTCAACCAAGTAGCCACGGCTACGCCGGGCGCGACCAGCGGTTCTTATCAGGATAATAACCTCGTGCTGGGCCAGGAATACTGCTACTACGTGCAAACGAACGGGCAATACCCTGCTTACAGCTTCCTGAGTAATCTGCTCAACAACAGCCAGCAAATCTGCGTCACCCTGCTGCCGGTGCCTTGCACCCCGGTGCTCTCGCTGCAAATCACGAACTGCGACAGTCTGGCCAGCCTGCAATCGTACCTGCCCGTCAACCAGACGTACCAAAACAATCTGCGCTGGACGGTAGGCAATACGCCAGCCGGCTGCGAGGCTAATGCCGTGTACTACCGCGTATTCCGCAGCGAAGCGGCGGGTGGCGCTTACGTGCTTATTGACTCTACTACTCAGCTCACTTACGTAGACCGCAACCGGCCCCGGGCTACTTACTGCTACAAAGTGCAGGCCGTGGCGGCCTCGGGCCAGCGCAGCGGCCTGAGCAACGAGGCGTGCCAGAGCGACTGCCTGTTCTTCGTCCTGCCCAACGTTTTCGTGCCCGGCGGTATCAACAAGGACAACCAATTGTTCCGACCCAAGACGACCAGCCCCATTCTGCGTACCCACATCCAGATTTTCAACCGCTGGGGGCGCAAGGTGTACGAGAGCGACCGCGACCCATACATCAACTGGAACGGTGGTGGCGCGGCGGGCGAGAGCTCGACAAGCGGCATGGCCTCCGGGGGTATCTACTATTACCTAGCCGAAGTGCAGTTTGACGATATTGCCAAGACTACCCGCACCTACAAGGGTTGGGTAGAACTGATACGCTAAGCCAGGTTCTTCGCTTATTCGTAAAAAAGCCGCCCCGCCCGGGCGGCTTTTTTGGCTTTATTTTGCCAGGCTTACTGGGTAGGCAAGCAATTATTCGCTTTAACCTTTACTGATTTGACACCTTCTCATTCTTCGGAGGCCAGCCACACGGCCGTAGTATTTCCGGGCCAGGGCTCGCAATTTCCGGGCATGGCCCGCGACTTGTTTGAGCAAAGCGAGGCCGCTCGGGCCTTGCTTACCCAGGCCAACGACATCTTAGGCTTCAACCTTACCAAACTCATGTTTGAGGGCAGCGACGAAGACCTGCGCCGCACCGACGTAACCCAGCCCGCCGTGTTTGTGCACTCGGTGGCGCAGTTTGTCGCGCGGCCCGAATTGGTCCCCAGCATGGTGGCCGGCCACTCGCTGGGCGAGTTCTCGGCGCTGGTGGCGGCGGGCGTACTTTCCTTCGCCGATGCCTTGCCGCTGGTGGCTCGCCGCGCCCAGGCCATGCAGGCCGCTTGCGAGGAGCAGCCCGGCACCATGGCCGCCATTTTGGGCCTAGCCGACGACGCCGTAGAACAGGGTTGCCAGCAAGTAGCCGCCGAGGGCGATGTTGTAGTAGCGGCCAACTACAACTGCCCCGGCCAGCTCGTTATTTCCGGCTCTACCGCCGGCGTAACCAAAGCCTGCGAGGTGCTGAAAGCTGCTGGGGCCAAGCGGGCCTTGCCGCTGCCCGTCGGCGGTGCCTTTCACTCGCCGCTGATGCAGTCGGCCCAGTCGGCCCTGGCCGAAGCCATCGAGCGCACGACGTTTCATCCCGCCCGCTGTCCCGTGTACCAGAACGTGGACGCCGCGCCCCACACCGACTCGGCCGAAATCAAGGCCAATCTGCTGGCCCAGCTCACGGCGCCCGTGCGCTGGACGCAGAGCGTGCAGGCTATGTTCCGTGACGGGGCTACCCACTTCATAGAGTGCGGCCCCGGCAAAGTGCTGCAAGGCTTGGTAAAGAAAATCGAGCCCGCCGCCACCATCGGCTAGGGTAGATTTAGTAACACCAAGCTCCAGCTTGGTGAGGCGGTTGGTGAGCGCCCCTACATAGCTTGCCAGACGCTTCACCAAGCTGGAGCTTGGTATTACATTCCGGCTGGACGAGACTAACAATCCGGAAGCTATTCTACGAGTCTACTTTGGTCACCGCCAGTGGGTCGGGGCAGTCGGCCAGCAGTTGGCTGATAGTGCGGTGTAACTGCGGATGCAGCAAGTGGGGCGCTACCTCGGCCAGTGGTACGAGGGCAAAGCGTCGCTCCGGCAGGGCCGGGTGGGGCACCGTGAGGCTGGGGGTAGCCACTATTTCTTGTCCGAAGAGCAAAATATCCACGTCCAGTGTACGCGCAGCCCAGCGGACGAGGCGCTCGCGGCCTTGCTGCTGCTCCGCCGCCAAGCAGGCCGCCAGTAGGGCAGGGGCAGCCAACTCAGTATCGACAACTAATACCTGGTTGAGAAAGCCTGGCTGGTCTTCTACACCCCAGGCGGCCGTTTCGTAGAGCGCCGACGTAGCCACGAGGCGGCCGGCCGTTGCGGCCAGGTCGCGGCGGGCCTGCGCCAGGCGGGCCGCCCGGTCGCCGAGGTTGCTGCCCAGTAGCAGGTAGGCCAGGGTACTCATGCGTGGGCCGCGAAAAAGGCCGCCGTGCGCTCTGCGATAAGCCGTGCTTGCGGAGGTAGCTCCGCCGCGGGCCAGGGGTGCGCCCCGCCAAACATGTGGCCCGCGCCGGGTACCACGAGTACCTCGGCGGCGGGCTGGCCGGCCTGTAGCTGCTGCACGGCGGCCAGCGGTACGGTCTCATCCTGGTCGCCGTGGATGAGCAGCAACGGCTGGCGCAGACCCGGCATCAGGGCGGGTAGGTCGAGGCGGGCACGGTGCTGGTGGAAATTTTCGGCAATCTGGTAGTAGAGCGGTAGCTGCTGGCCGGTGCGGAGGTTGGGCACGTAATGCACGCCAGTGCGCTGCCACTCGGCCAGCACGGCGGCGGGCCAGCGCGGGTGCAGGTCGGCCACGGCGGCCCAGGTAGCCACAGCCGCTACGCGCGGGTCTTCGGCCGCTTTGAGTAGCACTAGTGCCCCGCCCCGGCTGTGGCCCACCAGGTAGAGGCGGCGCAGGTCGAGCAGGTCGGCGGGCAGGGGCGTGGCCCCCGACGTATGCAGGGCATCGAGCAGTTGACCGAGGTCGTCGAGCTCCAAGCTGAAATTATTCTTACCGAAGGCTTCCAGGTCTTCCAAATCGCCGGAGCCGCCCACTACTACGCCATTGTGCGAGAGGTTGAGCTTGACGAAGACGAAGCCCTGCTCGGCAAAAAACCGGGCTAGCAGCCCGAAATGACCCCAATCCTTAAACCCCTTGAATCCGTGGACGAAGACTACCACCGGCTGGGGCTGGCCGGTGGGCTGGTAGGTGGCATCGATGGCGAACGGCCGGCCGTGCGTCGGGCCGGTGAGCGTGAACTCAACAGTAGTAGGCATGGGGCTAAGGTAGGCAGTGCGGCCCGGCTGCCGTATTATTGCGCCCGCATGGCAAACCAGCTCGACCGAATACAAGCTCCAATCGCTGCCGAGATGGCGGAGTTTGAAGTAAAATTTCGGCAGTCGATGCAGACCCGGGTGCTGCTGCTCGATAAAATCATGGGCTACATCGTGCGCCGCAAAGGCAAGCAGGTGCGTCCCATGTTCGTATTTCTCACCGCCCGCGCCAGCGCCGCCAATCCCGCCGGCCCGCTGCCCGAAGCCGTCTTTCGCGGCGCAGCTCTCATCGAGCTATTGCACACGGCCACTCTCGTACACGACGACGTAGTGGACGAGAGCAACTACCGCCGGGGATTTTTTTCCATCAACGCGCTGTGGAAAAATAAGATAGCCGTACTAGTGGGCGATTACCTGCTGAGCCGGGGTCTGCTGCTGTCGCTCGAAAACGATGATTTTGAACTGCTCAAAATCGTGAGCAACGCCGTGAAGGAACTCAGCGAGGGCGAACTGCTGCAAATTGAGAAGGCCCGCCGCCTCGACATCACGGAAGACGTGTACTTCGACATTATTCGCCAAAAAACGGCCTCGCTCATTGCCTCGTGCACGGCCGTGGGCGCGGCGGCGGCCGGGGCCGATAAGGCGACCATCGAGAAGGCCCGACTCTTTGGCGAGAAGGTGGGCATGGCTTTTCAAATCAAGGACGACCTCTTCGACTACGGCACGGCCGAAATTGGCAAGCCCGTCGGCATCGACATCAAAGAGAAAAAGATGACGCTGCCGCTCATCTACGCCTTGCAGCAGGCAAGCTGGCTCGACAAGCGCCGCGTTATCTTCAACGTAAAAAACAACGCCGGCCACCGCGACCGCGTGCAGCAGGTGATCGACTTCGTGAAGCAGTCGGGCGGCCTCGACTACGCCGTGAAGACGATGGAGCGCTATCGCGACGAGGCGCTGGCCATCCTGCGCGAGTTCCCGGAGTCGGAGGCGCGCAACTCGCTCGAAACGCTGATTAACTACACGATAGAGCGGGAAAAATAGTGTAAGCTTCAGCTTACACTACATCAGCCGATTAGATAGCACCAGCATGGGGTCGGGGCACAGAGCGGCCCAGTGGGCGTACTCGCTGGGGGCGGCTACGCCGGGAAAGTCGCCCTGGCGGCCCTGCAAGTCGGCGATGAGCTGAAAATGCAGGTGCGGCGGCCAGTCGCCATTTTCGGGATGCGGACCGACGTGGGCGAATACCTGCCCGGCGGCCAGCGCCTGCCCGGCTTGCAGGCCCGTGAGGTCGGTGCGGGTGAGGTGGCCGTAAAGGCTGAAGAAGACGATCCCTTCCAGCTCGTGTTGCAAAATGACGGTGGGGCCGTAGTCGCCGAAGTTATTGTTGTCGGCCAGGCTGTGCACCGTGGCGGGTAGGGGGGAAGCCACGGGCGTGCCGGCGGGCACCCACACATCTACCCCCAAGTGCAGCGAGCGGGGCTCGGCTTCATTCTCGAAATGCGGGCTGCGGCGGTAGATAACCCGGTTTTCGAGGTAACCGCCGATGCCGACGGAGGCCTGCTGCGCGGCCAGCATCTCGGCTACGACGGCGTCGAAAAACCGCGTGTCGCGCAGGCGCTCGGGCTGGGCCAGGAGCGGATTAGCAGCCGTAAAATCGAGTTGCGCTACGCGGGTAAGCCCAGGCTGATAGGAGGGCAGTACCGCGGCAAAATTGGGCTGGTGGCGGGCAAGCAGGGTAGGTAGATCAGTCATCGGGAGCGAAGCTAGGACCGGGGCGGTAATTGATGGGGGGAGCGGAAATGCGGGCCGCGTGAAACTTCACCCACCGCCGCTGCCGTAAATTTGCCCTTCCTTACCTAGCCTATTCTTATGTCGTCGTACTTGACGCTCACCGTCGTTGCCCTCACCCAGGAAACTCCTGATACCGTTACCATTCACCTCCAGCGGCCCGACGGCCAGGCCGTGCCCAGCAAGCCTGGTCAGTTTTTGACGCTGCTCGTGCCCTGCAACCCGGCCGGCGGCCGCCCCGAGCGCCGTGCCTACTCGCTCAGCAGCACGCCCGCCGAGGCCCCGCGCCTGGCGGTGACGGTAAAGCGCGTGGTGGGCGGTCTGGTGAGTAACTACCTGCTTGACAACGTGAAGGTGGGGCAGCAATACGAAGTGCTGCCGCCGCTGGGCAACTTTACCGTGCAGCCCAGCCCCAAGGCGGCTCGCTCGCTCGTGCTCATCGGGGCAGGCTCGGGCATCACGCCCCTCATGAGTATGCTCAAGGCCGTGCTGGCCGAGGAGCCGCAGAGCCACGTGCTACTCATCTACGGCAACCGTAATGAAGAAACGGTCATCTTCCGGCAGCAGCTCGCCGACTTGGAATCTAGCAGCCAGGGACGCCTGCAAGTAGAGCACGTGTATAGCCAGCCGCTGCACGCCACCGGTCCGCACCAGCACACTGGTCGTCTCAACCGCACGACCATCCTGCGCGTGCTGGAGCAACGCCACCAGTTTCCGGCCCCGCAGGCCGAATACTACATCTGCGGACCGGAGGGCCTAATGACCGAAGCCCAGGCGGCCTTGGAGCTGCTTAACGTCCCCGGCGGCCGCGTACACCGCGAAAGCTTCCTGGCCGCTGCCGATGCGGCCGAGGCCGGCGACGCGCACGGCGACGCCTTGGCTGGTACTGACGACGGCCCCATAACCGAGCGTACGATTACTATTCACTACGAAGGCAGTGAATATAAAGTCGTTGTGCCCGCCAAAACCAACATTCTCGACGCCGCCCTCGACCAGGACATTGACCTGCCTTACTCGTGCCAGGCGGGCGTGTGCACGGCCTGCCGGGGCAAGTGCCTCAGCGGCAAGGTGCACCTCGACGAGCGCGAGGGGTTGTCGGACGCCGAATTGGCTAAAGGTTACATTTTGACCTGCGTAGCTCATCCGCTGACGGCCGACGTGGTAATTGAAATCGGCTGATAGCTAGCAGCTAGCGGCGGGGCGTGGCGGAGTTTAGGGGTAGAAAGCAGAAACTATTCGGACGGCTACGAATTATTTACGTAACTTGTATACTATGGTGATTTCTGAGCTTGCTACCCCGGCCTCTTCGCTGGCTACCGATACTTCTCGCCCCCCCCGCCACTACCTGCCCGAAGATTTCCAGGTGACCGACTGGGCCGCGCTGGAGCCCTTTTTTCAGGAGCTGCAACACCGCGACATCACGGATGCCGCCGGGCTGGAGCGCTGGCTGCTCGACCGCTCCGAGCTGGAGTCGGTGCTGAGCGAGGACCTGGCCTGGCGCTACATCCGCATGACCTGCGACACCCAGGACCAGAGCCGCGCCGAGGCTTTTCAGTTTTTTGTGCAGGAAGTAGAGCCGCTCACCGCGCCCTACGACCACGCCCTCAACGAAAAGCTGCTGGCCAGCCCCTATCTGCCCGAACTCGACCAAGCCCGCTACGGCGTATTTCTACGCTCGGTGCGCCGGGCCTCGGAAATTTACCGGGAAGAGAATATTCCGCTCAAAACGGAAATCTCGACCAAGCAGCAGCAATATGCTGCCACCGTGGGTGCCATGACGGTGACCCTTGACGGTGAAGAGCTAACGCTGCCCCGGGCCGCCGACCGCCTCAAGAGCCTAAGCCGGCCCGTGCGCGAGCAGGCGTGGCGGGCCATTCAGGCCCGCCGCCTGCAAGACAGCCAGCCGCTCGACCAGCTCTTTACGGAGCTGGTGGAGCTGCGCCACCAAGTGGCGCTGAACGCGGGCTTCGCTAACTTCCGAGACTACATGTTTGCCGCCCTCGGGCGCTTCGACTACACGGCGGAAGACTGCTTCAACTTTCATTCGGCCATCGGGGCTACCGTAGTGCCGCTCATCAACGAGTTTGATGAGGCTCGCCGCGCCGCCCTGAAGCTGCCCGCCCTGCGGCCCTGGGATCTCGACGTAGACCCCAGCGGCCAGCCGCCGCTGCACCCGTTCCAGACCGGAGCCGAGCTGCTCGACAAGACCATTACCGTTTTCCAGCGCCTCGATCCCTTCCTGGGCGACTGCCTGCGCACGATGCGCCAGATGGGGCATCTCGACCTCGAAAGCCGCAAGGGCAAGGCTCCTGGCGGCTACAACTACCCGCTCGACGAAACCGGGGTGCCATTCATTTTTATGAATGCCACATCTTCGTTGCGTGACGTGGTAACCATGCTGCACGAGGGTGGCCACGCCGTGCATTCCTTTCTCACGCGCCGCCTGCCGCTTTCGGCCGACAAGCATCCACCATCCGAGGTGGCCGAGCTGGCCAGCATGAGCATGGAGCTGATGAGCATGGACCACTGGGACGTGTTTTTCAGCGACCCTGCCGAGCTGCGGCGCGCCAAGAAGACGCACCTCGAAAGTGTGCTCGAAACCTTCCCGTGGGTAGCGACCATCGATAAGTTTCAGCACTGGATATACGAAAATCCCGACCATACCGAAGCCCAGCGCCACCAGCGCTGGATCGAGATTTTCCAGGATTTCAACCAGCGCACCGTGAGCTGGAGCGGCCTGGAGCAGTTTCGGCCCTATTTATGGCAGAAGCAGCTGCACCTCTACGAAGTGCCCTTCTACTACATCGAGTACGCGATGGCGCAGCTCGGGGCCATTGCCGTGTGGCGCAATTTCCGGCAAGACCCTGCCGCCGCGCTGGCGGGCTACCAGCGGGCGCTGTCGTTGGGCTACACCGTGCCCATCGGCGAGGTGTACGCGGCAGCGGGCATCCGCTTCGACTTCAGTACCGACTACCTGCGGCAATTGGCTGACTTCGTGCGCGAGGAGATGGCGGCGCTGTAGCTGGCTAGGCAGTACTACAAACTAAAAAAAGGTCCGGCGGAATGATTTCCGCCGGACCTTTTTTTAGCTATTCATGCCAGTAGCCCGCTGGGCTTACCGGAATTTCGGGTTGGATATTTTTACCTGGTGGTTGATGATTTCCACTTTCTTATCCTCCGGATAATCAACCTGGAAGCCGAAGCGCAGACGCTGGCTGGCCCCGGGGGCCAGGGTAAGCACCCAGGTGAGCTTGCCACTGCGCTCATCCAACTGGGCGCCGGAGGTTTCGAGCACTTTCACGGTAATTTCTTTTTCCTCCGAAATGGGTACTTGGTCGAGGATGCGAATTCGTACCGCCTCGGAATGATTGTTGCGCACATTGAGTTCGTACAGCAGGCGGGTGCGGCGCTTGTCGCTGAGTCCGACTTTGCTACTAAAGTCCTCCAGCTTGGCCCGCCCGACTAGCAGCTGCTCGTCGTGGCCGAGGGCGACTTCTAGCGAGTCGTTGTAGGCCCGTCCTTCCAAATCGGTGGTACCAACATACACCCCCTGGCGATACACCCGTGCTCTGTCGGGTAGCTGCATACCCTCCCAGCCGGTTACTTTGGCTTGTAAGAAGACGCTTTCTGAGAGGCGCGGAATGGCAAGGTACTCGGGCTGACCAGTAAGCTGCACTGTCGGCAGGGTGATTTGCCTGCGCCCGAGCATGGCTAGCGTCACCAGCCCCGGTATTTCGTAGCGGGTGCTCTGAACTACCAGCGCGGGCCGGCCTTTGGCAGTGCCTTTTACCACGTATTGATCCACGCGGCCTTCGCCATTATGGTCGTCCCCATTAAAGTTTAGTGCCCAGGGCGACAACTGCGGCCGCGATACATCTTCGCCCAACGAGTGGCGCATAAGTATCAGGTGCACCTGCTGCCAGTCCAGGCCCGTGCGATTGACCAGCCAGCCATGCGGCACAAATGTTAGCTCCCGGCCCGTGGCAGTGGCCCGGATGTCGAGCTGCGGTAGCCACGGCAGCCGGCTCATCTGGTAGTAGTGAACGGTCAGCGGCACTAAACCCGGGCGGGTAGCTTGGACCAGTAGCACGCAACGGCCAGTAGCGCCGGTTTCGGTGGCGCGGGAGTCTAGCTGCCCAGCCAGTACGCGCAACAGCTCCAACTCTTTGGTAAGTTGAGCGGTTTCGAGTTGAATAGCAGGCAAACGGGTGCGCATGAGCGCGGCTCCCTTCTGCACTTCGGCGCTCCAGTTGGCCTGCGTGCCCGTCGGTAGGGTTTGGTTGGCCAGTAAAAAGGCTTTTTCCTGTTGCAAGCCTTGCAGCTCAGCTTCCGTGGTGCGGATTTTGGCCTCAGTGCGGGTCAGGCTATCCACGGCCGAAGGATGCAGTGGTGCGGGGGGCGCTACTTCATCAGCCTCGTCGCTTACCGACAGCAGCTCGGCTCCGTCACCCAACTGCACCTCCAAAGTCTGCTCGTCCATGGAGCGCGACAGATTATTGACCACTATCCGGTTCAGGCCCGCCGCCAGCGTTAGTTGCGCCCGGTGTTCAAGCCCGGTACCGTTCAAGTACACCGTCACCGTAGTCAGCGGCGGCTTGATGGAGAGCTGAGTGGTTTGGGCCAGGCTACTGAAGGCGGTGGCTAGGCAGGGCAGAAGCAGCAGGTAGCGGTGGCGCATAAGGTGGGTAGTACACCGGCTAAGAGTACCGGGCTGGCAAAGATGCGTTCCAAAATAAGCTCGGGGGAAGTGGTGCTGGCGGCCCGTAAAGCGCCGCCCTACCTTTGCGGGCCTTATGCTGACCGTTCCCGTTATCAACTCCTCCCGGCATCCTTTGCCGGAGTACCAGACTGCCCACGCCGCCGGCCTCGACCTGCGTGCTGACCTCGCCGCCGGCCCCGTCACGCTCGGGCCGCTGGAAAGAACGCTTGTCCCCACCGGCCTCAGCATTGCGCTGCCCGTGGGCTACGAAGCGCAGGTGCGCCCCCGTAGCGGGCTGGCCCTCAAGCACGGTATTGGTATTGTAAATAGCCCTGGTACCATTGATGCCGATTACCGGGGGGAAATCCGGGTGCTGCTCGTTAACCTTTCCAACGAGCCGTTTACCGTGCACGACGGGGAGCGCATTGCCCAACTGGTAGTGGCTCGCCACGAAACTATCGAGTGGCAGCCTGCCGAGGCGCTGGCCGAAACCGCCCGCGGGGCCGGTGGCTACGGTAGCACCGGCAAATAAATTTGATTTTTTAGCGCAAAAAGAACGTCAGGTCCGGCTAGCCGGACCTGACGTTTGGCATGGCCGAGTATGGGCGGGCTACTAGTGGGTGGGAGCCGTGCCAGCGGCGCGCTGACGCGCAATGATTTGCAGGTTGCCACCGGCAGCGTTCAGTTTCTGGCTGAGCTCGCGGGCCTTGTCGCCCACGCCGCCGAAGCTGTGCAGGGGCAGCACGGCTTTCGAGGTGAGGTCGGCCAGCTTCTGGAGCGAAGCGCCCATCGCGCCCACGTCGTTGCGCTGAATGTGGCCGTTGAGCACGTCCAGTTCCTGGGCCACGGCGCGGGCGGCGGGCTCGTCGCTGCTGCTCAGGGCCTGGTACCAGTTGCCAACCTGCTGCTGGCCCACGCTGGTGTCTTGGACAAAGCCGGCGTTGATAGCCGCGTACAGCACCTGGATGCTGTTTTCGAGTTCAGAAAATAAGTTCATACCGCAAAAGTAAGGGCCTGCCTCCCTAACGCAGAAGCCTCGCGGGCAGTTATTAGGGGGTGAGGGTAGGAGGGGGTGAGGGTAGGAGTTGGGATGGTTGCCGGTGGGATGCAGTAGGGAGCGTTTTCTTAACCTAATTCGTCATGCTGAGCTCGCGAAGCAGCTTATCAGGTTGGAACGGCTCTTTTAAGCGTGAGTAGCTGCTTCGCAGGCAGACCCCGAATGAGCATGACCATCAGTATTGAATAGGTACGTCCTGAATAATTTCCCCTCCCACCCCCACCCCCACACCCTCCTACCCTCCCACCCTCATACCCTAAAGACCCAATGAACCTCACAACCCTGGCCGATATCACGCAAGCGCAGCAGCGGC
>CAJYVK010000114.1 GCA_913778455.1 uncultured Hymenobacter sp. | reverse complement strand
TAAAAAAGCTGCCGGCGGTACGCCGGCTCAAACACTCCGCTGGCGGTACCGGCCCTTGCCGGTTCGGCCAGCAGCCAATAAACAGGGGGGGCCCCGCTCCCGGTGCGCTTTGCAGCCCTGGCCGGGCCCCCCCCTTTTTATTGGCTGCTGGCCGAACCGGCAAGGGCCGGTACCGCCAGCGGAGTGTTTGAGCCGGCGTACCGCCGGCAGCTTTTTTATAAGGAACAAGGGGGAAGAAGGAGTTAGCGCAGTCAAAACGACACATTGATTTTAGCTAAATATTGTTGTCTTTTTAGCAACAAAAATGCCTGAAGTTGCGTTTAATAGGATAAGCAAGTGGTTGTTCACTATCACATTAGCCCTTTTGAGCGTCATGCTAAATCCTGAATTCTTTCCTACCCCGGCCGCCGTCATTCAGCGCATGCTCGACCCGTTTTGCAACCCCGCTCCCACCGGCGACGAGGAGCAGAGCAGCGAGCGGTACCGCCGCTACAACCCGGCCGCGGCGGCCCTGCGCAAGCTCACCATTCTGGAGCCCAGCGCCGGTAGCGGGGCCATCGTGGACGAGCTGACGGCCTGGCTGGACCGGGAGGACTACCACAGCCGCAGCGGCAAGCAAAACGTGTATTGCTGTGAGGCCGACCCCGACCTGCGCGCCGTGTTGCACGATAAGGGCTACAAGGTCATTGCCAACGACTTCCTCAACTACCGGGGCGACCATTTTTTCGACCTCATTGTGATGAACCCGCCCTTTTCCAACGGCGACCGGCATTTGCTCAAGGCCTGGGACGTGGTAGCCGCCGGCGGCGACGTAGTGTGCCTGCTCAACACCGAAACGCTGGCCAACCCTTACACCGAAACCCGGCAGCTGCTGGCCCGCCTCATCGAGGACCACGGTACGAGCGAGGCACTGGGAGCCGTGTTTGCCGAGGCCGAGCGTCCCACCAACGTAGCGGTAAGCTTGGTCCGATTGCACAAACCCGCCAAGGCCGACCGCCTCACGTTCGAGTTCACCAGCCGGGGCCGCCGGGGGCCGGAGCTGGATGAAAACCTGTTTGCCAATGCTGTGGCCACGCGCGACGTTATCGGCAACATGGCGGCCGAATACGAGGGCCTGAAAGCGCAATACGCCGCCTACCTGCAGGCCCGCGAGGGCATGAAGTTCTACGCCAAAAGCCTGCTGCGCAGCGAGTACCAGGACGTGCTCAAGCTGGCCGAGGCCAGCCTGGAGCGCGGCAGCCTGCGCACGAGCTACAACAACTTCGCCGACGAGATGAACCAGCAAATCTGGGGGCTGGTGCTCGATAAGGTGAACATTCAGAAGCTGATGACGGCCGACGTGCGCCGCAATTTCGCGGCCTTCAGCAAGGCCCAGGGCTACCAGGAATTCACCCACGAGGCCGTGGCCGAGCTGGTGGCGCTGGTGCTCGACAACCGCGAAACCATCATGGAACAGGCCGTGGAATCGGTGTTCGACACCTTCACCAAGTACCACAAGGAAAACCGCCTGCACGTGGAGGGCTGGGTAACCAACTCGCAGTGGAAGGTAAACCGCAAGGTGATTCTGCCCTACGCGGTGGAGGAAAGCTTCTCCGGCAAGGGCTTCCGCGTGAACTGGAGCCGCCGCGACGACTACGCCGACATCGACCGGGTGATGTGCTACCTGACGGGCGAAAACTACGATACCTGCGTGGGTATCGACACGGCCCTTGACCGCTACGGCAACCAGAACCCCAACCCGAACGGGGTTTGGACGGTGTACAGCCGGTTCTTTGAAATCCGGGCCTTCAAAAAAGGAACTGTGCACCTGATTTTCCGGGATGAGCACCTCTGGCAGGAATTCAACCTACGGGCCTGCGCCGGCAAGCAGTGGCTGCCCGGGCCCGAAATGGCCGCCTACCGCGCCCGCCAGGCCAAAGCGGCCACCGCGAAGACGCGCTCGATAGTACCTGAGGCAGAGCAGTTGGCCGCGCCCGGCACCCAAATGCAGCTGCAGCTTGCGGCCTGAGCACCGTGCCAGCGGGCGGGCTGCCGCCCGCTGGCACGCGCCCGGGGTAGTGGCACATTGCCCTGCTGCTCCTCCTCCCGTAATGCCGGGAAGCGTTATAATGCGAGCATGAAAACCCCATTCCCTCCCTCGGCTCCGCCCGGTGCTACCCCGCCGGCGGGCCAGCAGTTCAGCTACCTGCTGCGCCACGGCCGCTACTCCTTCACCGAGCGCGAGTTGCAGGAACACCTGCAAATGACCTACCGCACCATCAAACAGCGCGAAGCCGACCCCTCTGGCCTCACCGTGGCCGAGGCGCTCCGGGTGGCCGAGCTGCTGGCCGTGCCCGTGCAAACGGTGCTGGATGCGGCTCTGGCCGATGCGCAGGCGGCCGGGGCGAAGCAGTAGCCCAGTTTGGCACATTTTTGCCTAACTTTCGTTTGCCGTAGTAGACCACTCAGGCAAAACAGCATGGATACCCTCGTAAAATTCGGCCCCAAAGAAGCAACCCGCGAGCAGCGCCAGGCGCTGTCGGACCGGGTAGCCGCCCTGAACGCGACTCAGGACCGCAAGCTGAGCCCCTTTGCCGAGCAGCTAAGCCAGCGCTACATCAATGGGGAGCTGAGCCTGGCTGAGGTGAACGCGCAACTCGATGCGCACTACCGGGCCCAGACCCAGGCTCCGACGCCGGCACCTGCGCGCGGCGCCGATGGCATCGCGGTAGTGGCACCGCGGCCGGTGCCCGCCGTGGCCAAGGCCCGCTCCTTATCGCACTAACATCGCCCAGTCTTTAGCCTTCTATTTATTCGCTAACGCCCTGCCAGTTGGTGGGGCGTTTTGCTTGCCTACCCAGTTCCCGCGGCTTTCTCTTATGACTGACGGTTTTACCGACCCCTACACCGGTGTCCTGATTAACAAGTTCAACATCAATGATGAGGACAAGCTGGCAGAGGTCGAGGGCAACCGCTTCCACTTCCGCCTACTGGAGGTGCTAGCCGGCCACGTGCAGGTAGCGCCCCACAATGCCCAGGGCCTGCAGGCCCTGCACCGCCACCTGTTTCAGGACGTGTACCAGTGGGCCGGCGAGACGCGCGCCTGGGGCGAGTTTCAGGCCACCAAGTCAACTTCGGCCGATAAGGCTAGCCCCGGCCAAGATACCATGTACTTTGGTAGCTACCAGCAGCTGCCCGCCCACCTGGATGCCATTGGGCAGATGCTGGCCGCCGAACGTTTTCTACAGGGGCTGGACAAAGACCAGTTCGTGGCCCGCGCCGCCTATTATTTCGACCAGTACAACTACGCCCATGCCTTCCGGGAAGGCAATGGCCGGACCCTGGGCGCCGCGTTTCAGATGCTGGCCGAAAACGCCGGCTACGACGTAAACCTGGTGGCGCAGTCGCACCCTAAGCAGTACAACCAGGTCCGCGACTACGCCATTTTGCGCCCCACCGGCAACCCGGAAACGGATTTGCAGCCGCTCCGCGCCTTCTTCGACCAGATTACCACGCCGCTCCCGGGCTTGGTGCTGGCCCCGGCCGCGCCGGTGGCCGTGCCCGAGTTTTTGCGGCGCGTGGACGCCATGCGCGAGGTGCAGCAGAGCCAGGAACCCATCTGGCGGGCTCTGCTCGGGGGCCGCCACACCGGGGTGGCTAGGCAGATTGTGCAGATTGCCCGCGGTGTGGTGCACCCCGATGCCGAGCAGCCGGCGCGGCTGGCCATTCTGAAAACCGGGGCCGAGCTGCTGCAGGAAATGCCTGCCAAGATGGAAGACGCCCGCCTGCGCCAGCGCGTGGCCCGCCTGCTGCGGGCCCTTCCCCTGGTTACGGTGGTGTTGCTAATAGCAGGGCCGCCGCTTAAGGCCGCGCCGCAGACAGGGGTGGAGCCGCCTAGGGGGCAAGTGGAGAAAAACGTCGAGCCCCAGCCGCAAAAAATGCCCGGGCAGAAACGGAAAGGGCCAAAGCTTTAAGTCAAAACCAGGCAGCTAAGCGCAACTATAGGGCTCCCGAAGCTGTTTAAATAGACAGGCTGTGATAGGGCTTTTTATCCCTTTGGTTCAATCCAGCCGTAGTAGTAAGCAGCTTGCCTGATGGCCAAACTCATCTCCTGTTAGAATGGAAAAGCGCACAACTCCTACCCCCGAAGTCACGGCTCCGGCAACCGAGCCGCAGGTTGTACCGGCCCCGCTGGCCGAGCACCTGCCAACGCTGCTGTGGGACGTAGACCCCGACACCATCGACCCGCAGGCCATGGCGCGTACCATCGTGCAGCGCGTCATTCAGCGCGGGAGCAAGGAAGACTGGGCTGCCATGCTGGAATACTACGGCCGGCCCCGCGTACAGGAAATCGTTGAAACGGTGCCCTATATGTCGGATGCCGCCATTGCGGCCGTGTGCCAGTTTTTCCACATCGAAAAGGAAACCCTTAGATGCTACCAGCGCAAGCAGTCGATACCGCAAACCTTCAACTCCTAGCGCAGCTCATGCAGGAGCCCTTGCTGAAGCCGTTCGTCCTGGTAGGGGGAACGGCTTTGGCGTTACATCTGGGCCACCGTAGCAGCCGCGACCTCGACCTTTTTTCGGACGGCCCCACGCCGATTGACGGCGAAATCAAGGACCTGCTGATAAGCAAATATGAGATGCGGGCCGACGGCGCGCTCCAGCGAATGCGGGCCCAGGAGCCGGAATGGGACAAGGCCGCCATCCAGGGCGTCATCGGCCAGGTCAAAACCGATGTGGTGAACTACGGCTTCCCGCTGATACGACCGGCCGTGCTTTATCCCGGCTCCAACATTCGCATGGCTTCGCTCGAAGACCTGAGCGCCATGAAGCTGGCCGGCGTGGTAATGAGCGGGGAACGGCTCCGTGACTTCGTGGACGTGGCTGCACTGAGCGAAAAGCTCACGCTGAACCAGATGCGCCAGGCTTACGAGGGCCGCTTCAACACGTCCTCTTCCGAAGTGCCCCGCGCCCTGGCCTTCCACGGGGACGTCGACTTCAGCATGAAACCCGAGATGAAGGGCTACCGCTGGCCCGCCATCGCCACGCGCCTGGAGCAGATGCAGCGCAGCCCCGACCGGCTGTTTCCGCCCATCGTAACGCAGCGACTTACCATGCCGGTACTAAACCAAGGGGAGGTAGTCAGCCAGCAAAAAGCCCCCGTGCCGAAGCAGCGGGGGCCTAAATTGTAGTCGACGAAAGCCGCCTAGAACGGTTTGTAACGCTCGTAGGGATTGTACGGGTTGCGGCGGGGCGGCGTGACTTTGCTGGAGAGACCCCAGAACTTGCTCAAGCCGAAGAACACCAGGCTCCAGGTAGCGGCAGTACTGCCCCAACTCGGAGCCCAGGACGAATAAAGGAAGGCGATAATCGCCGCGAAAATCAGGAAGCTACGCATACCAACACGGGTTAAATCTTCACGCTTACTACCCCGCCAACGCAGCCCGAAGCGCTTTCGTTGCGTTGGCCCGGCGGCCCAGTGGTCGGGCGGCTAGTTGAACGTCCGGGCCCGGAGCAGGTCGGCGTTGGTGAGCTTGAGCTTGACGTTGCGTCCGCCGCCCTTCTCGTATACCTCGATGATGAGCTGCTTTTGCTCAGGAATGGTGAATTTCTTAAAGATATAAACCTGTTCGAGCTGGCCTTTGGCGTCAATCTTTTTCAGGCCCCCGTTGAACACGTAGATGGGCGTGATTTCCAAGGCCTGCTCGGCGGTGCGCTTGGCCACTTGCTTGTCCTGAATGTAGAATTTGACGAAGTCTACATCGTAGGTCACGTTCGACTTATTGGCCACGTGCAGCGGAAAAAACAGGGTTTCCTGCTTGTAGCCCACGCTGCCGGCGCGCACGCTGAGCTGGTTGGCGCTCTCGCTAGCTGCGGTGCCGCCCGCCGCCAGCGCCTGTCGGGAGTAGGCATCCAGGTTGCCCTGCGGGATGGGCGAGTTCGACAGGATGGCTTCGCCCGGCGCCGACGAGGCCGACCCGGCCGCGCCTAGGTCGAGGCTGAGTACCTTCGGGTCGTGCTGGTAGTTCACCACGAAGGAGTATAGCTTGCCGTCCGAGGTAAGCACCGTCATGTTTGACTCGGGGAAACCGGCCGAAGCGGCTTTCACCCGCACGATGTTTTCGGCCCCGGTGGCCTTGGCCGCAATCAGGCCTGAACTGCCCAGGTCGACGTAGGTGACCGGAAAGGGAAACACTAGGTGGGTGGTTTTCTGGTCGCTGATGTAGAGCGGATAGGTGGGCAGCTTGTTGGCTTCCGAGTATTGCAGCATCCGGGCGGCCGAGGTCTGGGCGTGCACCGGGGCGGCGGCCAGACTAAGCAGGAGGGCGCTGGTAGCGAATAGGGTGGTTTTCATGGGAGAGAATCATTAGTCTTTGTCTACTTTGAGCATCACGTTGTAACCCGCCTTCAGCCGGACCTTGACTAGGCGAATTTTCTTCTGGCCGATGCCCTTCGCGGCGCTCACGGCCACGCCGGCCGCGGCCATGGCCGGGTCGGCGCTCATCGTCAGCATGTCGGCCGCCCCCAGCCCCTCGGCGCCGGCCTGCTTGGCGGCGTCGCGGGTAATGGCCCCGGGAATGTGCAGGCCTTCGAGCCCGTCCACGTCGTACACTTCCAGCGCCGCCGGAAACACGCTGTTGCCCGATTTCAGGGTTTCGATGGCGATGCTGAGCCGCTCGCCGGCCAGGCTGCACTTGCCGTAGATGAAGGTGTTGGCCGGCAGGGCGTGCCCGTTGATGACGGCGGGCTCGGTGAGGCGCATCTTCACCAGCGACCCGCTCACCACTTCCTGCGATTCGTGGATGACGGCCGGCAGCGTGTTGCCGTCGCCGCCCGTGCCGGTTTCGGCATCAAAGCCCTGAAAAGAGGCCGTGCGCCGGCGCCCGGGGCCGTTGGAGCCCAGGCGCGACACCACCGCGTCCTCGTCCACGGCGCGCAGCCGGGTGGTAGGCTTCTTCTTTTTCGGCGCGGTTGCCACGGCGTGCGGGGCCGCTGCTCCCCCACCGGCGCTGTTGGACTGGGCCAGCAGCGCGGCCATCTGCAGCTGGGCTTTCTGCTCGGCTAGGTCGCGCTCGTGCTGGCTGCGCATCAGCTCCATCTGCTCCTGCGGGGTGAGGGCGCCGGGGGCGGTGGTGGCGGGAGGCGTGGTGCCCGGCGCTACGCCCCCGTTCATCTGGGCCTGCTGGGCGGCAATGAGCTGCTGCTGGGCCTCGACCACCGACTTGTCGACGGAGCCGTTGGGGCCCGCTTTGCCATCGGCCCCCACCGCGTAAGAGAGGCCTGAGCCCGGGGCCGTATCGAGCCGCGCATCGACCAGGCCCCGGTTGCGCAGGGTATCGACCGGGCTGGCGTAGGCTTCGAGTTTGCTGCTGGTAATGGTGCCCTTCTCAGCCTTGGGAAGGTTGGTGTTGAAGCCGGTTTCGGCGTTCTGGGTTGCCGCCGGCGTGCCCTGGCCGCCCCCGCCCAGAAAGAACATCACGGCCAGAAAAGGCACGCACACCACCGGCAGGAAGGTAGCCATCTTGCGGGTGCGTAGAAATTGCGCGTCGTGCGGCGCGTTGGTTGCCGTTGCCATAGTGCGGGAGAATTAGCGGGGAAGGGTGGTCAGGTCCTCGTTCTTGAGCACCCGCCAGTTCTCCATGAGGAAGCCGTGGGGGTTATTCTCCGAGCGGGTCACGTCGCGCAGCGAGCACTCGGACAAGAAGTTGCGGGTAGTAACCGAGGTGGCCCGGATGACGCGCTGGTGCCCGTAGCACCGCGCCACCATCGGCCGCGAGTTGGTCACCACCACACTATCCACGGTCATTTCCAGGCTGATGTTGGCGGCAATCAGGTCGTTGTAAAAGCCCTTTTCCTTGAAGTTCTCGTACTGCCGCTTCGCCGAATTATCAGCCAGGTACAGGGCCTTGTTCACGTTGCTGTCAATGGCCTTCTGGTCGGGGTCGAGGGTGAAAAACAGCTCGTGAAAGCGCGTGACGTGGGCCCGGGCCTCCACCGGCCGGTTGGCGCGGGCATCCCGCGCCCCGGCCGTGAGCAGCTGCCCGCCTTCGAGCACGTAGATGCGGTTGGCCGCCGCATTGGTGGTTTGAAAGGCGAAGTAGGCAATGGTGCCGGCCAGCACCAGCACCGCCACAATGAAGAGCAGCGCCAGCGTTTTGACCTGCTGAAAAGCCGAGTCGATGGTTTTGAGGGAAGCGAACATGGGAAAAGGAATAGAGTGAAAAGCCCGCGCCGCTGGGGCTAGCCCCGCAGGCGGTTGACGAAGCTGGCCGCTCGCTCGCGCACGGCCGTGCCGGCCCGGTGGCCCGCCGATTCACCGCGCGTCATGGTGCCGGAGCCCTTGCCGCCAGCCAGGGCTTGGCCCGCGCCCACGGCCGCCCCCAGCCCCGAAGCGGCGCCGGCCACGCCCGCCGCGCCCGCGCGCCCGGCGGCCCCCGCCGCCGCGCCGGCAGTAGCTGCCCCGCCACTCATGGCCGACTGCATGGCCCTGGCGGCCATGCCGGCCCCGGAAGCCGCAATCATCATGTCGGTGATGAAGGGAATAATCAGGTAGCCCGTGATGGCAATGCACAGGAACACGAGGTAGCCGAAGTCGGCCGAGTCCACGCCCTGGTTGGAAGTCAGGCGCGTGATGTCGCCCTGCAGCATCATGATTTGAAACTGCCCCATGATGGCCCCGAAGATGTTGGCCACCGGCACCCACAGGCTGATGGTAATGAACTGCCCCAGCCACTTGGGAATGGAATTGCCGAAGCCCGGGAAGATGGCCAGCCCGAAGGTGAGCGGCCCCAGCACCGAGAGCACGATGAGCAGGAAAGTGGCCAGCACGTTGATGAGCAGCCGGGCCGCGACGTGGAACAGCTCCAGCGTGTTCTTCATCCATTCCCGGAAGTTCTGGTTCACGTCGTACTTGAGCTTGTCGAAGGTGAGCGACATCTGCTGGCCCATGTTCAGCATGCCCAGTTCGTCGAGCCGCTTCTCGTAGGCCTCGTCGGTGGCGAAGTACTTGTTTTCGGGCCGGGCGGCCAGCAGGGCCTTTTTCTGGTCCTGCAAGGCCGTAATCTGGGTGGTCTGGTCCACGCGCACCGAGTCGGTACTCGACGCCAGCGCGCCCGTAATGCCGCGCAGGCCGCCCAACAGCTGCGGAAACAGCAGGATGGCCAGCCCAATCAGAAACGGGCGCAGCAGCGGATACAGGTCGATGGGCTCGGCGCGGGCGATGTGGCCCCAGACCCGGGAGCTGATGAAAATGAGCGCCCCCACGCCCCCCACGGCCCGGCCCAGGGTCACGAACTGCGCCACCAAAGGCAGCATGGAATCATAGAGCCGGCTCAGCATCTGCTCCATCTGAAGCATCTGCGCGGTAATGGAATTCATTTCCATAGTCGGGTGGATTAGGGGGCTAGCGGGTGGAAAAGGGAAAGACTACTGCTTGGCGCCCACCAGGGTGAGCACCGACGCCCGGTCCTGAATGGCCTGCTGCTGCGAGAGGGCCACGGCGCGGCATTTATTGGTGTAGTAGGTCATCAGGTACTGCTGCTGCTGCATCCGGTCGCCAATCTTGTTGATAAACTTGATGCGCTGCGGGTCCGTCATTTCGGCCCGGTTGGTGGTCATGATGGTAGTCAGCTCGCCAATCAGGGCCACGTTTTCCTGCAGCAGCACCTGGTACACCTGCGCCGCTTCGGTCACCTGGCGCGCGGAGAGGCCGCGCCCGCGCAGGTCGGCCACGCCCGAGCTGAACTGCGAAATCATCGAGGCCTGCGCGGCGTAGATTTCCCGCACCCGGCGGTAGTTGCGCACCCCGTCGCTAATCTGGAGCAGGCTACTGTACCACCGAGCGTGCAGGGCCTGCGTCTGGTCCACGATGCCCTTAATCTTGCCGCTCACCACCTGCATATCGCCGGCCAGGGCCTTGCCCCGGCCCAGCAAAGTGGTCGATACGCCCTGGTGCACAATCTGCTTGCGCGAGCTGGATTCGGCGATGGGCGCGGAAATAACGGCGGGTGCCTGGGCAAAGCTCAGCCGCGCGCTCAGCCCCAGGCCTAGCAGCAAGGTGGTGGTGAATGTTTTCATCGGGAAAGGAAAAGGTTAGTGCCCGCCCATTAGGCTGAGCAGCGCTTGGTGGTCCTGCTCGACCTGCTGGGCCGTTTTCAATACCATCATGTTGCGCCGCGTGAAGTAGTTGACCAGGCCCAGCTGGTCGGTGATTTTGGCGTCCAGCGTATCGATGAATTCCATCCGCTCCGCGTCGGTCATCTTGAGCATGGCCGGGCTGGTGATGGTGGTCAGGTCCGACACCGTGTTGGCGCCCTCGGCCAGCAGCTTGGTGTAGATGGTGACCATCTCCGTCAGCTGGGCCGGGGTAATGTAGCGCGAGGTGCGCAGCACGTTGATGGCCGTCGAGTAGGTCGAGATAATCTGGGTTTGTTTGGCGTAGATGGCCCGCACGCGGCGGTAGTTGCGCACCGCGCTGCTCACTTTCAGCAGCCCGTCGTACCACGCCTTGTGCTGCTCCATGTTCTTGAGCGAGTAGGTCTTGGTGAGCTCCTGCTCCTTCACGCCCAGCGCCACCAGTTTGTTGGCCGCGGCTTCCAAGCCCTTCATGGTGTTTTGCAGGCCGGTTTGCACACCGCTCTGCACTTCCAGCACCGGGGCCGTCACCACCAACTGGGCCGACGCTTTCGAGGCGCTGAGGCCCAGCAGCCCCAGGCTAAGGATTCCAATCTTTGTTTTCATGGGAAGGGAGAGTAGTGGCGAGTGGCCCGCCTACAGAGTCCGCGTGTAGGGGTGCTCCAAGTACATGAGGTGGCGCTCGGCCGCGAAGCGCGCCCGCCCGATGCTGGACTCCACGGCCTGAAGCGTGGGCAGTGCCTGGGTGGCCGTCACGTCCGGCTCCTGGGTGAGCGGCAGCAGCATTTTCATGGCTTCCTCGCACTGCGGCGTGAAGCCGTTCCAGGTGGCCACGTCTTCGGGCTGCACGCGCTTGAGGCCGCGTGAGCGCACCACCGTGCGCAGCACGTAGCGGTAGCGCTTCCAGATGTCGGCCACCACCGGGTGCTCCTTCACCGCCGGGTTCAGGCCGCTGGCCTCCCAGGTGTTCACCGCCTGCGCGTAGGCCCGGATGGCCGCCACGTCGGCTTTTTCGGCTTTCGGGGCCGCTGCCAGGCTATCGGCAAATGCGGTGGCCGCCGCGGCCACCGGCGAGGCCGGAACCACTGCGGCCTTTACTTCCGCTGCCGCCTGCGAAGCCATTGTTGCCGTGGCAGTTGTGTCGGAGCCACAGCCGGTGAGCGCAGCCGCCAGGCCAGATAGCAAAAGCATGGTCTTCTTCATGATTTTTCCCTTTGGTTCAGATTAAAGTCCCCTACCCTTCGCGCAGCTCGTTGGCCAAGAGCTTGATGGCTGTGGGCATGTCGCCGGTCTGCCTGAGCTTCTCGAACAGCCGCACTTTCTCGGTTTCCTCGGTGGTGTAAGTCACGTATTCTTCCTTCGATACCTCGATGGCGTACACCTTCGACACGACCCCGCCCAGGCTGATAAATACTTCCGTGTAGCGGCCCCGCGTGGCCTTGTTGTCGCGATTGATGCTCAGCACCAAATCCTTTTCCTTGGGCGTGAGCGAGAGCAGCGCCTGAATCTCCTCGAAGCGGTTGATGAACTTGCGCTGGTCGAGCAGAATCTTGCAGTCCGAGTTGTTGATGATGGCATCCTTGACAATCTCGTTGCCGATGATGTCGTCGATTTCCTGCGTCACCACGATGGCCTCGCCGAAAAACTTGCGCACCGTCTTAAAGAGATACTTGATGTAGGCCGCCATACCGGGCGTGGTCAGTGCCTTCCAGGCCTCCTCAATCAGAATCATCTTCCGGACCCCTTTCAGCTTGCGCATCTTGGAGATGAAGGTTTCCATGATGATGAGCGTGACCACCGGAAACAGAATGGGGTGGTCCTTGATGTTGTCCAGCTCGAACACGATGAAGGGCGCCTGCACCAGGTCCAGCTCTTTCTCGGAGTTCAGCAGGTAGTCGTACTCGCCGCCCCGGTAGTAAGGCTTGAGCACGTAGATGAAGTTATCGATGTCGAAATCCTTCTCGCGGACCTTTTCCTCCTCCAGAATCTTGCGATAAGGTCCTTTAACAAACTCGTAGAACGTATTGAAGCTCGGCTTGATAAGCGCGTTGGCTTCCAGCATTACATAGTACAGACTCACAGCTGTGGAGAGCGACACGTACTCCGACTGGCTCACGCTTTCATCGTCCTTTTTCCAAAGCGCCTGCAGCAGCGTTTTGATGGATTCCTTCTTCTCGACGTCCAGCTTGCCCGAAATCAGGAAGGGGTTGAAGGCAATCGGGTCGTCCTCCTCGTAGGTGAAATACACCCCGCCCACCAGCTCGCAGAGGCCCTTGTAGGAGTTGCCGGTATCCACCAGCAGCACGTGCGCGCCCTGCTCGTAGTATTGGCGCACCATGTGGTTGGTGAAAAACGACTTGCCCGAGCCCGAGGGCCCGAGCACAAACTTGTTGCGGTTGAAGATGATTTGCTTCTTCATCGGCTCATCCGAAATGTCCACCAGCACGGGCTTGCCCGTGAGGCGGTCAGAAAGCTTGATGCCTTTGGTGGCCCCGGTGCTGCGATAGTTGGTTTCGGAGGCCCAGAAGCAGACGCCCTGCTCGATGAAGGTGTAGAAGGTTTCCTCCGAGGGAAAGTCGCCTGCATTGCCCGGAATGCCGCCCCAGTAGAGCGCGGCGATGTCCACGGTGTTCTGCCGCGGCTTGCAGTTCATGGCGTTGAAGGCGGCATTTACCAGCTTGCGCACCTCGGTCAACTCCTCCTCGTGCCGGCCCCAGGTGAGCACGTTGCAATGCACCCGCACCGGGCGGCGCTTGTGGGCAATCAGCTCGTTGAGGAAGGCATTGTAGTACTCGAAATTGATGGCGTTCTGCCGCGAGTAGAGCGAGAGCGAGTTGAGCCGGTCCTTCTTCTGCTCGAAGGTTTTGACCGTCTTCTGGGTGTTATCCAGAAACACGTACTGGTTCAGGATGTGGTTGGCGGCCAGCAGCAGCCCCAGCGGCGCGGCAAACGAAATGGGGAAGTCCGAGTATTCGGTGCTGTATTGCTCGTAGCGAATGTCGGTTTCCACCGAGGTGGGCAGGTCATCGAGGTTGGCCACCGAGAACATCTGGCAGAACTCCGCTCCCACTTTCAGCCCTTCGGTCAAATCCAGGTCCACCTGCAGGGCTTGGTCAGACAGGTCCAGAGCCAAGTACTTTTCCAGCAGCCCGGCCTTTTCCTGCGTGCCGGCCAGCTCATCCGAGGTGAGCCGGTGCGAGCGGATGTAGGGCGCATTGGTGGGCCCTACCCCTTCCAGCGTGCGCACGAACTGGCCCACGTTATCAAAAAAACTCTCCAGCACTTTCGTATCGAGCATGTCCTTGGGCACGATGTTGCGCCGGGCCAGCAGCCCCGAGGTGCTGCCCCAGTTGGGTCGCTCCGACGAGGTTTTAGTGATGTAGAGGTAGCAGAAGTGGTTCAGGAAAGGCCGCTCGTTGAAGTGGCGCTCGTAGGCCGAGGAAAGCAGCGTGCGCTCAGCCTCGAAGCCGGGGGCGTACTTGTCCTCCACGTACCAGTCCTGCTTATGCACCACGCAGTGGTCGGGCAGCAGGCGCACGGCTTTCACGAAGGCGGCCTGCAGCTGGGCGTAGTCCTCCCGCGAGAGGGTGAAGATTTCCGGCAAATCCAGCCGAAACGCCACCGTCACGTCCGCATTCTTCGAGATGAGGCAATCCTTCTCCACCTTGTAGATGGGCTGCTTGGATTCGAGGGAAACGGAGGGCAGAACCTTATTGCTCATAAGCGGGAAAGCACCCAAACCAGCCGCTAGGCGCGGCTGGTCGGGTCCTCGTTGAGGCGTTGGAATAAGCGGCTGTGCCGGTTGGTGATGTACTTGGGCGATGAGCGCCGGGCGGCGGCCTTCATCAGTCCATGCTCGCCGTAGCGCCGGTTCAGGGCAAAGACCCCGGCCCACATGCCGCCCCAGGCCAGGAAGGTGACTAGCACGGTGAGCACCAGCGGCAGGCCCAGCAGGTAGCAGGTCACGAACAGGCTGAACACCAGTCCGATGCCGGCGGCCAGAAAGTAGATGTTGCTGCCCACCAGCCCCTTGAATTCGACGGGCTTGTTGATGCCGCGATTGAGGTCGTAGATGGGCATGGCAGCGGCTTAGAGGAAGAAGGAGCGCACCACCGTGGCCACGATGACCAGGAAAATCATCGAGCCAAACCACGACACGGCCGTTTTCTGGGTGTCCTGGTCGCCGGAGTTCCATTTGCCATACACCTTGATGGCTCCCACCAGGCCCAGCACCGCGCCGATGGCGTACATGAGCTTGGTGAGCGGGTCGAAGTAGCTGGTGACCTGGGTGGTCGCATCCTGAATGCCGGCCGTGCCGTTGCCGCCCCCGGTCTGGGCGTAAAGTAGTTGCGAGCTGAATAGCAGGACCACGAGGGCCAACGAGGTAACGAAAGGTTTCTTAGTCATGGCAAAGAAAAAGGAGTCGGAAATCAATGATTAGGGAGAAAGAAGGCCGCGCTACTCATCGTCGGGGCCGAAGAGGTCATCCAGCTCGGCGTGGTTGAGGGCCATCTGCTGGGCCATTTGCTCGGCTAGGGTAGTGCCGGCCAGTTCGACCGGCGGCGTAGGCTGCTGACCGGTTTGCAGCAGGGTCAGGTATTCGGCGACCGAAGCGGCGGCTACTAGCTTGGGTAAGCCCACCGGGGCAATGTCCAGCCGCGAGGCCACCGGCTCCTCGAACGTGGCCAGGGGCTCGTAGCTGGCCACTGCTAGGGGTAACTGCACCGTTTCGGGTTCCAGGGCCCCGGCCGCGGCTGCCTCCGCATCCGATGTATCGGGTGTAAGCTGGTGCGCTTCGCGCCGCACGAGGGCCGCTAGGTGCGCATCGGCCTGGTCAGCTTCTTCCGTGCGGTTTTCGTCCAGGGCCTGGGCCGCGTCGCCTGCAGTTGCCGCCGTGTCCATCGGGGTATCGTCACTGGTGCTTTCGTCGTGGCCAGTGGCCGTGCCGGTAGACTCGGGCAGCGCCCCGCTGACCAGCGGCTCGGCCGCCGCCGGCAGGTTCTGGTCCGCCCCGGTCTCGGGGCTTTCCGCGTTATCGGCTTCTGCCCGGGCTTCGGTGGCTGCGGGCGTGGCCTTCACGAAGGCCGAGGTGGGGCGCACCAGCGAAGGGGGTGTCACCGCGCTGCCGGCCGCGCCGGCGAGCTGGGCACCAGCCATCTTTTTGCCCGGCGTCAGCAGGCCCGTGAGTTCTAAGCGGTAGTAGAGCAGGCCCACCACCAGGTAGTAGAGAACAACCACAACCAGAACGAAAAGGCCAAACTGGCCCCAGGAATAGGCGCTGAGCATCGCGGGGAAATAGCGTGGCACCCCAGGCCGACCGGCCCGGACGTGAACTTGCCAAACCGTGATTTGACGCTACAAACCTATCCGGGCTATAAACCGCTTGGGTAGAAAGTTGACGAATGGTTGGAATTCGCTGGTGAGGTGCAGCCCCGACACACGAACGGCACGCAGCTCCGGCGGTAAAACCGGGCTGCGTGCCGTCTAAATAGTGGCCTTGGTTAAAACTTTGTCCGGATGCTACATCTACTGAGCATCTTGCCTAACTCGACTCAGGAAGTAGCGTTCATTTACCTAGCGCTTGGAACCCATTAGTATTTTAGCCAGACTTGTCCTCGAACACGCCTTATGTAATTGAACAAAAAGAGGAAATGACTAGCTTAGTTGTAGCTGCCTTTTCTTCCTTCTATTCAATCATTGCGTACCTTCTCAGCACTGGTTGGCGAGCTAGCAAGACCCTTATCGCAATTTTTCGACTGCTACGCGAGACTTAAGGTTAGCTCGTGAGGGCGGGGTAGCGGTGTAGCAGCGTCGGGTGCTGGGCCTGGCGCAGGAGAAAATCAGCCACGCTGGCCCGGCTGATGCGGCCGACATGCATGCCCGGCGTCAGGTCGGGTAGTACCTGATAAGGAGCCAGCGGGCCGTTAGTGAGCATGCCCGGCCGCACTAGTTCCCAGCGCAAGGTGCTGGCAGCCAGCAACTCTTCCAGCTGGGTTTTGTTGTCATACTCCGGCTGCATGAACCAGCGGATGGCCAGGCGCATCCACCAGCTTAGATAGCCTGCGCTGGCCCCGGCTCCGAAGCCCGTTAGGACTAACACGGGGGCTGCCAGCGGCGCGTCGGCCGTAGCTTCGAGCAAGGCGCGCGCGGTATCGGTGAAGAGGGGGGTTGCGTTCTTCTTCGCGGTCCCGACCGTAATGAGCACGGCCTCGGCCCCCGGCAGGACGCGGCGCAGGTCGGCGGCAGCGGTAGCGCTGCCCGTGACTTTCGTCAGTTGGGGGTGCTCGGGCAGCGTGGCGACGGTGCGCGAGAGGGTCGTAACGTGGTGGCCCTGGGCCAGGGCTTGCTGCACGGCCAGTAGCCCTACCCCCGACGAGGCGCCAATGATGGTGATGCGCATAGCGTTTGGACTTGAGCGGCTTGCTAAGCCGGTAGGTGGGCAGGCGCGAAGGTGGTTCCCAGACCCGGGGCAGTCACGAGCAGGCTATCGGCGGCCCAGTGCCAAGGCTGGCCGTCAGCCGTCAGCACGTCAGCCCCCGCCTCGCGGGCAATGAGCAGGCCGGGCAGCCAGTTTTCCAGGTCGCGGCCCACTTGTAGAAACACATCGAGCCGGCCAGCCCCGATGTATGCCAATTGTAACCCGTGGGGGCCGTAGTTGCGCACTATCCCGTAGGTGCCCAGCAGGATAGCTAGGGCCTCGCTCACGCGCTGGCGCAGGGCCACATCCTCCTCCAGGCCGTGGGTGTGCTCAAATACGGCCACCATCACGCCTGGCTCGCGCTTGGTACTGGGGCGTAGCGGCGTTTCGTTCACGAAGGCCCCCGCCCCGGCCTGAGCCCAGAACAGCTCTTGTGCCAGCGGGTCGTAAATAACCGCGAACGCGGGCTCATTCTGGCGCATCAGCACCAGATTGATGGTCCAGCCCGGCAGCTGCTGCGCGTACTGGATAGCCCCGTCCATAGCATCGCAGAGCCAGTACTCGGCTGGCAGCTCGGCCGCTTCGGCCGATAGGCCAAACTCGTCGGCGGCTAGCCAGGGGATGGCGGGGAAAGCCGCCTCTAGGGGACCTTGCAAGGCGGCCATACACCGCGCCTCAATGTCGGTGAGCCGGGCTTGTAGCTCAGGCATGGTTTGCGGCACGGGCAGGTGGCGGAAATCGGGTAGAAACTGGTCGCCGGCGGCGCGCACGGTGGCGTGGATAGCGGCTATTTCGGAGGCAGCAAGCATGGCGAAAGGCGGGGTGAAGTATAGGCGCAAAGTTCACGGGCCTTTTCCCCTAGAAAGTAGGCTCAAGGCCGGGAACGCTAGTCCTATTCGCGGATAGTGTGCCGAAACTGCTGCGGCGTGAGGCCAGTCACTTTCTTGAAGAGCTTACCGAAATACACGGGCTCGTCGTAGCCTAGCGCGTAGCCCACCTGCTTGACGGGTTGGTCAGAATAGTAGAGCAGGCGCTTGGCTTCGAGTATAAGGCGCGCTTGCAGGTGCTGGCTTACTGACTGGCCACTGAGGTCTTTCACCGTGTCATTGAGGTGGGAAGGCGTCACGGCCAGGGCAGCTGCGTAGCGGGCCGGCTGCTTCCAGGTCGCAAAATGCTGGCGCAACAGCTGGTAGAAGCCCGCGAGCAGTTCTTGCCCGCGGGTAGTGCCTGCCCCAGCCGTCGCAGTGGGCGGGGACAGTACCCCCACCAGCAGGTGTAGCAGCGCGGCTAGCAGCGCTTGTAGGGCGGGGCCGAGCGCAGGCCCGGGTGCGGCATCCTGCTGGCAGTCGGCTAATAAGGCCAACAGGGTCGTGGCCCGCGCCTGCAAGGCGGGGTGGGCGGTTAGGGGTAGCGGCTGCCGGAGCCCCTGTTCGAGTAGCGTGCGCACGTCTTCGGCCACCAAGCTCGGCTCGAAGCTGGCGCCCCAGCCCTGGGGAGTCGTGGCCCCCCGCAACTGATGCACCTGCCCCGGACTGACCAGTAGCAAGGCTGGCGCACGGAGGGAGAACGCCTCGAAGTCCAGCGTCAGGTGCAGCTCGCCGGCTGTGAGCAGCACGAGCAGGTAGTGGGCATCGCGGTGGGCCGGGCCCGCCGGGTGCGCCGCCGCCCCAGCGGCTTCGGCCAGCGGGCGCACCAGCACGCCGGCCCGCGCTAGGGGGGAAAGCGGGTAGTTAGGAAGAGGCCCAGTAGTTGACTTCATGCCAGACAAGGTAAGAGCCAGATGAACACGTGTTGGTAAAGCTGATACCGTCGATACCTAGCCTAGTCCCGAAAGGTGCACCTTTCTGGCCTACGTTAAAAAAGGCGGATTTGGTCA
>CAJYVK010000113.1 GCA_913778455.1 uncultured Hymenobacter sp. | reverse complement strand
TACCACCAAGCGCGTGGAGCGGGCCGGGCAGCTCATCACGCTCACGGCCCGCGAGTTTGCTCTGCTCGAATACCTGTTGCGCCACCAGGGCCGGGTGGTGAGCCGCGCCGATCTGCTGGAGCACGTCTGGGATTTAAGCTTCGACACCGGCTCTAATGTCATTGACGTCTACATCAATTTCTTGCGCAAGAAACTGGATAAGGGCTTTGAGCCTAAGCTCATTCATACCCTGGTAGGTATGGGCTACGCATTGCGCATTACGGGGTAAGTTGGGTGAGGAGGTGATGGAGTGAGGGGGTGAGGAGGTGATGGAGTGATGAAGTGAGGGGGTGAAAGGAAGAAAAGGTGTGACTTGCTCCTTCCTCACTTCCACTCAACGTTTTAACCATAGCCATTTCTCACCTCCTCACCTCCTCACCTCCTCACCTCCTCACCTGTAAATTATCCATGTCCATTCGCCTGCGGCTGGCGGCCCAGTTCGGGGCCATTCTGGTGATTATGCTGGTGCTCTTTGCGCTGGCAGTTTATTTCGTTACCCAGCAGGCCCGGCGCGAAGAATTTACTCAGAGTCTGTTTCGGCGGGCGCTGGTAGTGGGGCACGCCTACGCCGATGGCCAAGCTCGCAACAGCACCGGCCAGCCGGCTTCCTATCGGCAGTATCTGCGCCAGCTCTACCGCACGCTGCCCGCCGAAGAAGGGCGGGTGTACGACGCGAGCGGCCGGCTGGTATTTCGGGAGGGCCAGCGCCCACCCGCCACGCTCCTCCCCTCCACTTGGCTGGCCGAAGTGCGCCGGCAAGGACGCGCCATTCTGGAGCCCGAGGCCCATTTTCACGAAACTGTGGGCCTGCTGTACCAAGATGCGCGGCTGGGGCCGCTCGTGGTAGTAGCCTCCTCGGTCGATGAGGAAGGCCGCCGCCAGCTTATCGTATTGCGCCAAGTGCTTCTATTTGGCTTGCTGACGGCCGCCGCACTCATGAGCGTGGGCGGCTGGCTGCTGGCCGGGCAGGCGCTGCACCCGCTACGACGCATGGTGGGCGAGGTCGATGGCATCACGGCGACCGACCTGAGCCGCCGCCTCACGCAGGCCGAAGGCCGGGCCGATGAGCTGGGTCGCTTGGCCCAGCGCTTCAATCGCCTGCTCGACCGGCTGGAATCGGCCTTTGCCGGGCAGCGCACGTTTGTGCGCGATGCCTCACACGAGCTGCGCACGCCGCTCGCGGCCCTGATTGGTGAGCTCGAAGTGGCCCTGCTACCCGCCGAGCGCCCCGCCCCCGATTACCGCCGCACTTTGCAGAGCACCCTCGACGCGGCCCGGCAACTCAGCAGCCTCACCAATGGCTTGCTGCAAATAGCCCGCGCCTCCGGCGACCCCTCGCAGGTGCCCATGCGCCCGGTGCGCCTCGATGAATTGCTACTGCAAGCCCACGAGCAGATTCTACGCCGCTATCCCACCTGCCGCGTCGATTTGGAGTTGGGGGAGGAAGCTGCTCCCGCCGTGCACGGCAACGAGGCCCTGCTGCTGGCAGCGTTGCTCAACGTGCTCGACAATGCCTGTAAGTATTCAGCCGGCGCTACCGAGCCGGTACTGGCTACCTTACTGCCCCACGGCCCACACCGCCTGCGTCTATTGGTGCAAGACCACGGCCCCGGCCTGAGCGCGGCCGACCTGGCGCAGGTCTTCGTGCCGTTTTTTCGGGCGGCCGCGGTGCGGGCGCTGCCGGGACACGGCATCGGGCTGCCGCTCACGGCCCAGATTATGAATCTGCACGGCGGCTTAGTGCACATGGCCAGCGAGCCCGGCCAGGGAACTCTAGTGCGGCTCGAATGGCCGGTATTACCGCTGGCCAGCAACCGGTAGACCGGATTATTAAAAGAATTTATAAATAAAATTTATTTACTTACCTTTTATTGCCGCTAAGAAGCTACTTAAAAATCAATTCCTTCACTAATTACCCTATTTGTCGTGCTCATCTGGCGTCCGCTTACCGAAACATGGCAAATGGCTTGTATAACTGGCTAGCTTTTGAAATTATTTTTTATTGATAATCAAATTTTTGCTTCCTTTAATTTCATTTTAATTTCACTTTAACCCGAGCTTAATTACCCCTCCGTAGAATTGCCCTGAATTATCGTCGTGCCAGTCAAGATTACTTGTCTGGTCCCCCACCCCTGCTAGTTGACTATCCTTCCGCTTCTTTTCTATTTCATGGCACATTCAGCGTCCAACGCTCAGCAAGCTATTATTACCGACGGCATTCAGGACATCCTCGCCAATAATCGCCAGTGGGTGGCCACCAAAAATGCCGAAGACCCTGAGTTCTTCAAGCGCTTGGCTACTGGCCAGCAGCCGCGCTATTTGTTTATCGGCTGCTCCGACTCGCGGGTACCGGCCTCGGGCATCACGGGCACCGGCCCGGGCGAGATGTTCGTGCACCGCAACATCGCCAACATGGTCGTGCACACCGACTTGAACCTACTGAGCGTGCTGCAATACGCCGTGGAAGTGTTGGGCGTGCAGGATATCCTCGTGGTGGGTCACTACGGCTGCGGTGGGGTGGCAGCCGCGGCGGCCAACAAGCAATACGGCCTCATCGACAACTGGCTGGTCAACATTCGCGACGTGGTGCGCCTGCACGAAGCCGAGCTGCTGGGCGTCAAAGACGAGCCGCAGCGTCTGCGCCGCCTCGTGGAGCTCAACGTGATTGAGCAGGTGCGTAACCTGGCTAAAACCAACATCATCCAGAACGCCATGCGCGGCGACAAGCCCCCGCGCTTGCACGGCCTCGTCTACGACATCGCCGATGGCGTGCTCAAGGATTTGCAAGTCGATGACTCCACTGCCCTTCGTGGCCTGGCCCATATCTACGGCACCGAAGTAAAGCCCTTGGTTGCGGCTCCCCGGGTACCTGAACCACCGACTACCGAGGAAGAAAGCAGCCATTACAAAGGCCCGCAGCAAGACCCTAGCCAGGTGGAAGCCGCGGCGGCAACCGCCTAGCGCGACATTCAGCCAACTCTCTGTAAATTCCACAAGAAAACATGCCCGGCCGCGAAAGTAGCCGGGCATATTCTTGTTCAGGGGTTGCCAGGGGCTTGGCTAGGGGTGAGCTTCAGATTGCGGTATATCCTAGCGTGCAGGCGGTCGCGGCGGGCGGTGGCACGCAACAGCGGCGGGAGCAACTGCTGGCACAGGCGATTCACGGTTAGGTCTTCGCTCGTGTAGGTCGGCAGCTTGATGGCTTCTTGGAGCACGGTGATGGCGCGGCGACGCTGGCCCTGGTATTTGTAGATGCGGGCCAGGTCGTAGCAGTACTGCACGCGGGTAGGGTCGAGCTCGCGGGCCTTTTCGAGGGCGCCCAGCGCTTTTTTGGTGGATGCACCCTGCGGATAGCCCCCGAGAAAAATTCGTGAGAATGTCTTTTCCAGCACGTTGTAGTGCGCCACGCGGTAGTACCAGCGGCCCAGCAGCTGCCAGGCCTCGGGCATGTCGGGCCGACGCTCGGCGGCCAGGTACACGTGCGGCCGCAGCTGCTTGAATAGCCGGAGCCGGTCGCGGGCGCTTATTAGGCCAGCCTCGCTAAACAGAGCCAGGGCCATGGCGTAATTACTTTCGCCCCCCTCCGGCTGGATCTCCAGCGCCCGGGCGGCGTACTGGTGAGCAGCGCCGAAATACGCTTTTTTGCGCGTTTCGTCCGAATAGCGGTTGCCGATGCTCACGCTGAGCACGGCGGCCCGCCACAGCGCCTCGTAGTGCTGGGCATTGAGCTTCAGCACCGCCTGATACTCGGCCAGGGCTTCCGACTCCCGGTATTTGGTCAGCAGCGTGGCGGCCTGGCGCAGGCGCTGGCGCACGAGCGCCGAATCGGGGGGCAGCGCCGCTTTACTCCGGCGAGCGGGCGGGGCCACGGGCGCTTCGGGAATGGCGGGCGGCGAAGGCTGCGCGGTGGTCGTTTTCTGCGCCTGCACCAGGGTGGGGCCAGCCAGTCCGGCCAGCCCCAGCCACAGTACTACTACGCTTGTTCGCTGCGCCTTTGTCATGCCACTACGAGGCGATGCCCCGGTCTCGCGCCCTAAAATAAGCCCAACTGTGCTTTGGGTCGCCGCAGCAGCGCCTGTGACTGCGCCACTTCCTCGTCCGTTACGTCTACCGGGGCCAGCGGGGTTGGCACCGCTGGCCCGGCAGCCGGGCTAGCTTCGGGCTCAGTTTCGGATTTGGCCGCGCCGCGCTTCTTGGCCTCGCGGCGGGTGGGCTCGGGGCCTTCGTCGGTGAGCAGGCTCACGCCGTGGATTTTGAAGTAGTTGAGCTTGTTGCCCATCGCCTTCCATCCCTTTACTTCGATAAACTGGTCAAGGCGAATTTTCTCGGTTTCCTTCTCGGCCTTCTTGTCGCGCTGCAATTTGATTTCTATCTCCGGCTCGGCGAAGGTACTTACGGCCAGCAGCTTCGAGCCCTTACTTTCGGCAATAAACGTGAAGGGCTTGTCCATCGTCGTCGTTTCGATATGGAAGCGCTTGACGTAGTGCACTTTCGTTTCGCCATCCACGTACACGGCGCTCACCACGGTGTTGGGTTCCAGCTTGCGCAGAATGAGGATGTTGGGCACGTCGAAGTGCAGCGTAGGGCTGGGCGATTTCAGCTCGTACGAGCCGTCTTTGTACACCACCAGCACCACATGCTCGGTATCGAAGGCTCCCAGGTAGCGGCCGTGGCCCGCGTGGTTGAGGCGACCTACTACGCTGTCGAAGAATACCTCGCGCCCACCCAGCGTACTGTCGCCCACCGATTTCTGGGTGATTTTCTTGATCGGCTGCTTGGTCACGATGTTGCCCATCGAGCCCTTGCCTTTGATGGCCAGCTCGGCAAAGTCAAACTCGAACTGCTTAACCCGGGCCGGGGCTTTGTCGGAGAGCTGGATAGCAATGGTTTCGCTTTCCGAGTTGGGATTGGCCGTGAGGTAGAGCGTCTTGGTGCCCTTGGTACCCTTGGTGAGATCGTAGGTTTTGTCGCGGGTAATGCCCGTGACCAGGAAGCGCTTGGCGAAGCTGATGCCGCTGGCCCCGTCCACGTACACCATGTTGTACACCAGGCGGTCGTCGTTTTTGTTATATACCCCGGCGTGCAGAATGTCTTTGCCCACGAAGGTCTTCTCGGCAATTTTGGTCACTACGAACGTCCCGTCGCGCTTGATGGCGATGATGTCGTCGAGGTCCGAGCAGTCCACCACGAACTCCGCCTTCTCGTCTTTCTTCAGGCCGTAGCCCACGAAGCCATCCTGGCGGTTTACGTATAGCTTCTGGTTGGCAATGGCGACTTTCTGGGCCGTTACCACATCGAAGGTGCGCAGCTGCGTTTTACGCTCGCGGCCCGCGCCGTACTTCTTCAGCAGGCTATCGAAGTAGGCAATAGCGTAGCGCGTGAGGTGGGCCAGGTTGTCGGCTACCTCGGCCAACTCGGCGTCGAGCTTCTGGATGTATTCTTCGGCCTTGAAGCCATCGTACTTCGAGATGCGCTTGATGCGGATTTCGGTCAGGCGCGTGAGGTCGTCCTGGCTTACCGGGCGGCGCAACACGATGCGCGTGTCGTTGGCCTTCATCTTCTCCCCTTCCACGCGCACAAACTTTTTGAGGCCGGCGTCGATGGTGTCGAGAATCTGCTCCCAGGTTTCGCACTCCTCGATTTTGCGGTAGATGCGATTTTCGATAAAAATCTTTTCCAGCGAGGCCGAGTGCCACTTTTCCTGCAACTCGTGCTGGCGAATTTCCAGCTCGCGCTCCAGCAGGCGCACGGTTTTGCCGGTGCTCAGGCGCAGCATGTCCTCCACGCTCACGAAGCGCGGCTTGTCGTCGATGATGACGCAGGTGTTGGGCGACAGCGAGATTTCGCAGTCGGTAAAGGCGTAGAGCGCGTCGATAGTGAGGTCGGGGCTGATGCCGGGTGGCAGCTGCACCTGGATCTCCACGTCGGCGGCGGTGTTGTCCACCACCTTCTTAATCTTGATTTTATTCGCCTCACTGGCCTTCACAATGCTCTCCATGAGCGCCGTAGTAGTGGTGCCGTAGGGAATATCGCGGATGACGAGCAACGTCTTATCGACTTTCTCAATCGTGGCCCGCAGCCGGATGCGCCCGCCGCGCTGCCCGCCCTGGTAGTTGCTGATGTCCACGAGGCCACCCGTCGGGAAGTCGGGGTACAGCTGAAACTCCCGCCCCCGCAGCACGGCGATGCTGGCCTGGCACAACTCGCGGAAGTTGTGGGGCATAATCTTGGTGCTCAGCCCCACGGCGATGCCTTCCACGCCCTGCGCCAGCAGCAGCGGAAACTTGACGGGCAGCGTAGTAGGCTCGCGCTTGCGGCCGTCGTAGCTCATCTGCCACTCCGTGATGTCGGGGTTAAAGACGACTTCGAGGGCAAATTTGGACAGGCGGGCCTCGATGTAGCGGGGCGCGGCGGCCGAATCGCCGGTGCGCACGTCGCCCCAGTTGCCCTGGGTTTCGATGAGCAAGTCCTTCTGCCCCAGATTTACTATCGCGTCGCCGATGCTGGCGTCACCGTGCGGGTGATACTGCATGGTCTGGCCGATGACGTTGGCGACCTTGTTGAAGCGGCCGTCATCCATCTCGTTCATGGCGTGCAGGATGCGGCGCTGCACGGGCTTGAGACCATCCTCCACGGCGGGCACGGCCCGCTCCAGAATTACGTAGCTGGCGTAGTCCAGAAACCAATTCTGGTACATGCCGCGCACGTTGTTGAGGTCGTGAATGACCTCACCGGGGGCAAACTTGGTTTCCTCTTCCGCTTCCTCAACGGCTTCGGCCGGCGAGTCGGGCTCGGCCTCTGCGCCATCGGGCTCCATTTCGGCAGCCGCGTCGGACTCGGCCGAAGCTTCGTCAAATAAGGTGTGGGCTACCTGCTGGGTGGCTTCGCGGGCCTCGGCCTCGATCGGAGCAGCCAGGTCGGGCGGGGCCGGCGCGCTCAAGTCAAAGTCGAGCGAATCGCCCGGCTGCAAGTAGTCGGGGTGAGAAGCATCGGGAGCAGTAGAATCAGAAATAGCCACAGGAGAAAACGTAAAAATCGGCAAGCTGCCGTCAAAAGTACCGTAAAAATTGGCGCCAGCCATCTTTTTGAAAGGGCTGGCCCCGTCACAAAGTTCCCAAAAATATTAGCCACCCCCTTCGCAAGGGCCGCTAATTTAGCTAGCAATACTGATTTTCAACAAAAAAGCCCCCGCCCTGATCAGGACTGGGGCTTTTTGACTACTTACGCGGGATTATTCTATCGTCAGCCGCTGACGTAGCGCACCGCAGCGCACGATGTACAAGCCCTGGGCCAGGTAGTGCTGACCCGCCCCGCCCTGGCGGCCGGGCAGGTAGCGCAACTCCCGTTGGCGGGCCTCGCCCCGGGCTTGTACATCGTGCGCTGCGGTGCGCTACGTCAGCGGCTGACGATAGAAT
>CAJYVK010000112.1 GCA_913778455.1 uncultured Hymenobacter sp. | reverse complement strand
CTACTATCCCCAACACCCATGTTCAACGACCTCTTCAACCGCAAGCCCGAGGATAAGCCCTTCCTCATCTCCGGCCCGTGCTCGGCCGAAACCGAGGCCCAGGTACTCGAAACCTGCCAGCGCCTGGCCGCTACCGGCAAAGTGCAGGCCCTGCGGGCCGGCATCTGGAAACCCCGTACCAAGCCCGGTGGCTTCGAAGGGGTAGGAGCCAAAGGCCTGCCCTGGCTCAAAAAAGCCAGCGAGCTCACCGGCCTGCCCGTGGCCGTGGAAGTAGCTACTGCCAAGCACGTTGAAGACTGCCTGGCCTTCGGCGTAGACCTGGTGTGGGTGGGTGCCCGCACCACCGGCAACCCCTTCTCGGTGCAGGAAATCGCCAATGCCCTGCGCGGCGTGGAGATTCCGGTGCTGGTGAAAAACCCCATTCACCCCGAGCTGGAGCTGTGGGCCGGGGCCATTGAGCGCCTGCAAAAGGCTGGCCTGAAGCAAGTAGGGATGATTCACCGCGGTTTTTCGAGCTACGGCAACACCGACTACCGCAACGCCCCGATGTGGCACCTGCCCATCGAGATGAAGCGTCGGATGCCCGAGATGCCCATTCTCAACGACCCCAGCCACATCTGCGGGCGGCGCGATACGCTGTTTGCCGTAGCCCAGCAGGCGCTCGACCTCGACTTCGACGGCACCATGATTGAGAGCCACATCGACCCCGACAACGCCTGGAGCGATGCCAAGCAGCAGATTACGCCCGAGACGCTCAAGCAGCTCATCACCGACCTAGTGTGGCGCCACGAAACTACCGATAAGGCCGAGTTTGTCAACGCGTTGGCGGGCCTGCGCGAGCAAATCAACAACCTCGACGCCGAGGTAATGCAGCTGCTGGGCCGCCGTATGGCCGTGGCCGAGAAAATCGGCCAGTACAAGAAAGACAACGACATCACCATCTTGCAAACGGCCCGTCTCAACGAAATTCTGGAGCGCAGCAAGCGCCAGGGGGCGCAGGTGGGCCTCACCGAAGAATTCGTGGAGCGCTACATGGAAGCCGTGCACCTTGAATCGATAATGCGCCAAGAAAAGGTGATGCAGCAGGGCTAATCTGCGCGAACCTATTGATTTGAGCCCGTCCTGACCAGCAAGCCGCTCGCACGAGCGGCCTGCCGGTCAGGACGGGTTTTTTATGTCAGCCAAGCCCCAGGAGCGGCGTGGTGTAAGAAATAGACGTGCAAGGCCAGCTCGTTAAAATCATATTTAACCCCGGTGGATGGCAGGATAGGTAGTTGAGGGGTGCGTGCGGCTTACCGTTGCGCACATTACGCTTGTCCCGCATCAGCCCTCCAGTGCTCGATTGATTGGGGGAGTCCCTAAGCTATACCTATTGGTTGAGCACAGGGCGGAAAGGGGCCGCGAAGCTTGCAACAAGTACTGAGAGGCGAGCAATCCTGCGGGCCAGATTTTTTGTGAAGATTAGATGAATAGAGTCTTTTTTGAACAGGCCAGCTTAATATACCCCTCATTTTACGGGAAAATGACCCTGATGTAACATATAGGAAAAGAGGAAATTTGTAACACCGACGAGTAGCGGAGTTAAGGTAGCTGCTTGAGTGCTACGCAGCCGGACCGTCGTCTTTCACTTCTCTTTTCCCCACCCATCAGTTGGCGGCCCTTCTCTAGGCAGCGCCCGAATTGGACGCAATACGGCGGCCAGTTCCTTCATACCTCTCCTTTATTTCTGGGTATTGTTCAATTTCAATAAGGACGCCTTGTGCGGCTTGGCGGACTTGGTACGCACTATCCATTCACTTTATATATTTTACTGCTGAAAAAAATGTCTACTTCTAAAAAAGGTAAGGCTGCGCGGCGGCCGGGTGCGTTATGCTTGCTCGTGCTGGGTGCAGCGGCAGCGGTGCCCGCCGCGCCGGCGCACGCGGCCTTCTCCTCCCTGACTTTGCGGCAGACTGTGCCCATGAAGGGCCAGGTGACCGACCAGAAAGGCTCGCCGCTGCCGGGCGTAACGGTGCGCGTGAAAGACCAATCGATTGGCACCGTGACCGATGCGGCGGGTAACTACAGCCTGAATCTGCCCTCGGGCGGCGTCACGCTCGTGTTCTCCTTCGTGGGCTACGTGAGCCAGGAGGCCATCGTCAATACTAGCAGCACCCTTAATATCAAGCTGCTGGAGCAAGCCAACTCGCTCGAAGAAGTAGTGGTAGTGGGTTTCGGGACGCAGAAAAAGACCTCGACTACGGCGGCCGTCTCGACACTGCCCGCCGCCGACGTGGCGCAGAAGCCGGTGGTGAACCTCACTAACTCGCTGGTGGGCCGGGTGGCCGGCGTGGTGTCGGTACAAGGCTCGGGCGAGCCGGGCTACGACGGGGCCAGCGTGCAGATTCGGGGTATCGGCACGACCGGCGGCACCCAGCCGCTGTACATCGTGGATAACGTGCCGCGCGACTTCAGCCGCCTCGATCCCAATACCATTGAGACGATCACGGTGCTGAAAGATGCCGCCGCCGTGGCTCCCTACGGTGTGGCGGGCGCCAACGGCGTAGTACTGGTGACGACCAAGCGCGGTGCCAAGGGCGCTCCGCAACTGTCATACAACGGATACGTGGGCTTTCAGAACCCCACCCGCGTGCCCAAGATGGTAAACTCGTACCAGTACGCGCTGATGCGTAACGCTACGGTAGCCAACGATTTTCCCAACGACCCTAACCGCCCGCTGCCCTACTCGGCCGCCGATCTTCAGAAATTTCAGGACGGCTCGGACCCCGATGGTCACCCCAACGGCGACGCGTTGAACGACATCATCGAGAAAAACCGTATCCTGACCTACCACAACCTCTCGTTGTCGGGCGGGGCCGAGAAGGTGCAGTATTTTGCCTCGCTGGGCTACACTCACCAGCAGGGAATGTGGGGCTCGACCTACCTCAACAAATACAACGGCTCGCTGAGCGTGACGGCCCAGCCCACCAACTCCACTCGCGTGGGCCTCACGGTAAACAGCTGGATTGAAGAGCAGAACTTCCCCTCCTTCGGGGCGGGTACTATTCTGCAACAGGCTTACCGCCAGGCCCCGACTACGCCGGTGCGCTTCAGCAACGGCTTGCCCTCGGGCTACATCGGGCAGTCGCTCATCGGCGAAATCTACGGCAGCGGCTACCAGATCAACCAAAACCCAACCACCCAGGCGCAGCTGTTGATTGAGCAGCAGTTGCCCTTCATCAAGGGCTTGAGCATCAAGGGAACGGCGAGCTTCGACCCCAGCAGCTCGTTCCAGCGTACCTACACGACGCCGATTGTTTTTTACAACGTCAACACCAACACCACGCCCTATACCTACAATCAAGGTATTCAAGGCAGTACCAAGCCGAGCTTCCGCCAGTTTTACGGCCAGGACCAGGCGCTAACTTTCCAGGGCTACCTCAAC
>CAJYVK010000111.1 GCA_913778455.1 uncultured Hymenobacter sp. | reverse complement strand
GGGCTGTTTTTAAGCTCCACAAAGCACCGGCACGCTTATTATTAGAGTATTATTTCAACATTATACTTACTCTCCTAGACTCCAAGTTCAACCACATAGCCCTAAAAGACAATTTCATAGCTCAGCGCTCACCGAACCGGCAGGGGACCGAAATTCTGCGCCGCCTCGTTCGGCCGCCAGCCATGCGGGCCGCGCCGGGGCTGCCTCTAGAGGGGTGTGAGGGTGTGAGGGTGTGAGGGTGTGAGGGTGTGAGGGTGTGAGGGTGTGAGGGTGTGAGGGTGCGAGGGTGCGAGGGTGCGAGGGTGTGAGGGTGTGAGTTTAAGAAAACTAACTCTGTCCCTCCTACCCTCCTACCCTCCTACCCTCCTCAACTCCTGCCCTTCTACCCTCCTACCCTGCCAGCCTGGTTCTTTTGTGCTATACCCCCGGGGGCCGGGAGCCGGTACCTTTGCCGGATGCCCCTGACCCTCATCGAAGACCAGCCCGTTACCCGGGCCGTGGGCGGCACCGGGCGCTACTACCGGTCGGTGACGAGCGGGCGCACGGTCGAGGTGCAGCTCTCCCTGTGGTGGCCGGGGGCCACGCGGCGGCTGAGTGCGGGGGCAACGCAAAGCCCCAGCCGGGTGGGGCTGGGGCGTGCGGGAGAAAATGGACGCTGCTTGCCGCTGGCGCGGCAGTGGAGGCACAGCCTCCACGTCATGGCCGGGCACGAGTTACGGCTGCGCCTAAACTCGCGCCAATTTGGGGCCAGTGCGGGGCCAGTAGGGCCAGTGGAAAAACTATTACTTATCTAATACTGCGAAAGGATTTTGTTGGCAATGGGTCACGCTGCAGAAACTCCTTTGCACGGAATGGTCCTTCAAAGCCTGGGCTAAGTTCTTGAGCCGCAGGGTTAGGCAAGTATAGTTTTTTATTGATGATAAAGTAAGCGTTTTCTCCGCTAAGGACATCCTTTCGTGACGACCAGCTATACCGATTAAAGCGCTGCCTTCCGCAGGCAACAATAAAGTTATCATCCCATTTCGCTGCTTCGCAGCCGCCCGGAATGACTGGAAGCTCACAGCAGTATACGTTGGTGTTAGCAGGCCGATTAGTATACCCAAATTGAAAATCCGAATCAATACGCTGGTAATTTGTGAAGTCACAAGCACCTAAGGCCAAGAGCATGGTAGATACTACTGCAACACACAGGAAATGATAACATGGGCGTGACATATTTATTTAAGGTAGTCCTGGCTAAGGAAGTGGTAATTGCAGCCCCCACTAGCGCGAATGTAGGCGCAGGCGTAACTCGTGCCAAGCCCTGGTGTAGGTGGGGCTGGGGCGTGCGGGAGCAAGTGGACGTTGCTTGCCGCTGGCGCGGCAGTGGAGGCGCAGCCTCCACGTCAGGGCCGGGCACGAGGTACGGCTGCGCCTAAACTCGCGCCAGTTTGGGTGGTCAGGGGTGCCGACGTAGCGCCGCCATCTCCAGCGCCTTTCCCGTAGCTTATCATTGTCCTGCTGTGCAGGGCATCAAGACTACCATTTCGCGGCACCCCGGCTGTCTTACTTTCTATGCATCGAGTGCGGACCTTCTTAGCTTATTTTTTGACGCTACTGCTGCCCTTGGGCACCGTACACGCGCAGTATTATGCGACAAAAAGCATCGAAACTGACTCGATCGATACTGACTCGACCGTGCGGGTGAAAGTTCCGCCAGCCGTAGTAGCTAGCTTCAACAAGGTATTTCCGGTTATTGCACGCGATACCGTAATGCGGTGGGAAGTATTTACCCTGCCCGATTCTTGCTATGGAGTTACGCTGGGTAAGCACGAGGCCTATGGAAAGGCGTTATTCGATTCAGTGGGTACCGTTCTAGAAACGCTCCTGGAAGTACCGATGAGTACCCTGCCAAAGCCTGTACAAGACAACGTAAAGCGGAAGATCCTTCCGCAGCTGCGGAAAAGCTTCCCGCACATGACGCCCCATCTTCGCGCGTACGCTTACACGACAGAAGGCGAATTACGCTATTATTCAATTGACTTTATTAATACAGAAACACCCCGAAGAAGTCGCGACTGGTTAATTAAACCGGATGGCACTTTTTACCCAAGGGGCCCCGTATTCCGATAGGAGTGGCTAGTAGGCTCCCGCCTGGGAACAGCACGCATCAGGTCGGATGAAGTCGGAACAGGCCGTGCCCACTTGGCCCTCAAACAGCAGAAAGCGGATCGCTTCGCGACCATTATCGATCGCCGCCAAAGGCAGGGGGATGCCTCACTCCGCCCGCAGGCTCAGCACGGGGTTGCGGCGGGCGGCCCGCCAGGCCTGCACGCCGACGGTCAGCCCGGCAACGAGCAAGGCCCCCAGGCCGGCGGCGGCGAAGTACCACCACTGCCACGCCACGCGGTAGGCAAAGCCTTCCAACCACCGTTGCAGGAGCAGGTAGCTCAGCGGCAGCGCCAGGACGATGGCCACGACCACCAGCCGGAGCAGGCTGCCGGTCAGCAGCCACACCATACCCGGCACGCTGGCCCCCAAGGCCTTGCGAATGCCGATTTCCTTGCGCCGCCGCTCGGCCGTGAAGGCCGCCAGCCCCAGCAGGCCCAGGGCGGAGATGAGAATGGCCAGCCCGGCGAAGTAGCGGGCGAGCACGGCGACCCGCCGCTCGGCCACGTACTGGGCCTGGTAATCGGCATCCAGAAACGAGTAGTCGAGCGTGAAGCCGGGGTTGTAGGCGGCGTATAGCTGCTGCAGCCGCGCAATCGTGGCCGGCTCCGTGCGGGGTTGCAGCTTGACGTAGATGGTACCCGCCCGGGGCTCCAGCCGCAGGACGTAGGGCTTGATTTTTTCGTGCAGCGACTCGAGGTGAAAATCGCGAACCACGCCCACGATGCGGGCCCCGTCGAGCCGCTGGCCCACGGGGTCCGCCATGCCCAGGCTGGCCACCAGGGCTTGGTTGACGATGATACCGGCGCTGTCGGCGCGGTACTGCCGCGAAAAGCTGCGGCCGGCGACCAGGTGCAGGCCCAGGGTTTCCACCAGGTCGTAATTGCCCAGCTGGGCGCTTACCGGCACGCGCCGGCCGCCCCAGCTCACCTCGGGGCCGGCCGGCCCCCCGCCGCTGTCCCGCCGCAGGAAGCCACCCACGACGCTGGATGCCTGCGCGACGCCGGGCAATTTCTTCACCTCAGCCAGGAATGCCGCCGGCTCGCGGGCCGCCCGGCCCGCCGCCTCGAAGTGGAGCACGCGGGCCTTGTCGTAGCCCAGCGGCTGGCGCTGCACAAACGCCAGCTGGGCGTTGACGACCACCACGGCCACGATGAACAGCACCGAGAGCGTGAATTGCAGCACGACCAGGCCCTGCCGCGTCCACGCGTCGCCGGCCCGGGTCGGCAGCTGGCCCTTCAGCACGGCCGCCGGCTGAAACCCCGACAGGTAGAACGCGGGGTAGCTGCCCGCCAGCAGCCCCGTGCCCAGCGCCAGGGCCAGGCCGGCCCCCACCAGCGACGGCTCCCACCGCAGGGCCAGCGGCTTGCCCGTGAGCGCGCTGAACTGCGGCAGCACGAGCTGCACCAGCCCCACGGCCACGAGCAGGGCCAGCAGGGCCAGCGCCACGGACTCGGCCAGGTACTGCCCCGCCAGCGCGGCGCGGCTCGCCCCCAGGGCCTTGCGAATGCCCACCTCCTTGACCCGCCGCGAAGCCTTGGCGGTGAACAGGTTCATGAAGTTGATGCTGGCAATCACCAGGATGAGCCCGGCAATCAGGGCGAACAGCCGCACGTACACGATGCGCCCCCCGGTGGCGACCCCGTTTTCGTAGCTGCCGTGCAGGTAGCCCGCCGCGAACGGCCGCACGAACAGCGTGCGCCCCTGGGCCTGCGCACTTTTGGTTTTCAGCAACCCCGCCAGCTTGGCTTGAAACTGCGCGGGGTCGGCCCCCGCCCGCAAGGCCAGGTAGGTGTTGAAAGGGCCGTCGTCGTCCCACTTGATGGTCTCGCTCATCTGCATCCGGTCCTTGAACAGGGCAAAGGGCAGCACGAAGTCGAACTGCTCCGACGAGTTGCGGGGCACCCCGGCAAACACCCCGGCCACCAGGCTGGTCTGCGTGCTGTCGGTCATCATTTGCCATTGCACGGCCTTGCCGAGGCTGCGCTGCGGCGACCCAAAGAGCTTGGTAGCCAGGGCAGCGGAGAGCACGATGGCGTGCTTATCCCGCAGCACCGTGGCGGGGGTGCCCACCAGCAAAGGGTAGGAAAACAGCCGGAAGAAATCCGGGTCCGCGTATTTGGCGACGCCGGTGAGGTGCCGGCCGCCCGCCGCCAGCGAGAACGCGTCGAAAAACGGGACCGGCGTGGTGGTGGCCACGAACTCAATCTCCGGCATTTCCCGCCGCAGGGCCTCGGCCAGCAGTGGCACGGTGCCGGTTTGGGTTTCGATGCCGGCGGCCGTGCGGCGGTTTTCCAGCACTTGGTAAAGCCGGCCGTCGAGGGCGTGGTAGCGGTCGAAGCTGCGCTCGTCGCTTACCCACAGGTAGATGAGCAGCGCGCAGGCCAGGCCGGTCGAGAGGCCCAGCAGGTTGAGGAAGAACGTGCTTTTGAACCGCTTGAAGGTGCGGTAGATGAGCAGTAAGGAATAGGGAAGCATGGCCGCAGGCGGAAGAATCGATTAGAATTGAACGCGGCTGTTTTCCAGCACCACCTGCCCGTCGAGCAGGCGGATGACGCGCCGGGCGTACCGGGCGTCGTGCTCGGAGTGCGTGACCATGAGCACGGTGGTACCCGCCTCGTTCAGCTCGGTCAGCAGGCCCAGCACGTCGTGGCCGCTGGCCGAGTCGAGGTTGCCGGTGGGCTCGTCGGCCAGCAGCAGCGGCGGGGCGTTGACCACGGCGCGGGCCACGGCCACGCGCTGCTGCTGCCCGCCCGAGAGTTGCAGCGGGAAGTGGTTGCGCCGGTGCAGCAGCTGCATTTTCTCCAGCACCTGCTCTACCCGCCGCCGCCGCTCGGCGGCTCCCACGCCGAGGTAGCGCAGGGGCAGCTCCACGTTCTCGAACACCGTCAGCTCGTCGAGCAGGTTGAAGCTCTGGAACACGAAGCCCAGGCTGCGCTTGCGCAGCTCGGCCCGCTGGCGCTCGGAGTAGCGGCTGGTTTCGGTACCCAGCAGCTGCAGGCTGCCGCCGTCGGGCTCGTCGAGCAGACCCAGCAGGTTGAGCAGCGTCGATTTGCCGCAGCCCGAGGGCCCCATGATGGCCACAAACTCCCCCTGCTCCACCGTCAGCGAAACGTGGTGCAGGGCTTTGGTATGTACTTCTTCCGTGCGGTACACCTTGTCCAGGTTTTCAGTTTTAATCAGGTAGCTCATGCTTTTATAAGCAAGTAATTACAACAATTTTCAGATTAGTGCACTGTTTCGGCAAGGTGTAACCCCAAGCTCCAGCTTGGGGAGGCGTCAGGGTACGCTCGCCGAGTAAGTCACCAAGCCGGAGCTTGGTGTTACATTTTCAATTAAATAATTCATATTTAATCCAGCACCAACTCTTGTTGGTCGGCGTAGCCTGCGTAGCTGGAGGTTACGACCTGGTCGCCGGGGCGCAGGCCGGCCAGCACTTCGTAATAATCGGGATTCTGCCGCCCCAGCCGGATGGCCACCCGCCGGGCCCGGGTACCGTCGGCGTCCAGCCTGAACGCCCAATTGCCCACGGTCTGCTGGTAAAAGCCGCCCCTGGGCAGCAGCACCGCCGGGGCCTGCGCGCTCAGGGCCAGCCGGATGGGCAGGGTCTGCCCCCGCCGCAGGCCCGGGGGCGGGGGGGCGGTAAAGGCCAGGTCGATTTGCAGCCCTTTGGCCACCTGGGCGAAGATTTTAGTCACGCGCAAGGCATACGCCCGGCCGTCTACCACCACGTTGCCCACCTGCCCGACGGCGATGCGGGCAATGTAAAACTCGTCTACCGTGGCGTGCAGCTTTACGCCCGCCAGCGCGTCAATCTGCCCCAGACGCTGGCCCCGGGTTTTGGCCTCGCCCACTTCCGCGGCCAGCGAGCTCAGCCGCCCGCCGACCGGGGCCCGCAGCAGCAGGTCGGCCAGCTGGCGCCGCATCAGGGCCAGGTTGCTGGTCATGCGCTGCACCGACTCTTGCATGGCCCCCAGCTGCTGCTGCATGGCCACCGAATCCTGGCGCAGGGCCTGCCGCGTGAGCTGGCGCCGGCGCTGCTGGTAGCGGTAGGCGTGCTGGCTCTGCAAGTAGTCCTGCCGCGCAATTACTTTCTGGTCGTAGAGCACCTGGTTGGTGTCGAACACCCGCCGGGCCTCGGCCAGCTGAAAGTCGATGTCGGCCAGCTGGTTTTGGCGCAGGATGCGGTTTTGCAGCAGTTGGGTGCGGGTGTTGCGCAGGTTGTTCATCAGCTCGTACACGGCCGTTTCGCGGTTCACCATGTCGAGCTGCAAATCGGGGTTAGTCAGTTGCAGCAGCGGCTGGCCCGCCGTCAGGGTCGCGCCTTCTTCCACCAGCACTTGCTGCACGGTACCGGCCTCCGGCGCGTCGAGGTACACGGTCCGCAGGGGCTGCACCACCCCGTCGATGGCCGTAAACTCCTGAAAGTTGCCTCGCGTGACGGGGCTGATGATCAGCCGGCTGGCCGCCACGTGCAGCCGCGGGCCCGGCCTGGGCCAGTAGCGGCCGGCCGCGCCCGCGCCCGCCAGCACCAGGGCCCCCAGCCACCACCAGCGGGTAACAAACGACCACTTTTTCTTCGGTATCAAGACATCCATTGGGTTCGGCGCCGGCACGGACTGCAACAAGCTAGTGACCGGCAGTACCAAGAACGGTGCCCTATTTACAACTCATTATTAATCAAAATTTTACTCCAAAGTCTAGCTTGCCCGTCCCGACCCAGCGTCCGGTTTTGTTACAGCTGATCGTCCGGTTCTGATACAGTTCCGCATCCAGTGCTAGGCCGGGGGCAGCCTGGCCGACTGAAAGACAGTGTTTTTCCAAGGCTTGCACGGTTTATGTAGCCTGACCTACCAACCCCGACTTTCACGTTTTACCCAGCCTTTTTCTGCTGATGGGGGGTGCTGGGTGAACGAATAGGGAAACCCTCCGGCGCGAGTACTACTTGCCGAATTTTACCCTCCTGCTGCCCCAGGGCGCGAGTCCTCCCTGTTTTCGGGGTGAGCGGAGGGCTTTGTTTTCTGATTCAAGCAGCCTACTTTCACTTCATTTGCTTTTCTTGCTTTATCATGAGCCCTTACCTTATGCGCTGCTGGTCATTTGTTTGGGGGCTATGGGCACTCCTGGCCGCTTTGCCCGCCCGTGCGCAGCTAGACTCCATTCCCAAAGTGCAGGAAAAAGCGTGGCTGCTGCCTTCGGCGGTACTGCACGAATCCAGAAGCATTTGGGTGCACCTGCCGGCTGATTATGCCCCAACGACTCAGACCTATCCCGTCCTCTACGTGCTCGATGGCGGTTCCCAGTTCAGCTACGCGGCGGCGCTGGCAGACTACTTGGCCGCTTATGACCGCAACCGCATTCCGCCGCTGATAGTAGTTGGTATTCCCAACGTTGACCGGGGCCGGGACTTTACGCCGGTTTATTCCTTGCGGGCGAATGGGGAGGTTGATAGCAGCCAGATTAGTGAAACGGCCGGGGCCGCGCTGTTCCTGCGCTTTTTACAGCAGGAACTAGTCCCTTTCATCGACCAGCACTACCGGACGCAACCCTACCGCCTCCTGGCCGGGCATTCCCTGGGCGGGCTCTTTGCTTACTACGCCAAGCTAAAAGCGCCCACCCTCTTTCCGGCTACCATCCTGATCAGCCCCGCCTTTACCGGCCTAAACGAGCGATTAGTCACTAGCTTGACCCCGTTCTTGACTACCCATGCTACCCTGCGGGGAAAGCTATTTCTAGCCTTGGGTAACGAAAACCCGACCACGGTCACCTCGCTGGTACGCCAGCTACGGACGGTCCCTTCTGCCTTCCAGTGGCACTACCAGCACTATGAAGATGAGAATCACTTTTCTGTAACCGCCAAAAGCTTGGACGATGCCTTAAAATTCGTTTACCAGAGCTGGTTTATGGATTTCTACGCCGCTACCCGACTGACGTACCAAGATATCGAGGTGCATTTCACCGCCTTATCCCAAGAGTTTGGCTATTCGATCGAGCCGACGGAAGAATTCGTCAATAATTGCGGCTACACGCAGCTCAGTAATCAGCACACGGCGGAAGCAGTCGGCATTTTTCAGCAGAACGTGAAGCGCCATCCTGCTTCCGCCAATGCCTATGACAGCTTGGGAGAAGCCTACCTGGCCCAAGGAGCGACGGCCGCCGCCCTCGCCAACTATCGTAAATCACTCGCGCTGAATCCGCACAACGAAAACGCGCAGGCAATCGTGAAGAAACTGACGGGTAGTACAAAGTAATACCGAAGCTAGGTCGGAAGCTGCCTGTATGTTTACTTACCTAAACGTAGTCGCCTCCCCCTGGCGGCGTGTCTTCGGCCAGTGTGCAGGCGGGTTTACTTACCCAGACGTGGTCGTCTCACCCCCCGGCCCCCTCTCCGAAAAGGAGAGGGGGAGCCAAACGCTTAAAGTAAATAATTCATAATTCATAATTCATAATTCATAATTCATAATTCATAATTCATAATTCATAATTCATAATTCATAATTCATAATTCATAATTCATAATTCATAATTCA
>CAJYVK010000110.1 GCA_913778455.1 uncultured Hymenobacter sp. | reverse complement strand
ACGGGCACGCCCACGGCCCGGCCGGCGACAACCCCTACCTGGTGCCGGGCATCAGCTTCGCGCTGCTGCTAGCCGGCATCGCGCTGGACTACTATAAAGTCGTTTTTTTCAGCGGCTACGTGCGCCTGGTTTGGTACGGGCTGGCCTTCGTGCTGGTGGGCTGGAAGGTGGTGAAAGCCGCCGTGCTCAGCATTCCCAGCGGCAACATCTTCAACGAGTTTCTGCTCATGAGCCTGGCCACGCTCGGGGCCTTTGCCATCGGCGAGTACCCGGAGGGCGTGGCCGTGATGCTGTTCTACACCGTGGGCGAGCTGTTTCAGGACGCGGCCGTGAACCGCGCCAAGCGCAGCATCAAGGCCCTGCTCGAAATTCAGGCCACCGAAGTCACCGTGGTGCGCGGTGGTCAGCCCCTGGCGCTCGACCCCAAAGCCGTAGAAGTAGGCGACGTGATGGAAGTAAAGCCCAGCGAGAAGGTAGCCCTCGACGGCACGCTAAATACTACGGCGGCTAACTTCAACACAGCCGCGCTCACCGGCGAGTCGGCCCCGCAAACCAAGCAGCCGGGCGAGGCCGTGCTGGCCGGCATGATTAATCTGGAATCCCTGATTCAGGTGACCGTGACGGCGGCTTTTAAGGACACCAAGCTCTCGAAAATCCTGGCCATGGTGCAGGACGCCGTGGGGCGCAAGGCCAAAACCCAGCAGTTCATTACCAAGTTTGCCAAGGTTTACACGCCCATCGTGGTGGGGCTGGCCGTGCTGCTCATCTTGGTGCCCTACTTCGTGGTGAGCGACTACGTATTCCGCGACTGGCTCTACCGGGCGCTGGTGTTTCTGGTCATTTCCTGCCCCTGCGCGCTGGTCATCAGCATTCCGCTGGGCTATTTCGGCGGTATCGGGGCAGCCTCGAAGGCGGGCATTCTGTTCAAGGGCTCCAACTTCCTGGATGTGCTGCGCGAAATCGACACGGTGGTAATGGATAAGACCGGCACGCTCACGCAGGGCGTGTTTGCCGTGCAGCAGGTGCAGCCGGCGGCCGGCACCACCCCGGAGCAGCTGCTGCGCCTGGTGGGGGCGCTGGAAACCAAATCGACCCACCCCATTGCCAAGGCGGTTGTTGCCCACGTCGGGGCGGCTGTAGCGGGCGTGCCGGTCGATAAGGTGGAGGAAATTGCTGGCCACGGCCTGCGCGGCAAAGTGGACGACCGCGACGTGCTGGCGGGCAACACCAAGCTGCTGAACAAGTTCAGCGTGGCCTACCCGGCCGAAGTCGACCAGGTGCTGGACAGCATCGTGGTGGCGGCCGTGGACGGCCAGTACGCCGGCTACCTCACCGTGGCCGACGCCCCGAAAGAGGACGCGGCCCGCGCCGTGCAGGAGCTGAAAGCCGACGGCATCCGCAAGGTGGTCATGCTCTCCGGCGACAAGGACAGCATCGTGCAGCGGGTGGCCCAAGAGCTGGGCATCACCGAAGCCCACGGCGGGCTGCTGCCCGAAGACAAGGCCCGCTACGTGCAGCAGTACCTCAGCGAGGGCCGTAAGCTGGCCTTCGTGGGCGACGGGGTAAATGATGCGCCGGTCGTAGCCCTGGCCGATGTGGGCATTGCCATGGGCGGGCTGGGCTCGGATGCCACAATTGAAACCGCCGACGTGGTCATTCAGACCGACCACCCCAGCAAGATTGCCACGGCCCGGCGCATTGCCCGCGCCACTCACCGCGTGGTGTGGCAGAACATCTGGCTGGCCTTTATCGTGAAGGGCATCGTGCTGGCGCTGGGGGCCGGCGGCGTGGCCACCATGTGGGAAGCCGTGTTTGCCGACGTGGGCGTGGCCCTGCTGGCCATCCTCAACGCCGTGCGCATCCAACGCATGAAATTCTGATGGGTCGCTTCGCCTACCTCACCCGGGCCGTCTGGCTGCTCTCGCTCATCAGCCTGTTTACCGACCTGGCCAGCGAGATGCTCTATCCGGTCATGCCGCTGTATTTGCAATCCATTGGCTTTTCCGTGTTCTTCATCGGGCTGCTCGAAGGCGTGGCCGAAGCGGTGGCCGGCCTCAGCAAGGGCTACTTCGGCCAGTGGTCCGACCGAATCGGCCGACGCGTGCCCTTCGTGCAGGGGGGCTACGGCCTGAGTGCGCTCTCCAAGCCCCTGCTCGCCGTACTGGCCACGCCCGCCTGGGTGCTGCTGGCCCGGACCCTCGACCGCCTCGGCAAAGGCCTGCGCACCGGGGCCCGCGACGCCCTGCTTGCCGACGAAACCACGCCCGCCGACCGGGGTAAGGTATTTGGCTTCCATCGGTCCATGGACACTTTGGGGGCCGTGTTCGGCCCCTTAGTAGCCCTGGCTTGGCTGGCCGCCCACCCCGGCCAGTTCCGCCCCCTGTTTCTGTGGGCGTTCGTGCCGGGGGTGCTGGCCGTGGGCATCAGCTTCGCCTTGCGCGAGCGACAAGCCGTGCCCTCGGGCCGGCCGGTGGTGCCCGTCTGGGCCTCGTTTGGCTACTGGCGGGTAGCCCCACCGGCATACCGGCGCGTGGTGGGCGCACTGCTGGTGTTTGCCCTCTTCAACTCCTCCGATGCCTTTCTGCTGCTGCTGGCCCGGCAGCGGGGCCTCTCGGCCACGGCAGTCATCGGCTGCTACGTGCTCTACAACCTGACCTACGTGCTGAGCGCCTGGCCCCTGGGCCATCTGGCTGACCGTCTGGGCCCGCGGCGCTTGCTGGTCGCGGGCTTCTTGGTGTTCGCGGGCGTGTACGGGGGCATGGCGCTGGCTACCAACGCGTGGGCCATTGGCTCTCTGTTCGCCATTTACGGGCTCTACGCGGCCGCCACCGAAGGCATCGGCAAGGCCTGGGTGAGCACCCTCTGCGCCAAAGCCGATGCGGGCGCGGCCCTGGGCACCCTCGGGGGCCTGAGCAGCATCGCGGCCCTGGCTGCCAGTGTCTTTGCCGGTTTGCTGTGGCAGTGGCAGGGCCCATTGCTACCCTTTGGGCTGGCAGCGGCCGTCGCCATTGGCGTGGCCCTCTACCTGTTCCAAATTCGTTTAAGCCCATCCGTTGCTACTTAATCTATGTCCACTTCCCCCGAAACTGCTCCTACCAACCGCGAACGAGCCGAGCGCGGTCAAACTTCTACCCTCATTGGCATTGGGGCCAACATTGCGCTGGTGCTCGGCAAGGGCACGGCCGGCGTCTTGGGCCACTCCTACGCCCTCATCGCCGAAGCTATCGAGTCCGGCACCGATATTTTCAGCTCCCTCATCGTGTGGCTCGGCCTGCGCACCGCCGCCCGCGAGCCCGACGAAAACCACCCCTACGGCCACGGCAAAGCCGAGCCGCTGGCCGCCATCATGGTGGCCGTGGCTCTGCTCGGGGCCGCGGCCTACATCGCCACCGAGGGCATTATTCACATCATTACGCCCCACCAGCTGCCCGCGCCCTTCACGCTGGCGGTGCTGGCGATAGTGATTATTATCAAGGAAACGCTATACCGGCGCGTCAACAAAGTCGGCGAGGAGGTCGACAGCAACGCCGTGAAAGCCGACGCCTGGCACCACCGGGCCGATGTCATTACCTCCTGCACGGCCTTCGTGGGCATCAGCGTTGCCCTGCTCGGCGGCAAAGGGTGGGAAGCCGCCGACGATTGGGCCGCGCTGGTAGCTTGCTGCTTCATCGTCTACAACGCCTACCACATTTTCCGGCCGGCCTTTGGCGAAATCATGGATGAGGCCCCCGAAGGAACCTGGACCGAGGATATTCGCGCCCTGGCCGAAGCCGTGCCCGGCGTGCTGGCCACCGAGAAGTGCTTTGTGCGCAAAATGGGCTTTGAGTACTTTGCTGACCTCCACGTGATTGTCGATGGCGACATCAGCGTGCGGGATGGACACTTTATTTCCGGGGCAGTCAAAGCCGCCATCATCCGGGCCAAGCCGGCCGTGTACAACGTGCTGGTCCACATCGAGCCACTGGAATAATTCCCGTCCAGAATTCTCCCTTCCCACGAAACTGTCCGCTGCTTATTCTACGCTGCGGCGCGGTTCCAGCCTGGTCATTGGCAAGGAC
>CAJYVK010000109.1 GCA_913778455.1 uncultured Hymenobacter sp. | reverse complement strand
AATAATTGCGTAATTTTTGCCCGGTGGCGGTGGTGCCTTGAGCGTGCGCTACTTAGGCCCACGCCAAGGTTGGGGCGGGGGATGGTAGTGGGGTGGCTACGGCGTAGGTTATTCATAACCTACTAGTTATTTGGGGAGTACACGAAAAGGTGTCGTCGGTGTCGGGGTCAATTCTTGACCGGCCGGGCGGCGCTGCTGGTCCCACCGGGACCAATATCTTCCACCAAATACAGCCTGCATGAACCAAGCAGCTACGGTAGAAATCTGGGGTGGGGTGGAGTGCACCTGCCGCCGCGTGGGCGATGCCTATTCCGACCAGCTCACCCGCAACGGCCACCGCACCCGCCTCACTGACCTCGACCGTTTTGCCGAGCTGGGCCTGCGTACCCTGCGCTACCCCGTGCTCTGGGAGCACGTGGCCCCCGAGCGCCTCGACCGCCCCCGCTGGGCCTGGCACGACGAGCGGCTGGCCCGCCTGCGCGAGCTGAGTATCGAGCCCATTGCCGGGCTGGTGCACCACGGTAGCGGCCCGCGCTACACCGCCCTGCACGAGCCCAGCTTTGCCCCCGGCCTGGCCCATTACGCCCGCCTGGTGGCCGAGCGCTACCCCTGGCTGCGCTACTACACGCCCGTCAACGAGCCCCTGACCACGGCCCGCTTCAGCGGGCTTTACGGCCTGTGGTACCCGCACGGCCGCGACGACCGCACGTTCGTGCGTACCCTGCTCAACCAGCTGCAAGCTACCCGGCTGGCCATGCTAGCCATTCGGGAGGTGAACCCCACGGCGCAGCTCGTGCAAACCGAAGACCTGGGCCAGGCCCACGGTACGCCAGCCCTGGCCGCGCAAGTCGAATTTGAAAACCACCGCCGCTGGCTCACTTTTGACATTCTGAGTGGGCACCTCACGCCCAGCCACCCGCTCTGGGGATACCTGCGCCGCCACGGCATCGCGGCCGCCGAATTGCAGCTTTTTCTCGATAGTCCGTTGCCGCCCGACGTGCTGGGTATCAACCACTACGTGACAAGCGAGCGCCACCTCGACGACCGCCTGCACTGCTATCCCGGCCAGGCTACCATCAGCGGCCAGCACCACCTGGCCTACGTCGATACTGAGGTAGTGCGCGTGGCCGGCGTACCGGCAGCGGGTCTCGAAAACCTGCTGCGTCAGACCTGGGACCGTTACGGCCTGCCCCTCGCCATCACGGAGGCCCACCTGGGCTGCACCCGCGAGGAACAGCTGCGCTGGCTGCACCAGGTTTGGGAAGTGGCGGGTCGCACCCGCGCCAGCGGCATCGACCTGCGTGCCCTCACGGTGTGGTCGCTGCTCGGGGCCTTCGACTGGGACAATCTGCTGACGCAGGACGGGGCTAGCTACGAGCCGGGCGTGTTTGACGTGCGCGGCGGGCAGCCCCGGCCCACGGCCCTGTATCATATGGTCAAGAGCCTCATTCAGAAGGGATATTATGAGCATCCGGTACTGGCCGGGGCCGGGTGGTGGCAGCGCGATTTACGCCTGCTCTGGCCAGCGGAGGCCGCCTAGCCCTCGTCTGCCCATTCCCCTCCGACCTACTTATCAGCTTATGGAAACGCAACCCATTCTACTTACGGGGGCGGCTGGCACGCTGGGCCGGGCCTGCCAGCGGGTGGCCCACATTCGGGGGCTGCACCTGGTAGCCCTACCCCACGCCGCGCTCGACATTGCCGACCCAGCGGCCCTCGCCCATGCCCTGCGCCATTACCAGCCCTGGGCCGTGGTCAACGCCGCCGGCTGCGTCCGCATCGACGATGCCGAAGCCAACGCCGACCACTGCTACCGGGCCAATACCCTCGGCCCGCGCAGGCTGGCCGAAGGCTGCGCGGCCCACGGCACGCAATTGCTCACGTTTTCCTGCGACCTAGTATTCGATGGCCAGCAGACCCGCCCGTACCACGAGCGCGACGCGGCCCGCCCGCTCAGCGTGTATGGCCACAGTAAGCTGCTGGCCGAAAAAGCGGTACTTGAGTGCCTACCCAGTGCGCTCGTGGTGCGGAGCAGCGCCTTTTTTAGTGCCTGGGACGAAAGCAATTTTGTAAGTCAAGCCCTCGCCGCTGCCCGCCACGGCCGGTACTTTACCGCCGCTAATGACCTCACCATCTCGCCCACGTACCTGCCCGACCTGCTAAATACCGCCCTCGACCTGCTGCGCGACGGAGCGCACGGCCGCTGGCACCTCACCAACCAGGGCACCTGCACCTGGGCCGAGCTGGCCCGCCAGGCGCTGCGCCTGGCGGGCCTCGACGAAGCCAGCGTCCAAGCTCGCCCCGCCGCCGCCTTTGGCTGGCTGGCCCGTCGCCCGTCTTATAGCGCTCTGGGCAGCGAGCACGGCACCTTATTGGCCAGCCTTGAGAGCGGCCTGCGCCGCCACCTGCTCGATGAGCAGGTAGACCACGCGGCTTAAAGACGGTGGAGTTAACTCAGCGCGCTATGGGCTTTATCAGCAGTTACCGGCTATTACTGGCGCGAGTTTAGCGTAGCGTAACTCGTGCCGGCTATGATGTGGGGGCTGCGCCTCCACTGCCGCGTCGGCGGCAATCATACGTTCGCCTCGTTGTTATGCCCGCTTACGCAGCCTGCCGCGTTGCGGCAGTAGAGGCGCAGCCTCCACATCATGCCCAGGCACGAGTTACGCTGCGCTAAACTCGCGCCAGTAATAGCCAGTAGAGCCCTCACCTCCAATGGCGCTTTTCTATAGTCCGCACGTTCGCCTCGTCTTTCAGAGTAAGGAGGTAATCAGCCAGATAAGCTAATTCCCGGTCCTCGCCCATCCCCAGATAAGGCTTGATATAAATGGCGTTACCGTAGTTCTGAGTCACCTTTTCGGGAGTATCATCCACAATCAGCGTTCGCTTCAGGTCAAATCCCCGGCGCGTCACCTTTTTAAGGCGCTTGGCAAATTCGTAGCTGGTAGCGTAATCCAGGCTAGCAAAGCCTTGTTCGTCTAGCTCGGGTAGGCGGAAGCGAGTGCAGCGCGAACGGCCCCACACGAAAGCAGGGGTCAGGGTCGCCGGGAAAATCTGGCCGACGACGGCCCGCACGTAGTCGTCGCTGGCCGACGACCACACGGCCAGGGTAAAATGAGCCCCGCAGCGAATCAAAAAATCAGTTAAGCCGGGGCGCTTATAGATGTAATAGTGATAGACTTGGAAGTCAAAGTCCTCCCGGATTTTAGCGGCGGTGGCATGAATCAGCGTCTCATCCAAATCAAGGATGAGTAGAATGGGGGCCGTCATAAGGTGGAATCGCTAACCGGGGCTAGCCGACTTCCTCCAGCACTTTCTCCACCCAGCCCTTGCCCCATTCCTCCAGTTCCTGGGCGCTCCACAGCTGCGGGTAGAAAATACGGCGCTGAAACTTGGGCGGCAGGTAGTTGCGCCAGTTGGTGCCGCCGGTGGCGGGTACGTCGCTGGGGGCCCGCTGGAGGTAGCGCACCGCCGACTTGTAGTGCATGAGCGGCCAGTTTACGTTCACGTTTACGTCGAGCTGCTTAAGGGCCTGCACCAGGCGGGGGTGGCGACGGTCGGCCTCGGGCAGGCGCTGCACCACGGCCCAGGCGTTGCGGTGCTCGTAGTGGCGGGCGTGGGCCACCAGTTCGGGCGTGTACTTGCGCTCAAACTCCACCAGGGTCAGGGCCTTGGCCCCGGTTTCCTCCACCGTGGCACCGGCCTGCCAGTAGATGCAGCCCATAAATTCCTCGTGGGTGGGGGCGTCGCCCAGCAGGCGGCGCTTCTCGGCGGGCACCAGGTTTTCGAGGGCGGTGCTGGCAATTTCGATAAAGCGGTACTGCACGCTCTGAAAGCCGGAGGCCGGCATCAGGCTCATGCGAAACTGCAAAAATTGCTCCTTCTCCATGCCGTCCACCATCACGTCGAACGAATCGATGAGGTTCTCGAAATAGCGATTAACGCGGCCCAGGCGCAGGATCACCTCGCCCAGCGTGGGCGCTTGCAGCTCCCCCAACTGTTCGTATTCGAGCAGGCAGAGCTTGAAGTACAGCTCCGTAATCTGGTGGTAGATGATAAAGATTTTCTCGTCCGGAAACTTCGTAAGCGGGCGTTGCAGGCTCAGCAGGGTGTCGAGCGCAATGTAATCCCAATAATTCACGTAGTCAGCGTGGTACAGGCCTTCGAGGTAGGCCGCCAGATCCTGGCCTTCGGGGGCGTAGCGGGCTTGCAGGCGGCGCAGCTGCGTGAGCACGGCGGGCGAAAACTCAGCCTCAAGGGCAGCGGCAGAAACGGGCGGATGGGCCATCGGCAGGGGAGTAGATTGCGGGGCAAATATCGGCAAAGCCAGCCAGGTGCGCCACAATGGCCCCTTGCCCGCTACTTTTGAGGCATCAGCGGTGAAATGGTGAGTTGGTGAGCGGTGAGTTGGTGAGTAGTGAGATGGTGAACTGACAAATGGTATAATGCTTCGTTTGGTACGGCGTTATTCACCTTTTTACTGGTTCCCTAGCTCACTACTCACCACTTCGCCGCTCACCAGCTCACCATTTCATCATCTCACCGACGAAATGGCCGAAAAATCTAGCATCTTTGATATGATCGGGCCCGTGATGATCGGGCCGAGCTCGTCGCACACGGCGGGCGTGGTGCGCATTGCGCGGGCCGCCATCCGCATTTTGGGCGCGTTGCCCACCGAGGCCGTCATTACGTTTTACAACTCGTTTGCCCGCACCTACGAGGGGCACGGCTCCGACCGCGCCATCGTGGCCGGACTGCTGGGCTACGCTACCGACGATACCCGCATCCGCACTGCCTTTGAGCACGCCGCCGAGGCCGGGCTGAAATACACGTTTCAAAGCGTGGGCAACGCCTCCACGCTTCATCCCAATACCATTAAGCTCAATCTTACTGGCCCCGATGGCCATCAAGTTGAAGTCGTGGGCCAGAGCCGAGGCGGCGGCGTTATTCGCATCGTGGAAGTCGATGGCTTTGGCTGCGACTTTTCGGGGGCGCTGCATACGCTCATTATCGACGCGCTCGACGTGCCCGGCTCCATCGCGTTTATCGCTTCGGTTATCGCGCACGACGATTGCAACATCGCCACCATGTTCGTGTCGCGGAAGGGTAAGAATGAGGCCGCCCGGCAGTTTATCGAGATGGATAGCCCCATTAAGCCCCTCACGCTGGCTTATTTGCGCGAGCTGCGCTGGGTACGGCACATCACCTATATCCCCACGCTGGAGTAAAGCAAGTCCCCTCTGCTGCGTTGGGTGGGAAGGTAGTCATTCCTTGGTCGGTAATGCCCGGCCAAGAGTGGCGATAAGTCTTCGGATGGCTACCTGGCCTCGGCCGTGCGAAATATCCGGCGGTAGTTCCCTTTCTTTGCCGGGCGGTGGCCGCGCCACCAACCTGCCAGCTCTACAACCTTTTCTATGACTGCACTAAGTACCCGCCTGCTCCGGGCCTCGGTGGGCCTGGCCGGCTGGCTGGCCACGGGGCCGCTGCTGGCCCAGACGCCGCAGCCCGCCCGCCCGGCCTCGCCCCCGGCCGCCGCGCTGGCCAGCCCCCCCGCCGCGGCCACCGGTCCCTGGTCGCTGCAACGCGCCGTTGACTACGCCCTGGAGCACAATCTGGGCGTGCGTCTCAATCAGCTCACCGCCCAAAGCAACGCCCAGGTGCTGCGCCAGAGCAAGGCTGCGCTGCTGCCCACTGCTAACCTCAACGGCACTCAAAACTGGCAGTACGGTCGTAGCGTCAACCCGCTCACCTACGAGTACCAGGACCAGACGGTGCGGGCCAACAACTTCTCGGGCGTATCGCAGCTGATAATTTTTCAGGGTTTCCAGCTGCGCAATACCATCAAGCGCAATGACTTGGACTATCAGGCCAGCGTGCGGGATATTGAGAAGTCGCGCAACGACCTGAGCCTGAACGTAGCCTCGCAATTTCTCCAGCTTGTGCTGGCCCAGGAGCTAGTGCGGGCCAACCAGACGCGCGTAGCCAGCGACAACGCCCAGATTGAGCGCTCGAAGATTCTGCTCAAGGCTGGGAGTATTCCCGAAAGTACGCTGCTCGATAGCCAGTCGCAGCTCGCCACCGACGAGCTGAACGTAGTGACGGCCCAGAACCAAGCCGACCTGGCCCGGCTGGCCCTGTTGCAGCTCATGAACATCGACCCGGCTACGGCCCAGGGCTTTGCCATCGAGGTGCCGCCGTTGCCCGACCCCGATGACGAAGCTCCCTACGTGGTCGACCTCAACCAAGCGTACCAGACGGCTGCCAGCACCCTGCCCGAAATTAAAGCCGCTGAGCTGCGCGTGGTGAGCGCCCGGCGCAGCATCGACCTGGCGCGGGGGGGCTATTACCCCCGGCTGGCCCTGACGGGCTCGGTATTCACGGGTTTTACGTCGTCAACGTTTACGCAAGTTGCCAACGGTAACATCACCTACCGCACGGTGCCCGTGTTTACGGTTGATAGCAACAACAACCCGGTGAGCCCTACCTCGTTCGCAGCCGTAACGCCGGTGCCGGGGTACGATGTGCTGCCCGCCCGCTTTTTCGACCAGCTGAACAATAACCTGGGGCGGTCCATTCAGTTCAGCCTGGCCGTCCCGATTCTCAACGGCTTGCAGGTGCGCACGTCCGTGCAGCGGGCCATCATCAACGAGCAGGCGGCCGGCGTGCGGGCCGAGCAGGCCCGCCGCACCCTGCGCCAAAGCATCGAGCAGGCCTACGCCGATGCCCGCGCCGCCCAGCTGCAATACGCCGCCGCCAAGCGTCAGGTAGCCGCCCTCACCCTCACGCAGCGCAACTCGGAAATCCGCTTCAACAACGGCCTGCTCAACGGCACCGAGTTCAACATTGCCAAAAACAACCTCAACTACGCCGTCTCTAACCAGATTCAGGCCAAGTACACGTTCATCTTCCGGCGCAAAGTGCTGGACTTCTACCAAGGCAAGCCGCTGGCACTCTAATTCAGTTATGAGTTATGAGTTAGAAGTTATGAGTTGCCTGCTAGGTAGCTAACAACTTCTAACCCATAACTTCTAACTCATAACTCAACATGAAGAACAACCGACTCCTTATTATTCTGGGTGTGCTGGTCGTCGTGCTCATCGGCGGCTATGCAGTGGCCAAAAAGAAAGGCTGGCTGGGTAAGCCGGCGGGCATGGAAGTGACGGCGGCGACGGCCGGCCCGGCTACCATCGTGGAAAAAGTGAGCGCCTCGGGCAAGGTGCAGCCCGAAACGGAAGTGAAAATCTCCCCCGACGTATCGGGCGAGATTACCGAGCTCTACGTACAGGAGGGCGACTCGGTGAAGAAAGGCCAGCTGCTGCTGCGTATTCGCCCCGACAACTACCTGGCGATGGTCAGCCAGCAGTCGGCCGCCGTGGGCACCCAGCGGGCCAACGTGGGCCAGGCCCAGGCCCAGCTGGAGCAGCAAACCGCCAACGCCAAGCAAACCGAGCTCACGTACCGCCGCCAGGCGTCGCTCTACAAGCAAAAGGTAATCTCGCAGGCCGACTACGAAGCGGCCCAGGCGGCCTATAATGCCTCGCAGGAGCAACTGCGGGCCATTCGGGCGCAGATTGCGGCGGCCCAGAGCACCGTGCGCAGCGCCCAGGCCGGCTTGCAGGAAGCCCAGAAAAACCTCAACAAAACTACCATCTACGCGCCGGTGAGCGGCACCGTGAGCAAGCTCAACGTGAAAAAGGGTGAGCGCGTGGTGGGCACCAGCCAAATGGCCGGTACCGAAATCATGCGCATCGCCAACCTCAACAACATGGAGGTGCGGGTGAGCGTGAACGAGAACGATATCATCCGGGTGGCCCTGGGCGACTCGGCCGACGTGGAAGTGGACTCGTATACTACCCAGAACGAGAAGTTTAAGGGCATCGTGACCGCCATTGCCAACACGGCCAAGGATGCCCTCACCGCCGAGGCCGTGACCGAGTTTGAGGTGCGCGTGCGCCTGCTGCCCGAGAGCTACCGCCACCTCGTCAAGACCAATGCCAGCGGCCACAGCACGGTGCCCTTCCGCCCCGGCATGACGGCCTCGGTTGACATCATCGCCGAGCGCAAGAGCGGGGTGCTGAGCGTGCCGCTGGCCGCCGTAACCACGCGTTCCGACTCGGCCACCAGCAAGGCTGGCCAGGGTGGCGGTGTGCGGGTGGGAGGCAGCGGCCGGGGCGGTGGCACGGCCCAGGCCGTGGACGATAAAAAGACGGCTCCCAAAGCGGCCATTCAAGAGGTGGTGTTCGTCATTAAAAATGGTAAGGCCGTGCTCACGCCCGTCAAAACTGGTATTAGCGACTTCCAAAACATCGAGATTGTGAGCGGTATCACCGCTGGTACGCAAGTAGCTAGCGGCCCTTTCCGCGCCGTATCGAAGACGCTTAAGGATGGTACTACGGTGGTGATCAAAGATGCCGCCAGCCTCAGCAAAGCGGCGCTGGCCGACAACAGCAATTAATCGCCGACCGTCTTCCGCGTAGTATTCTGCGTAAAAGCGGGCCAACGCTAGTTGGCCCGCTTTTTATTTTTGTCTTTGATGCTAAATTCTACTAGTAGCCGGCATAGTCGCCGCGCTTTGCGCTGGCGCGGTGCTACGCTGGGCCTCAGCCTGCTGACTACCGTGGCCCACGCCCAGGTGCCCGCCGCGCCCGCCGATACCACGCTACGCAAGTACCAAACGCCGCCCGGCACGCCGCCTAAGCCTTGGTACCGGGGCAAGCTGGTGCGGGCCACCATCGTGCCGGCCGCGCTCATCGGCTACGGTATCAGCGTGGTCGATGACCACGGCTGGTACTCTTCCTACGATGCCAGGCGCGACATCCAGCGCAACTTTCCCAATTTCAACAACCACCTCGACGACTACCTCCAGTGGGCACCCTATTTGGAGCTGGGCGCGGTGCTGGCCTTCGGCGTCGAGAGCCGCAACGACCGGGTCAACCTGGCCCTTATTCTGGCTAAGTCGGAGGCCATTATGCTGGGCTCGGTCTACATTATCAAAGTGAGCACCGGCCACTTGCGGCCCGACGGGTCCGATTATCGCTCGTTTCCTTCGGGCCACACGGCGCAGGCCTTCTTGGCGGCCAGCATCGTGCACACCGAGCTGCGCGATAAAAGCCCGTGGTACGGCGTCGGCGCGTACACGCTGGCCACCACGGTGGGGGCCTTCCGGATGCTGAATAACAAGCACTGGGAGGCCGACGTGTTTGCCGGCGCGGGCATGGGCATCTTGTCGGCCCACCTGGCGTACCTCAGTCATCGCCACCGCTGGGGCCGACACCCCGCCGACCGTTCCAGCATTGGTATGGCCCCACCCAAGCCCGCTAAAGGCGAATGGCAGCTTAGTCCCAGCATGCTCCCCGGCGGCGGCTTCGGTGCCCTCATCAGCTGGCGAGCTAGGTAGTACGCAGGTTCCGCCCTGGGTGCGAATGCCGTGAGTGGCTGGGCCAGTCAATCTGCCAGAACTACCTTTCGGGTATGAAAGCCCTCCTGATCATGACGCTGCTGGGTAGTAGTCCGGCTATGGTTCTTGCTCAAGATGCCTTCGCTGGGAGTGCCGAGCCCGCGCCATACAGTAGTCAGCTGGGTTTCGCGTCGGTAGCAAACGGCTGCGAAGAAGGCCGGAAGCTGGCCGAAAAGGATATTGCGGCGTGCAGGCCCTTCCTGCTACTAGCCGGCGGAATCGCTCCCGTAGCCTACAGCGCCGACGCCAGTTTTGAGCGAGCGTTCGGCGTGCGTTATCTGGAAAGTGGCTGCACGGGGCCTGCACCCGCGTGCGCCGCTGCTTACGACGCACGCGTGTTCGAATACCTTACCGAAAACTTCGGGCGTGGCTGGCGTAAGAAGATCAGAAAGGATGTGCTGGGCCTAGCTGAATGGAAGCGCCGGCACTAGGCCGGCAGCTTACCCAAACACCTTCACCTGCTCGCCTTTGCGCTTGGTGCGCACGTGGTTGCGAATAATCTGCTGCACGTCCTTGTTATCGGCGTAGGGCTGCACCGCGTCGCGGAAATCGCGCAGCTTGCGGGCAGTAAACGTCTCATCGACGTAGCCGAACCCCACGTAGCGGCCGTTCTCAATCACGACCAGCGACTTCTCGTCGGCCCGCCGGCCGGGGCCGATTACCACGAACGATTCGTGTTCGTAAGTGATGCTGTCGATGGCCGCGTCTACGCGCAGGTTGTAGCTCTCGGGCGGCTCCTGGCCCACGCAGGCTCCCTGGCAGCGGTGCACCTGGTAGTCGAAGCAGGCCCCCTGCGTTTTGTACAGGCCACACAGCTTCTGGCACAGGTTGTACTTGGCAACTTTGTGGTAGAGAAAGCCTTGGGCCTTGTACTGATTGCCGAGCGCGATGATCGGCACCTCCGAGTTGCGGGCGTCGGCGCGGCCGTAATACAGCCGCTTATAGCCGTTCTCGTCGGTTTTCAGGTAGATACCCGCCGGAAACACCGAGCGCCGCTGCGCCCGGTTGTAGGCTGGTTTGAGCTGCTTGATGAGGTGCGACTCGTAGAGCAGGGCCACCAGCTCCGAGCCGGTCAGCTCCCAGGTGATATCGGCAATGGAGTTCTTGAAATCCAAGCTCTTGCGCGATTTTACATCGACCGCGAAATGCTGCTGAATGCGCTTGTAGATGTTGATGCTCTTGCCCACGTAGATCACCTCGCCGGCCTCGTTGTGGAAGTAGTACACGCCCGTGGCCTGGGGCAGCGCCGCTACTTTCTCGGGCGTGATGAGCGGCGGCAGCAGGGCCGTCTTGATGGCCTGGGCCACGGCGGCCACCCGGCGGGCGCTGGGCTTCTTCTCGGGGGCGCTGCGGCCGGCGGGAGCCAGCGCATCCACGCGGGCCAGCGCGTCGGCATCGGTTGCCTCTTGCGCCTCGCTGGCCTGGGTTATTTTCAGCAGGCGGTCGAAGAGCACGGCCGTGGCCTCGGCATCGCCGGCGGCGCGGTGCCGCCCTTCGAGCGGAATGCCGATGTTCTGGCACAGCTTGCCCAGGCTGTAGCTCGGCTGGCCGGGAATGAGTGAGCGGCTCAACCGCACGGTGCACAGCGTTTTGCGGGAGTAGTTATACCCCAGGTCGGCAAATTCCTTTTTCAAAAAAGAATAGTCGAATCGCACGTTGTGCGCCACGAACACGCAGCCCTCGGTCATCTCGACCACCTTGCGGGCTACCTCGTGAAAGCGCGGCGCATCGGCCACCATGTCGTTGGTAATACCCGTGAGTTGGGTAATGAAAGGCGGAATGGCGCGGCCGGGATTTATCAGCGTAGAATAGGAATCGACCACCCGCTGGCCGTCGTGCACGAAGATGGCCAGCTCCGTAATGCGGTCGTTGGCGGGCTGGCCGCCGGTGGTTTCAAGGTCAATGATGGCGTACAAAGGCGCGGGGCTAGGGGAGGAGCAGTGCTAACAAAGTTAGGGTGGGGGTTAGTTGCCAAATCGCACGTAAAACAGAGTGGCCCTCCGTTTCCCGCCCGAACGAATAGGTTCAGCGGGAAACGGAGGGCCACTCTGTTTTACAATTTTGCTAATGCAGTTACTTGCTCTTATTCATCGACAGCCAGTTTTTGGCTTGCAGAATGGCATCGTGCTGCTGCTGGAATACCGATTTGGCACCAGCCGGTACGTCGTTCGACGACAGCACGGTTTCGTAGGCTTTCAGGGCAGTAGCTTCGCCAGTTTCGGCGGCTTCGAGTACGGCTGAGTCATCGGCACCCGTAATGGCCGACTTGATGTTGATCCAGCCGCGGTGTACGGCGGCGGCGGCATCAGTTGCCAGGCTTTCGATGGTATTTTCTTCTTTGGCCTCAATACCGTACTGACGGGCGTAGCCTTCGAGGTCTGATACGAAGTGAGCACGCTGCTGCGAGAATTCGCTCAGCTTCGACTTGAGGTCGGGGCTTTTTACTTCTTCGGCCGCTTCCTGGTAGCCTTTTACCGAGGTGCGGTTCAGGTTGAGAATGTCGGTGAGGGCGCGGGCAATGGTTTCGTTAGCCATGACAGGGAAAGCTTAATCGGGTTGTGGAAAGGGAAGTGCCACCTAAATGGCGGCAACTGTTGACTATACGGGCGGGGGCTATTCCGGGGTTACGTGTAAGATTTGGGCTGCCACTAGCGATGCCGGGTAGCGGGCACGGGCGGCAACTGCGGCTCGGGGGCCAGCGGTGGGCGCTTGCCGCGCAGCTGATCCCACAGCTTGGTCAGAAAGCCCCGGTCGTCGTTGGGATCTTTCTTGGTGTTTTCGCCGTCGCTCACGTCGCCCAGCAGGAAGCCCCAGGGCTCGGTAGCCTTATTCGCATCGAGCACCACCTTGATAACGGCCGACAGCGGCACGCTCAGAATCATGCCCGGCGTGCCCCACAGCTGTGCCCCCAGAATAAGGGCAATGATGGCCGTGAGTGGGTTGAGACTGACCTTAGAAGCCGTAATGAGCGGAGCCAGAATATTATCAGAAATAAATTGCACCAGCATAAACACCCCGATAACCAGCAGTCCGTGCGTAACCGAGCCAGTTTCGACGTAGGTGAGCAGCGCCGGGATGATGGAGCCGACCGTGATGCCGATGTAAGGAATAACGGCCAGCACCGAGGCGAAAATGGCGAAGAAGATGGCGTATTTCACGCCCAGGGCCAGTAGCCCGATGGCGTTGAGTACCGACACCACCACGATAACCGTGAACAAGCCCGACATGTAGCCCTGCACTACGTTCTGAATATTATCGACTGTGTGCAGCACTACCGTGCGCTTGTCGGGCTCCACGAAGCGGAACATGAACTGCCGCAGGTGGTCGCGGTAGTACAGAAAGCAGAAAATGTAGATGGGCACCAGCGTAATGGTGCTAAGTACCCCCAGCGTGGTATTGAGCGTGGAACCCAGGTATTTGCTCGATTGTGCCTGCAAGGCCGAGAGCGACGAGTTAATGACCTCGTCGTGGCTCATGGGCTGGAAATGGAAGCGCTTGCTCAGCAACTGCTGCTGCTGGTCGAACAGCGCCACTAGCTTGGTTTGAATCAGCGGGAGCTCGCCGCGCAGGCTGATTATCTGGGAGCCGAAAAATGTGAATAGCCCGGCAATGAAAAGGATGATAAGCAGGATGGCCGCCGCAATGGCCAGCATGCGGGGCCAGCGCCACTTTTCGAGCCTGGTAACGAGCGGCATGAGCAGTAGCGATAGCAGGATAGCGTACACGAGCGGCAGCAGCAGGTCGTCAAGCTTGTGCAGCACAAATACGAGCAGCGACAATCCTATCAACAGGAAAGTGTAATGCACAATTGGCGGCTGCTTTATCTGGAGCGGCGCGTGGGTTGCGGCCGGCGAAGGCACGTTGCGCGGAGTATTAAATTGGTTGGCAGGGGGTAACATTGCGCGAATAAGCGAGTAAGCTAAAAAAGAAGGACTGTGGCGCTTAAGGCGCTTACGCAAACCGGGCGGCCCCGTTGACCGCCGTCGGTCGAACTGCCGGACGGTTATTGGTGTTGGCTAAATAAATTGGCCAAAAAAAACTAAGCCCGCTGGCTGGCCCGGTAGTGGCCCGCCGCGATTTCTGGCGTTATTTTACCTGGCCATTGTGCCCGTTACGGAATCATTACCCATGAGTGCTACCCTACCCGCTGCCCCCCCCGCCCACAACTATAACGAAGACAGTATCCGCTCGCTCGACTGGCGCGAGCACATCCGGCTGCGGCCGGGCATGTACATTGGTAAGCTCGGCGACGGCTCGGCCTACGACGATGGTATCTACGTACTGGTCAAGGAAGTAATCGACAACTGCATCGACGAGCACGTGATGGGCTACGGCCGCACCATCGAGATTAAAATCTCGGAAAGTCGGGTGCAGGTGCGCGACTACGGCCGGGGCATCCCGCTGGGTAAAGTGGTGGATGTCGTCAGTAAAATTAACACTGGCGGTAAGTACGACAGTAAGGTGTTTCAAAAGTCGGTGGGCCTCAACGGCGTGGGTACCAAGGCGGTGAACGCGCTCAGTAGCAGCTTCGTGGTGCAGAGCGTGCGCGAGGGGCAGCTAAAGGCCGCCGAGTTTTCGCAGGGCCAGTTGGTGCGCGACCCCGCGCCCATCAAGACCAGCCAGCGCAACGGTACGCTCATCACGTTTCAGCCCGACGACACGATTTTCAAGAACTACCGCTTTATCCCGGAGTACCTCGAAAATCAGATTCGCTACTACTGCTACCTCAACGCGGGGCTTACGATTTATTACAACGGGCAAAAATTTGTGTCGGAGCACGGTCTGCTCGACTTGCTGCGCGATAAAACCGACGCCGAAACCCGCCGCTACGATATTATTCACCTCAAAGGCGAGGATATCGAGTTAGCCCTCACGCACGGCAACGACTACGGCGAAGAATACTACTCCTTCGTCAACGGCCAGTACACCACCCAGGGCGGTACCCACCTCGCGGCCCTGCGCGAGGCGGTGGTGAAAACCGTGCGCGAGCACTACAAAAAGGAGTACGACGCGGCCGACATTCGCGCCAGCATCGTGGGGGCCATTTCCATCCGGGTGCAGGAGCCGGTGTTTGAGAGCCAGACCAAAACCAAGCTCGGCAGCATCAACATGGAGCCCGAGGGCACGCGTAGCGTGCGCGGCTTCATCGTGGAATTCGTCAAGGAACACCTCGACAACTACTTGCACAAGAACCCGCTGGCCGCCGACGCCCTGCGCAAGCGCATCGAGCAGAGCGAGCGCGAGCGCAAGGACATGGCCGGCGTGAAAAAGCTGGCCAACCAGCGGGCCAAAAAAGCTAACCTGCACAACCGCAAGCTGCGCGACTGCCGCTACCACTTGGGCGAAAACGCCAAGGACGGGGCCGAAAAAGAGCCGCTTACCACGCTCTTCATCACCGAGGGCGATTCGGCCAGCGGCAGCATTACCAAGAGCCGCAACGTGGAGCTGGAGGCCGTCTTCAGCCTGCGCGGCAAGCCACTCAACTGCTTTGGGCTCAAGAAGAAAATCGTGTACGAGAACGAGGAATTCAACCTCTTGCAACACGCCCTCAACATCGAGGAAGGGCTCGAAGGCCTGCGCTACAACCGCGTGGTGGTAGCCACCGATGCCGACGTGGACGGGATGCACATTCGGCTGCTGCTGCTCACGTTCTTCCTGCAATTCTTCCCCGACCTCGTGCGCAACGGCCACGTATACATTCTCGAAACGCCACTCTTCCGGGTGCGCAATAAGAAGGTAACTATTTACTGCTACAACGAGCAGGAAAAGCAGGACGCCATGCGCAAGCTCGGCCGCAACCCCGAGGTAACGCGCTTCAAGGGCCTGGGCGAAATCTCGCCCGACGAGTTTGGTAAATTCATCGGCGAGAATATCAAGCTGGAGCCGGTCATCCTGCAATCAGACCGCTCGATTCAGCAAGTGCTGGCCTACTACATGGGTAAGAACACCCCCGCCCGCCAGGAATTCATCATCGACAACCTGCGCCTGGAAAAGGATCTGGTGACGAGCGACGTGCTGCCGGTGGCTGAAATCGCGCTGGTCTAGCGAAGGCCCGTTTAACATAGAGAAGACTTTGTGCAGCAACTGGCCCGTTGCCGCCTGGTGTGTCCCCTGCCGAATACATGCGGCGGGGGACGCTTTTTTTATGACAGGAACGGGACAGGGAAACTGAGTGGATGAGGGAGGGGTGTTGCAATATGGAGACTATCAAGTGCTTATACTTGAGGCGGGGGTAAATTAGGCTGAAAAGGGGGGTATTATCTGCTTGATAACGTACTCTTCATAGTAGCCAGGGCAAGCTCCTCTTACCTTGCTGGAAGATTTCGATGAAAATCGAAATTTATCTTAATCCTCAAGCTAGTATGAAGAAAATGCTACTAAGTTGCAGGCTGCGTCAGTGGGGCCTGGGCCTATTGCTGTTGGGTACCAGCCTACCGGCTACCGCCCAAACCACGGCCTCGTATTTTCGAGCCGAGGCCAGTACCGCTCGGCAGGCCGCCGCTTCGCCTTCGGCCAAGCAACTGCGGTACTACCAGGCGTATGCCCTTGACCTGGCGGGCCTGCGTCGCAGCCTCAGCGGGGCCAAACTGCGCACCGCCGGTGCCCCGCTGACGGTACTGCTGCCGCAGCCCGACGGTACCAGCCAGCGCTTTGCGGTGTGGGAAGCGCCGCTGCTGGCCCCCGCGCTGGCCGCCCGCAATCCCAACGTGCGCACTTACGGTGGGCAGGGCCTCGACGACCGCTCTGCCCGGCTGAGCCTCACGGTAAGTACTACTGGCGTAGTAGCCCAGATCCTCAGCGACCAGCCCACTGGCGCGGTGTACCTGGAGGCTGCCAGCAAGGACGCCGCTCAACACGTTATTAGCTACTACGCCAAGGATGTACTGCCAGCTACCGCCAGCCCGGGAGCCTGCGGCACTACCACGCTGCCCGACGTACCCCAGCCATCGGCCGGGCGTTCGGGCCGTGGCCCCAACGTGGCCGGCGCCCGTACCAGCGCCATCACGCTGCCCATCGGCCCGACGCTGACGGTGTACCGGCTCATCGTCACCACTACCAAGGAGTATAGCGCCAGCGTGCACAGCGCGGCGAATGGTACCGACTCGACCGACGTGCTAACCAACGTAGTAGCGTTGGTCAATAACGTCCGGACGATTCAGGAGCGCGACCTGGCCGTTTCGATGACCTTGGTCAATTATAAGTTCTACAACAGTGGTGTAACCGGTAATTACGACCAGACCAATGACTTGCAGATGATACAGCAAAACCGTATCAATGTTGAGAATCGGTTTAAAGCCACCGCGTTTGACCTAGCCCACCTATTTGCCTCCAGCGGCAGTGGCCTGGCTTACGTGGGCGTGGTAGCCAACCCGGCCGTAGCCTCCCCCTACAGCGCTACTACGGTGCCCACTACCGGCCCGGACCTGCCCTACAAGGCCGGGGCCGTGTCGGGCAACGCGGGGCGCAGCAACCCGATTTCGTATTTTTCTACCAACGTAATCGCCCACGAGATGGGCCACCAGTTCTCGGCAAAGCACACCTTCAATGGGGGCTGCGCGGCCAACCGCTCGGCCGCGACTGCTTGGGAGCCGGGCAGCGGCTCCACTATCATGTCGTATGCTGACGTGGGCTGCGGGGCTACTATTGAACCCCGCGGCGACGCCTACTACCACGCGGGCTCCATCGACCAGATACGCAGCTACGTGGAGGCGATCACGACCAGCTATTCGGCCGGTACTACGTTTAGCTCGGGCAATACCCCGCCCACCGTTACGGTGCCGGGCAACAAGACCATTCCGCAGGGAACTCCCTTCAAACTCACGGCCACCGGGGCCGATGCCGACGCGGCTGACGTGCTGCAATACAACTGGGAGGAACTGGATACGGGCTCGCTGGCCAACGTTACCGACCCGCAGGTAGCCGGCGATAATTTTCCGCTGTTTCGCTCCATTCTGCCCAGTGTTAGCGGAGCCACCCGCTATTTCCCGCGCCTGAGCTACCTGGGTGGTTCGCCCACAGCCAGCACCAACCTGAGTGAGCGCCTGCCCACCGTGGGACGCTCGCTGAACTTCAAATGCACCGTGCGTGACTACCACACTGGCACCGGCCCGGCCTACAGCGCCACGGCCAGCGGCATCGTGGGTGGCGTAGTCGAGAGCAATCTGGTGACCCTGACCGTGAGCGCCGCCAACGGTACGCCCTTCGCGCTACTGTCTCCCAATGCGGGTGCCAAATGGGTAGCTGGCTCAACGCAGACGGTACTGTGGAACGGTGTAGGCACGAAGAGTTCGGCCGTTAACTGCCAGTCGGTCAACATCCGACTCAGTACCGATGGCGGAGCTACGTATCCAACCGTGCTGGCCGCCGGCGTGGCTAACGTCGATGGGATAGGCGCGGCGAGCGTCACGGTACCAGCGGGGATCAATACCACCACGGCCCGCGTGATGGTGGAAGCCGCTGACAACTACTTTTTTGACATTTCCGACGCGAACTTTACCATCACTACCGGCCCCGTGGCCACTAGCCTCAGTCCGGCTAGCGGGCCAGCGGGCACGGTAGTGACCATCCTGGGCGACAATTTCGGTACCGTAGCAGCCGATTTGAGCGTGAATTTTACCAGCCTCACGGGTACCGTGGCAGGAACCATCACCAGCGTAACTACTAATAGCATCCAGGTAGTGGTACCAGCGGCAGCCCTGACGGGCACCGTGGTAGTAACGCGCACCGGCTCGACCGCTGGCACCAGCACGGCGGGGAGCTTTAGCGTGGTACCAGTGCTGAGCAGCCTGAGCCCCAACTCGGGGGCCGAAGGTAGTACGGTTACGCTGTCGGGCACCGGGCTGGGCAATGCGCTACGGGTTTCTTTTAATGGGGTGTTAGTGCAGCGCCTCAACTTTAGCAGCACCGATTACACTTCCCAACCCAACACCATTACCCTGAAAGTACCGTTCGGAGCCTCCACCGGCCCGGTAATAGTAACTACGGTTGGTGGTAGCAGCAATGCCGTCTCGTTTACCGTTACTTCGTTCACGTTCAGCCCCCTGGCCATGAGCCCTTCCTCGGGTACCGGGGCGGCCAGCGAGCTGCCCATCATTGCCGCGACGCTCAATGCAGCGCCTAACGTGAACGCGGCTACCACCGGCCCGCTGAAGGTGAGCAGCCTCCAAGCCGGGGGCCGCCGCGCCGGTACGACTACGGTGAGCGGCAGCACCGTAGCATTCGTGCCGACTACGGCCTTCCGGGCTGGGGAAGTAGTGCAGGCTACCCTGTTAGCCTCTACGACGAGCGCCGCTGGCACCGCGCTATCCCGTCCCTACGTGAGCCAGTTTACCACCCGGGCCCGCCCCGCTACTGGCTTAGGCACCAGCGCCGATTATACCACGGGCGTAGGTACCCGCCCCGAAAGCATCGTGGCTGGCAACCTCGACGCCGATGCCGCCCTCGATTTGGTAATGGTCAATCGCACGAGTAATACTGTGAGTATCTTACTCAACAACGGGACGGGTACGGGCTTTACCCCTGCCGCGGGCAGCCCCATCACGGTGGGCTCGACCCCGCTGAACGCCGTATTGGCCGACCTCAACAACGACGGTAACCTCGACCTAATCGTCACTTGCTCCGGCGGCACTACCCCCGCTAACAGTGCCATCAACATTCTGAAAGGCAACGGCGACGGGACGTTTACCGCCCAGGCCAGCCTCACGGGCCTGGGTTTCATTCTCATGACGGCGGTCGGCGACCTCAACGGCGACGGCAACCTCGACCTGGTAACGACCGCCGGCACCAGCACCCTGGCGCGGGCAATAATCGGGCTGGCCAACGCCGATGCCAATGGCAACGGTAATTTCACCTTCACGACGAGCCAGTACAATAACCTTGGACTCGGTACCTCGTCCGTGGCACTGGCCGACTTTGACGAGGACGGGCGGCTGGATTTGGCCGTCAGTAACAATACGGCGGGTACCGTAAGCGTGCGCCTCGGCGACGGGGCCGGCTCGTTTGCGGGCAGCATCAGCCTGCCGGCCACGGGCATCAGCCAGGTGATAACGGCCGACTTTACCGGCGATGGCCACCTCGACTTGGCTTCCGTCAACACCTTCGACGGTACCAATGGCCGGCCCGTGCAGGTATGGGTAAGCGGCGGCGACGGCACCTTTACCGCGCCGGTTATTCGCCTGACGCCCTCCGTATTCGCTTACACTATCAGCGCGGGCGATTACGATGGCAACGGCACCATCGACCTGATTGCCTCCCGGGCGGGCTCCACCGTGGGCGGGATCGACATTTTCAGCTATAACGCTGCCTCAGCCTCTTTCACGGGGCCGATTACGAAATCGGGCATCGGCAATCAGCCGCGTAACGTAATGGTGGCCGATCTCAACAACGACCGGACGCTGGACTTTGCCACGGCCAACTCGGTAGGCGGTAACAGCTTCAGCGTGGCGTTGGGGACGGCGGGTACCCCGCTGGCTACGGCACCCGCCAGCGTGCCTACCAGCCCGGTGGGCGGCCTGCAAGTATATCCCAACCCGGCCAGCGGCACCGCCACGGTGCAGCTAGGTAGCGGCGCAGCCACGGCGCC
>CAJYVK010000108.1 GCA_913778455.1 uncultured Hymenobacter sp. | reverse complement strand
GCTTGCGCAGCATCTTATCACGAGCCTTTCGAACGGGATAAGATGCTGCGCAAGCGGACGCCAGATGAGCATGACAGCGAGAAGAATACGTAATTAGCTAGCTTATAGCAAGTAATCAGTTATTGTTTAGTTATCAGTCCTGCTTTAACGGCTGCGCTACCCGCGCCAGCCCTTCACCGTTTCCACGAATACTTTCACGTTGTCGGGGTTGGTATCGGGGTACACGCCGTGGCCGAGGTTGGCGATGTGCGGGCCGCCGGCAAACTGGGCCAGCATGGCTTCGGTGGCCGCTTTTACCTGGGCCGGGGTGCCGTAGAGGGCGCAGGGGTCGAGGTTACCTTGCAACGTTTTGCCAGGCGCCTGCTGCCGGGCCTGCTGCGGCGACTGATTCCAATCGAGCCCGATGGTACGGCAGGCTGAGTGGGCGAAATCTTCCACGGCCCACCACGCGCCCTTGGCAAACACCGTGACGGGCACCAGCGGGGCCAGCGCCGCGCTGATGCGGTTGATGTAGGCGGTCGAAAACTCGGCGTAGTGCGCGGGCGGCAGAATACCGGCCCACGAGTCGAAAATCTGCACGATGTCGGCCCCGGCAGCTACCTGCGCTTGCAGGTAGGCGATGGTCGTCACCGTTATTTTTTCTAACAGCTGATGAGCCAGCGCGGGCTCTTGGTACAGCATCCGTCGCGCCTTGCTGAAGGTTTTGGAGCCGTGGCCCTCCACCATGTAGGCCAGAATAGTCCAGGGAGCGCCCGCGAAGCCGATGAGCGGCACCCGGCCCGCCAGCTCGCGCTTGGTAATGCGCAGAGCTTCCAGCACGTAGCCCAGGTCTTGCTCGGGGTCGGCCACGCGTAGCTTCTCCACGTCGGCCACGCTCTTCACTACCTCGGGAAAAAGCGGGCCACGAGCCTCCACCATCTCGTAGGTAAGCCCCATAGCTTCAGGTACTACCAGGATGTCGGAGAAAATAATGGCCGCGTCTACGTCGAGCGCATCAACGGGCTGAATGGTCACCTCGGCGGCCAGCGCCGGCGTTTCTACCAGTTCCTTGAAGCCGGAAAGACGGCCGCGCAACGCACGGTACTGGGGCAAGATGCGCCCGGCCTGACGCATGAGCCAAACGGGGGTGCGGTCAGTAGTTTCGCCCTGAGCGGCGCGAAGGAGGAGGTCGTTTTTGAGCATGGGCAGGTAGCGGGCCGCGGCGCGGGGCCGGGCAGTAGCGGGCCGCAAAGGTAACCACGGCGCGGGGCACCCTCCCCCTGCCCCGACCTAGCCGCGCTGCACGGCACGCAGCAACTCTTCCTGCCGACGGCGGGCACGGTCCTCCGTAAGCGAGGCCACCCCCCAAATAGCCGCCGGAATCCAGCCGATAAGCGTCAGGTGCAGCACAAAGCACAGACAAGCCTTCAGCACGTGGCCGTTGAGCAGCATTGAAAGGCTCGGAAACAAAATGGCGAGCAGCATAACAACTACTGAAAAGAAGGTAAAAGGAGCGCCTAAGCTAAACAGCAGAAGCCATTACCCGGCCCCCCGCTAATGGGCGACCCAGGTAATGGCTTCTGGACGTAGCGCCGGCCGAGGCCTAGCTACTGCGAAACGATAACGTGTGAGAAATCCGCTCCCAGCCATTTTCGGTCGGCGGCGGGCCGTGCGACGGGCTGGCTGGCCGTCACGATACGCTTGGGTACGAGCCCTAAATCTTGTACAAAAATTAAATCCGACGGGGGTGACTCTAGAATAGCTTTCGACCGGGCGTCGGGCAACGGTGAATAAAGTGGAAATGCGGGCTGTTTGTCCATTTGCCTTTTACGTAGCAGACGCTCCGCTGGGTTACAGCCGGATAAGGGGATTTAGCTAACGTAAAATCGGCGCAAACGTTTTAGTGTTCTCACACAGCCGTTTTTATTTTAAAAATTGGTTCAGTTTACTCTAATCGACGATTAAGGACTACCTGCACCAACCAGCAGGCTTTTGTCGGCCCTGGCTTTTTCATACCAGCAGCAGGGTTTTTGGAAGGCAATTCTCACTCTGACGAAGATACCGACTACCGTGATAATAAATTAACTAACATCTGTAAATCAGCAAAATAAACTTATTTACCAGATTAATTGATCGTAAATTTTTCACTTTTCTATTTTTTAATTATATTTTTCATAAAAATGAATTAGGATGCCATGTCACAAAACCCGTGGTATTGTCCTTTCGACAACGCCCGTGGCTACCGTCCTTTGTCCCACTACTCCCACTGAGCTGGGCACTACCCTTTCCAACATTTTCCTTTTCCAAACCAGAGTACTAGAGAGCCTCATTGCCACCCGAATGAGGCTCTTTTAGTAACTGGCCACTTTCCAGTTTCTCTGGTGCCCACTGCCGGGGCGCAATACCACTCCGGCCGCATCAGCTTTTTGCAGGCATAAAAAAGCCCCCTCAGTGCAATACTGAGGGGGCTTTAGTGGCTCCGCTGGGATTCGAACCCAGGACCCGTACATTAAAAGTGTACTGCTCTACCAGCTGAGCTACAGAACCAATATCTTTAACTTCGTCTCTACTAACAATAAACCTTATAATACTCTTCTCGACGATTACCGAGAAGCAAGAGTGGCTCCGCTGGGATTCGAACCCAGGACCCGTACATTAAAAGTGTACTGCTCTACCAGCTGAGCTACAGAACCAATATCTTTTATCTTTGTGCTACAATCGCGGTGTGTTACCGTTTTTGTGGGTGCAAAAGTACAGCGACATTTTGGATTTGACAACACTCCGGCAAAAAGAAAATTGGATTGTGCCCCGGAGCCGACAGTGGCGCTTACTTATTTATCTGCCTTTGTGGGCGTTGGCTTCGGCCTGCGGGCCAATAAATTTTTCAGGCTCAACATCAACTAAAGCGACGGCCAGCTTGGAGCAGGCCGATCTGCTCTTCGATACCGGGCAGTACGCCGCCGCCGCCCCCCTCTACCACGCCCAAATTTGGCGGCAGCAGCAGGTATCGCCGCAGCTCTTACTGCGCATGGCGTACGCGCAGCACCAGCTGAGCCACTACGCGGCCGAAATGCTGTACCTAAATCTGGCCCAAGTGCGGCAGCCGCGCCTGAGTACTTGGCGGCAATTGGCGGCCTTGGCTCAGCGGCAGCGGCTGGTGGGCTACCCGACCACCTGGCAGCAGGAGGTGCGAGTGCAGGCCCAGCGCTACTACTACCCCGGCTTGCAGGGCCTGCTGACCATAGCCGTACTGCTAGCCATCGGGCTGCTGGTGCGGCGGCAACGCGTTAAACCGGGGGCCTGGCTGGCCTACGGCTTTTATCTAGTATTGACGGGAGCCTACCTCAGCCTACTGCGCCCCACGCCGGTGGGAGTGGTCACGCGGGCGGGCGCGGCGCTGATGGCAGGCCCCGGCGCAGGCGCGACGTGGCTGAGCACAGCCGCCCCGGGCGACCGACTGCTGGTAGTGGGCCAGGAGGATATCTGGCTGCGCGTACGCTGGCAGCAGCGCATTGCGTACGTGCGTGCTTCGGATGCGCTGGTGGTGGAATAATGCGGTAAATCACAAAGCCGGTCCTGCCCCCTTTTACGGGAGCAGAACCGGCTCTGCTTACTGGCTTTATTAGCCGTCCGTACTGGCGCGTACTGGCGCGAGTTTAGCGCAGCGTAACTCGTGCCAAGCCATGACGTGGAGGCTGCGCCTCCACTGCTGCAACGCGGCAAGTTGACGTTGTTTCCGCTAATGATGCCTTACAGAAAGAAGTTATCTGAAGTTAGCGTAAGCTATGCCCCATACCGATTGTTCGCTGGCCTTTGGCCAGCACGTCTGGTTGAATATCCCTACTGTCGCCTGCCAGAAGCCAGCTACTGTTGAGAAGGCATCGTTGGCGTTGTCTCCGCCAACTTGCCGCGTTGCGGCAGTGGAGGCGCAGCCTCCACGTCATAACCGGACACGAGTTACGCTGCGCTAAACTCGCGCCAGTAAGGGCAGCGTAACTCGCGCTAGTAAGGCCATATGTACCCTTACAGCTCGCCCTCTTCCTTGCGGAATTTGTTCAGGACCATCTTATCCATCAGGCCGGGCAACCACTTATTCAGGAACACTACGAGCTTGCCCTCGCCGGTGAGCACCATCGTGCGCTGGCGCTGGGCCACGGCGTGGCGCAGGTGCTGGGCCACTTCTTCGCTGGTCATCATTTTGCCTTCGTCGCGCGGGGTATCATTTTGCGTTTGACCGTTGGCGAGCAGGGCCGTGTGGCGGATGTTAGAAGAGGTAAAGCCGGGCGCGGCCGTGAGCACGTTGACGCCCTGGGGCAGCAGCTCGGTACGCAGGGCTTCGAGGAAGCCGTTCATGGCCGCTTTGGAAGCTGAGTAGCCGGTGCGGCCCGGCAGCCCCCGGTAGCCCGCGATACTACTGATACCCACCACCGTACCCTTGCTGGCCAGCAGGTGCGGCAGCGCCGCTTTGGTCACGTACACGGTACCGAAAAAGTTGGTTTGCATGAGCCGCTCCAGCACCTGCACGTCCACGTCCTCAAACTTGGCCCGCATGCTCAGGCCGGCGTTGTTGATGAGCACATCGAGGCGGCCGAAGGCGGCGATGGTATCGGCCACGGCCCGGTTGGCATCGGCCAGCACGCCTACGTCGCCCTGCACGGTGCGGTGCGTGATACCGGCGGCCGTGAGCTCAGCGGCAGTGGCGGCGAGCTTGGCGGCATCGCGGCCCGTAATCACTACGCTGGCCCCGGCCCGACCAAACTCCAGGGCGCAGGCCCGCCCAATACCCGAGGTGCCGCCCGTAATCAGAACTACGCTAGTCATATCTTTATTACTGTATTAGCTACGGTGGCTGGCCACCAAACTACAAACCTACGGCGGCCATCCGAGCCAGCGCGGCCACTCACATTTGCCCGGCAAAAGCCCGCCCACCCTACCGGTCGTTGGGGCAGAACGTTGCGCAGCTTAGCCAGCTTATTCTACCCGGCTAGCAGTCTGTTAACAATCTGTGAAAATTTCGTTTTTTCTTTCGGCTAATAGTGAATCTATTAGCCATTAATCAAGTGTGCCTTACTGACTTTTATCAACTGCCACACCGGGCGGACCGTAACTTTGTGCCTGCACTAGCTGGGGTATGAATTCATCGCGTTCGCAAAACCCGTTTGTTTTGGTTTTGCTCATTGTGGGCTTATTGGGCCTACTCTCTTTTTTCCAACCGGAACTCACTGTGGGCGGCGTAGCGCTACGACCGGTGCGCCTGCTGGCCGACGTCTTACGCAAGGATCCGGCCGCCGTAGCAGCCCTCGACGCCCCCCCGCCCAACGGTCCGGCCAGCCCGCTCACTGCCCTGGCCGCCACTGCCGACTCGGTTGCTACCGCCGACTCCCTAGCCGCGCCCGCCGATTCGACCCGAGCTCGTAAGCCCGCCGTACCCAACCTGGGCGGGCTCGACAGCTTCCTGGCTGCCCTGCGCCAAACCAAAGCCACCGGCAGCCCCACTCGCATCGCGTACTTCGGCGACTCCATGATTGAGGGCGACCTCGTGACCGGCGACCTGCGCAACAGCCTGCAAACCGAGTTTGGCGGCACCGGCGTGGGCTTCGTACCCATCAACTCGGTCACGGCCGATTTTCGGGCTACCATCCGGCAGTCGTACTCGCCCGACTGGTATGAGTACAACCTGGTATCGGATAAGGTACCCGCCACCTGCCCGCTGGGTATTTCGGGCCACTCCTTTCTACCGCGCGAACTGCCGAAACGCGCCAATTCGGGTATCGTGCCCGACACCAGCTGGGTGCAGTTCCAGGCCAGCCGACAGTGGGCCCCATTGCGCCGCTTCGCCGAGGCGCACCTTTTCTATGGCCCCGGCGACGGGCAGGACGAGGTGCTCGTAACCACCGATGGCCACCGCGTACCGCACGCGCTACCCGGCGAGGCAGCCGTCAACGAGCTGGTGCTCAAGCCCGGCACGCCGGCCCGCACCATGCGCCTGGCCTTCGCCACCCACGATGCCCGCCCGGTGTACGGCGTCAGCTTCGAGGGCCCGCAGGGGGTGGTTCTCGATAACTTCTCGTTTCGGGGCAACAGCGGGATGTCGCTCACGCGCATTCCGGCGACGCAGCTCATGGCCTTTGGTAAAGTGTTGGATTACCGCCTTATCATCCTGCACTACGGGGTGAACGTGGCCCACGCCAGCGTAAAAAACTACGGCTTCTACGAACGCGCCATGACCCGCGTGGTTGACCGCATGCAGCGGGCTTTTCCCAACGCCAGCATTCTCATCATCGGTATGAGCGACAAGAGCTCGCGCATCGATGGTGAATTCGTGACCGACCCTAGCGTACCGCGCCTCGTGGCCGCCCAGCAGCGCCTGGCCAGCCGCAACCACGCGGCCTTCTGGAATTTATTCGAAGCAATGGGCGGCGAAAATTCGATGGTGGGCTGGGTTGAAAACAAGCCCGCGCTGGCCAACCACGACTACACGCACGTCAACAGCCGGGGTGCCCGCAAAATCGCCGACCTGCTCTACGCCTACCTCATGGAGCAGTACGCGCACCCCACGGCTACCCGCCAGCCCACCCCAGCCCGGCCCGATAGCGGCCGCGTGCCCGCCCGCCCCACCCCGAACGCCGGGGACTCCATCGCCCGCTAGCCCCCGCCGGCTGGCAGGCCGGGCGTAACTTGTTCCTTTTTTTGCATGGCGCGGTTTTGTTTTCTGTTACTACTGCTGGGCTGGGGGCTGGCCAGCGGCCAGTCGGCGCGGGCGCAGGCCAGCCAGCCGCTCGATAGCTTGCAGGCAACCTACCCCTTTCTCAACCTGGCTGCCAATCGCATCGAGAACGCCACTATTGGGCTACAGCGCTTCTACCAGCGGCTCCAGCAACTGCCGCTGCACCCGGCCCGGCTGCCGGGCGGGCGCGTAGTCGTCGTGCACCTGGGCGACTCGCACTTGCAGGCCGACGACTACTCGGGACGGGTGCGGCTGGAGTTGCAGCGCACCTACGGTAACGCCGGGCGCGGCCTCGTATTTCCGTACGCCGTAGCCCGTACCAACGGCTCACCCACCTACTATACGGCGGCTACCGGCGGCACCTGGCGGGCCAAGCGCGTGACTTCGCTGCCCGACAGCAGCCAGCCGATAGGCGTGGCAGGCATCAGCCTCAGCACGCCCGACTCGGGCGCGGGTTTCTCGTTGCGGCTGCCGCTGCTGCGCCGGCCCGACTACCGCTTTTCGCAGCTCACGCTGCTGCGCCAGCCCGGCCCGGCCGCCTTCGACTGGCAGGTGCTGAGCCGCCACCAGGAGCCGCTGGGCACATTGCCCGGCCTGGGCCAGCAGGTGGCCGCCACCCTGCGCCTCGACTCGCTGCGCGACTACGTGGCCCTGCGTGCCACCCGCCGCCGGCCCAACCAAAGCAGCGCCCTGCTCTACGGCCTACTGCTCGAAAACGACCAGCCGGGCATTCTCTACCACGGCGTTGGGGTGAACGGCGCGACCGTGCGCCAGTACAACCGCAACCCGCTGTTTTTCGAGCAACTACCCCTGCTTAATCCCGATTTGATTATCGTGTCGCTGGGCACCAACGACGCGTTTATCCCGGGCCGCTTCACGCCCCAGCGCTTCACCGGCCAGCTCGATACCCTGGTGAGTGGGCTGCGCCAGCGCTGCCCCCAGGCCGAAGTGCTGCTGGTAGCGCCGGCCGATTCGTACCGCAACCGGGGCGACCGCAACCCCGACCTGGCCCGCCTCGCGGCCGTGCTGCGGGCCTACGCCCAGCAGCACGATTTGGCCTACTGGGACTTCGCCGCCGTGCAGGGCGGCTACGGCAGCATGGGCCAGTGGCGCTCGGCTGGCCTGGCCCTCAACGACTTCGTGCATTTTTCGACCAAAGGCTACGACCTCCAAGGCTACTTACTCTACCGCGCACTCCAGGATGGATTTGCTACATTCCTTCGTCAATAAGCTGGATTTTGACCGGCTACTGGCTCAATTTGCCTACAGCCCCAAGAGCCCGATGATTTTCAACACGGGCTTCTTTCTGCTGCTCTTCCTGGGCTTCCTGGCGATTTATCAGCTGCTGCGCAACCACCACCGGGCGCGCCTGCTGTACGTCACGGCCTTTTCGCTGTTTTTTTATTATAAATCAAGCGGTTGGTATTTTTTGCTGCTCGTCTGTTCGACGATAGTCGAGTACAACTTTGCCCGCTGGATAGCCGACTCGCCCACCCAGGGCCGGCGCAAGCTGCTGCTCACGCTCAGCCTCATCGTCAACCTGGGGATGCTGTTTTATTTTAAGTACACCAACTTCTTTCTCAGTGGCTGGCAGGCGCTTACCGGCCAGCCGGTGCCCGTGCTGCACGTGCTGCTGCCGGTGGGCATCTCGTTCTACACCTTCCAGACGCTGAGCTACACCATCGACGTGTACCGGGGTCAGATTAAGCCGCTGCGCAGCATCTGGGACTTCGCCTTCTTCGTGTCGTTTTTTCCGCAGCTCGTGGCTGGTCCCATCGTGCGGGCGGCCGATTTCATTCCCCAGATTCCTAAAAAGCCGTTCATCTCGCGGGAGGATATGGGCCGGGCGGTGCTGCTCATTGCGGCGGGGTTGTTTAAAAAGGCCATCATTTCCGACTACATCAGCCTCAACTACGTCGACCGCATTTTCGATAACCCCGGCCTCTACAGCGGTATCGAAAACCTGCTCGGCGTGTACGGCTACGCCATGCAGATCTATTGCGACTTTTCGGGCTACTCCGACATCGCCATTGGCATTGCCCTGCTGCTGGGCTACCGCCTGCCGGTCAACTTTCTATCGCCCTACCAGAGCACCAGCATCACCGAGTTTTGGCGGCGCTGGCACATCTCGTTGTCGAGCTGGCTGCGCGACTACCTCTACATTCCGCTGGGCGGCAACCGCAAGGGCGTGGTGCGGCAGTACATCAACTTGTTTTTGACCATGTTGCTGGGCGGTCTGTGGCACGGCGCGTCGCTCACTTTCGTGCTGTGGGGCGCGCTGCACGGCGCGGCCCTGGCCGTGGACAAGCTCTTCAAGCAAGTGTTTAAGCCCGGCGACAACTGGCTGGTGAAGCTCCTGGGCTGGGTGATCACCTTTCATTTCGTGTGCTTCTGCTGGATATTCTTCCGCGCCGGCACCTTCGAGGTAGCCAGCCAGGTCATCCACCAGATCACGCACGCGCTACGGCCCGACTTGCTGCCCGCCGTGCTGGCCAGCTTCCGGCCCGTGTTTGCGCTGGTGGCGCTGGGCTACCTGCTGCACGCGCTGCCCGACGGCTTCACGTTCCGGCTCGAAGGCGTGGTGGGCCGCCGCTCGGTCGTGGCGCAGGCGGTACTTATCACGGTGGTTATCTGG
>CAJYVK010000107.1 GCA_913778455.1 uncultured Hymenobacter sp. | reverse complement strand
CCTTCATGTCCTTGATGCGCCCGTACTGCTCGAAGAGAATGCCCATTGTGGCCACGTGCTGCGCTGTGGCCCCCACCACCTCCGTGCGCAGCGAGTCGAGCAGTTGCTGACTCAACACGAGCCCTTTGGCCTGGATGGCCTGCGCGAGCAGGGCCAGCGCCCGGGCGGCGTAGTCGCCCACTTCCTCGTCGAGGATGCGCTTAAACTGGTCTTGATACTCTGCCATGCCAACAAGATGGCAGAATGAGCAGCCGGGGCGTAGGACGAAAAAGCCCCCGCTCCGGAGCGGGGCGAGGGCTTCTACAATGTGCCTGTTACGTGATGCGCCACCGGAGCAATTGGCGCACTGGGGCCACTTTGGCCGAGAGCAGCTCCCAGCCGACTGCCCCGAACACGGCCACGACCAGGTACGCCCACCAGGGCGGGCCGCTGCTACTCGTCGCCGTGGCCACGGCCCCCGACCCGACAGCCGAGGCCCCGCCGCGCTGGCCGGCCTTGCGGGCATCGGTGGCCACGCTGCCGGCAGCGGCCGCTACGGCCGAGGCCGGGCGGTTGATGGCCGTGGCCCCGGGGGCGCTGGCCACGCTGCTATTCTTGATTTTGGCGGGCTGCACGCCGGCGCGGGCCAGGTTCTGGGCTTGGGCCTTTTGCCACTGCCGGCGCTGCCGGGTGCTGGAGCCGGCCGGGGCAGGCACCAGGTACGGGGGCAGGCCGGCCAACTCGCTCGGCAGCCAGTTGCGAAGCGTCGCCGAGTCGAGGCGCTGCACCGTAGCCAGGTCCACCGGCACCAGGGGCGGGGGCGGCGGGTGGCTGGCCGCGCAGCCCACTAGAAAGGCCAGGCTCAGAATCCCGCCCGTAACGGCGCTCCACATCCCCGCCATGAAGGCAATAATATCACGCTCCTTAATAGCATCTTTCATATTTAGGAGAGATAAAGCGCCGCTTCGCGGGCGCGACGAATGGTGAGCCCCTTGCTGATTTCCTTTATCCCCGTTCGAGGATTAGTTACCTTGTTCCACAAGCCAAACGCCTGTTTGATTGCTATTTCTGACGTACTACCGGCGTTGGCCAGGGCCAGCACGCTCGACTTGTCAAAGCCACCGGTGCCGATGTTGTAGCACAGGCTCACCATCGCGTCAAACTGGTGCTGGGTCACGTCGCGGTGCAGGCGGGCGGCCACGTGGGCGCCGTACTTCTTGTCCACGTCCTGGCGTAGCAGGTCGAGGGCTTCGGTCTGGCTCAGCGTCGCTTTGTAGTAGCGTTCCTCGCCGGCCACGATGACGTGGCCGTAGCCGATGGTGGGCTTGCCAGCCGCACACGTGTACCAGCGGGCGCGGAATCCCTCGACTTCTTGGATAAGGGCGAGCCCTACGGTTGAAATTCTCATGCTTCTTTCTCGGCTACGCGCCGGTGGCGGGCCTCGCGGGCCAGGTTGAAGAGGACAGTGTGCAGCGACGTGTGCGCCGTTTGCTCGTAGGTGCCGTAGAGGCCGCGCTCAGCCAGGGCGGCGATCAGCTCCAGTAGCTCGGTGCCGTCGCTGCCCCGGGCTGGCCGGGCTGCCGCGGGGCCAGGGGGCACCTCCACCTTTTTGAATAGCTCGCGGTAGTTGCGGTGGATGAAGCGCTGGGCCGCCAGGAAGTGGTGCAGCACCACGATTTTGACCCCCAGCGGCGCATCGGCTAGTTCCGCCGCGCGGTTTTCGGCCAGCTTGGCGTTGTAGCGTTCGCGGCGTAGGCCATCCCACAGGGGATCGCGCTGCACTTTTTTGAGGTCGGCACGCAGCGGCCGGCAGAGCGTGGCCACGAGCTGGTCGAGGGCGGCGGGCTGGGGCCGCTGGGGGTGGGCAAACTGGTGGAAGTGAATCAGGCCGATGGCGTACTCGATGGTTTCGGCATCGAGCAAGTGCGGCTCCGGCAGCACGTAGGTGGTGCCCCGGTGGCTGAACTCGGTAATGCCCGAGGTGTCCAGTTCCTGACCCCAGGCCCAGCCTACGAGCGTGGCCACGTCCCAGAGTTGCTCGGGCGTGAGGCGGCGAATATCCTTGTTGCGCAGCTGTGGGCACCAGGCCCGCAGCACGGCCACGCGGGCAGCTACCGAGTCGGTAGCCAGGTACGGGGCGGCGGCGAAGAATTGGGCGGGCTGCACTTCGGCCCAGGTCGCGGGCACCTGGTGCGGGCGGCCGTCGAGGCGAAACGTGTACATCAGGAAGCGGCGGCTACGGGTTCGGGGGTAGCCGCGCCGACCGGCGCGGCTTCGGCGGTGGGCTCGGCATCGGCTTCAGCGGCGCGGTCGGCGCGGGCCGTGATGCGCCGGCTCAGCAGTTCGGCCACGTCGCCATCGACCAGCTCCAGCTTCCCGAAGGCGATGATGAGCCGGCGCAGGTGCACGATGACGAAGGGGGCTAGCACAAGCTGGGCCAGCCACACGAGGCCCGGCTCGTGGGCGGCGAAGCCGTGGGCCAGGGCCAGCACCACCGTGTAGCCGGCTAGGCGCAGGGCCAGGCGGCGGGGCCGCAGGGGCTGCTTGTTGACCACGTTGTTGGTGAGCACATCCAGCACCACCAGCACCAGCAGCAGGTAGTAGGTGTAGGCCGGCGACCACACGTGCGCCTCGATAAAGCCACTGAGGCCGGCCAGCGTGACCGCGCTCAGTTCCACGGCCTGCACAGTAATGTAGAAACGCAGCATCGCTAAACCCAGAAAGAGGGTGAGTTGGAATTGTCGTAGAGCGTGGCCAGTACCGGCGGGGCCGTGGGGCGCAGCGCATCGAGGTAGGTGGCGAGCTTGGCTTGGTACTTGTCGGCGTACCCGTGGGCGGCCTGACTGAGTGCGCTCAAGGCTTCGGGGCTGGCCGCCTGGCGCTGGCGCACGGCCTCGTTATCACTGAGCAGGCGCAGGCTTGTGCCGGTCAGGGCCACGCTCAGGCTGAGTACGCCCTGGGCGATGGCGCGGTGAGCCAGGACCGGGCGCACCAGGCGCAACAGCTCCCGGGTGGCCGGGGTGGGCGGCAGGCCGCTGGCCAGGCCGTCGCGCAACTCCTCCAGTAGCTCCGCGCCCAGCAAGTCCTCAATGTCGAAATCCTCGACCTGGCGCAGGGTGGGTAACAGGGCCAGGAAGAAGCGCCGGCTGCCGGCCGTGGCTACGTACCGACCCAGTTCGTCGGCCGAGGCGATGAGCAAGCGCTTGCGGCTGCGGTACTCGGCCGAGTCCAGCTCGTCAGCGTAGTCGGCCGCGTGCAGTTCGAGCCAAGCCAGGGCCTGGTCGAGCAGTTTGTCGGCCGTGGCAGCGGCCGCCTCCACGAAGTTGTTGTACACCCACTGCCGAACGGAGGGGCTGTTAGGGGCCTCGCTCTCAGTCGCGCCCATATCGTTGAGCGTGACCGAGAGAAAGGGCGCGGCCTCCAGCACGGCGTAGTAGGCCAGCGGGGCGCGGAACTTGTCGCGCAGGGTCAGCAGGTGGGCCGGTGCCCCGCTGGCCGGCAGGCTGCCCAACTGCTCGACCAATCCCTCGCCCAGCACCGGGGCCAGGTGCAGCGTTTCGGCCGTGGCCACGTAGCTCAGCAGCGAGCTCGCGTTTTGCTGGTGCACGCTACTCAAGCGTGCACGCAATTCTTCTACCTCATTGAATAGCATAGGCTTATTGCGCCATGTTGGCTGATTTTTCCTGGCCCTTGGGGTTCTCGGCAATCGTGGTAATGTCCACGTCCACGAAACCGAAGAAGTGCTCCTTGTTGAAGCCCATGATTTTGTGCGCTGCCTGGAAGGTTTGCAACAGAATTTTGCGCTTCTGCGGGGTGCGCAGGGCGATGTGCAATTGGTAGCTGATGCGCTTCTCCGAGCCACTGCCCCCGAACTTGCCGCCCGTGTCGATGCCGGCCAGGCTCGGGTCGATGCCGTGGCCGCTGGTGTGAGCGATGTTGGCCTGCGTATTCACCGAATCGTAGGCACTATCGCTCATCTTGTTCTCAATGGGCACGATTTCCCAGCCCGGCAACTGCTTACCGTAGCTATCGACGGCGAACTTGCTGACGAATACCTTATCGGTGTTTTCCACGCCGGCTAGCATCTCATTCATGTTTGCCATCAAGTCCAGCTCGGCTTTTTTCTTCGCCTCGGGGGTATCGCCAAACTGGTCAAAGTAGCCCACCGGTATCTTGATGTGGTACTTGACGTTGTAGCCGTTGTCGAGGCCCGCCTCGTGGAAGCGAGCAATCTTGTTGCTCACCTTCGTCCACTGCCGAGTGCCCCAGTACGGCGGAATGTCGTAGTACTTCTGCCCCGGAGTCCAATCGCGGCCGTGTACGATGCACTCCCCAAACTTTCCAGGGTTGCGCGGGTCAAAAACAGGCAGAATCTTGGCCTCGTCGGCGCGGAAATTGCGCCAGTTGTGATGCAGGGCATACTTCTCGGGGGTGGGCTTGGTCGTGACCAGGGCGCGTACCACCGTGCAGTCGAAGCTCTGAATAGATTCTACATAGTTTTTTGACTCCAGCGACAACACCGAGAAGCAATTGGCGAAGGTTTCGAGGTTGTAAGCCAGGCTTTGCAGGGCTCTATCGCCCACAATCGACTCATACCAGTCCTCCATCGCCGTATCGATGACGGGCACCACGCGCTCCTTGTCCTCCACAATGGTGCGCTTAAATACCCCTAGCCGGCTCCCCAACACAAAATCGCGGGCGGTAGTGATGAGCTGCGGCTTGAGGTGGTTGTTGTGCACCAACTCCAGCATCTTGTTGGGCTGGTCGTTGTTCGGCCCCCAGGGCGCGACTTTAATACCGCCCTGGCTGAGCGGGGCCGCTCCATAGCCTACGTCCTGGGCCTTGTCGCTGCCAGTCAGCTCGACCAGGGCCTGGGCACCGGGCAGGATGTACACCCCGCCCTCTAGCTCCTTGATATCGCGTGCTTTCATCGCTTAGCCGTGCAGAATGTCCCGGCCGTTGAAGTGGCAGAGCAGGATGATTTTGAGGGCAAAGGGCCTGCCCGTGGCGCAGTCCACTAGTTGCACCGTCCCGGTTTCCTTGACCTTATAGCGAAAGGCACTGCGCCCCTCGGCCCCGCTGGGCGTACTGCCCCCGGCCTGGCCCCCTTTGCGCACGGCGGGCTTGCTGCCCTTGGTGCCATCGGTTTTATAGTAGCCGAGCGAAAAGGCCCGGGGCTGGCCGTGCCCGTCCGGTAGCTCCATCTCGGCCAGGACGGTGCGAATGTGAATTAGAGTCCGTTGCATGGGACTCAAATTGCCCTTTTTGCCCCCCGGCGCGTAGGACGGAATTAAATTATTGCGTGTTTTGCAGGCAACTAGCCCAAAATCAAGCAGAACGCCGCGCCAGGGAGGCGAAAATTATTGTCTGACCCACGCGGCCGTGCGCGCCCTTTAGCGTTTGGCAATTGCCAAAATGGCAATTTTTGAGGAATATATGAACGGCCCTATACGGGTAGCCGGAACGCAAAAAGGCCCCTGGCGATAGTGCCAGGGGCCTTTTTGCCTTATGCAGGGTAGCAATTGCCACTGCCGTTGCCACCGGCAGCATCAGGTACGCTAGCTGCGGCCCAGGAAGTAGACGGGCTCATGCACCTGCACCTGGCCGAAGAGGTGGCCGTACTTGCGGTACACGATGTTGTCGAAGCAGTCACTCAGGTGAGTGGCCCGCTCCTGGTCGATGCTACTCTTCTCGCTCTTCTTGTTCTTGGTCCAGTCGGGGTTGATGGGTGACTGCTGAATACTAATGATAAGGTACTTGCACTTATTGCGGTTGAAGCGGATGATGGGTAGGCGCGGGTTGGTCTCAGCCAGCAGTTGGTTGATAGCGATGTGCTTGAGGCGGTGGTCAGGGTCGAGGCCCTGCACCATCAGGACCGAGGTCCAGCCGGCGGCGGCTAGCTGCTGCTGAATAGTTTGGTAGAAGGTCAGATTGCTACCCACCTGCTTGTTGTTGCCGTTACGGTCGCCATAGATGACCACGTGCTTACGCTCGTGGCTCTCGTAGCCAGCAATGAACTTACTCACCAGCGCATCGAGCACGGTGGTAGCACTCTGCTTGACCCAGAGCGCATCCAGGCAGCGAAACTCGTTGCCGTTCTCCTGGCATACGATGACCGAGGTAAAGCTGGCGTTGAAGTCAAACGATAGCTCCAGGGGCCGCGCCGGGTCGCGGTCACTGTCGATGCTCACCGTCTGCCTGGTCTTGTCATCGTGGGAGTAGGTGAAGGTTTTCCATACCCCATGCTTCTCCTCGTTAAAGCTGGGATAGAAGGAGTTGGGCAGCTTGGTGAGGCGCTTATTAATTACCTCCACGTCCCACTCCAGCGGGGTCATGCCATTGCGCAGGTCACGCAAGTATTTCTCCCCCAGCACAGCCACGTTATCGTAGGCGGTAGATTCGAGAAAGAAATATTCGCTGGGTGCCTCTTTAGCTAGGTCTTCGGTTTTGAACACCCACTGGCCCGAGGGCAGCCAGGGCACGGATGTGTAATCGCAGAACACCTGGTGGTGCGGGTCGCTGAAGCGGTAGATGTTTCCGCGAATCATGGGGCGCAGAATCTTATTGACGTGCTCCTCCTTCATCAGGGCCGACTCGTCAATGTGCCCGAAGTCGTAGTTACCGCCCCGGGCCAGCTCGGCCCGGTCCATGCTCAGCATCTGGATGGTGTAGCCGTTGAGAAACGTAATCACGTTCTCGTAATTGCTCGGGGGCTGGTAGGGCTTAATCCAGTCGAGGGGGGGCCGCTTCCCCTTCACGTAGTGCCCAAAACCGCTTTTCTGGTCGTACTCGCGCAGGCCGTGGGCCTGCCAGGCCGCCTCCATCGCCGGCACCGTGTTACTGGTGAGCTGGGTGTAGGTGAGGCCCGCCAGGAAGCCTTTGGCCCGGGGCAGGTAGTTCATCTCTACCCGCGTCTCGTGGCCGGCTACGGTGGTCTTGCCCGACCCCCGACCGCCTACGTAGCTGCGGCGCTTTTGCTTGGCGGCGAGAAATTGCCGTTGCTTCTCATTGACGTAGATACGCCGACGCACTTCCTTACTCTGCATCGCTCCCTCCTTCGCCTACTTCCTCAAAATCAATATCGTGCGTTTCCTGCTCGCGCAGCACAGCCGGGTCGGTGCTGAAGTCCATCGGGATGGGAACCAGGAAGGCTTTGGGGTCAAGCACCGACTTTTCGGGCTCAAACAGCCCCTGGAGCTTGTCGGCCAGTTCCGTAGCTCGGATGGCACCATTAATGTCCCCATTCTTGCGGGCCAGATTGGCCAGCAGCTTGTAATTCTCGATAGAAATGACGCGCTGGCCCTTGTTATCGACCTCCTCGATGGAGCCGTAGAGCAGCGTGCTTTCGCGCACGATGGCGTAGAGCTGCGGCTGGCTCAACTCGTATTCCTTCTCTAAAGTGGCAATAACCTGGTTGCGGCTGAAGCCCAGGCAGAGCAGACCGTGGGCCTTGCGGTATTTCGCCAACATTTGCAGCTCGTCGGGCTTGAGGTTAGCCCCTTCCACCAAATGCAGCTTGTATTTGTCGATTTTATCGGGTTTGCCGAGTTGTTTCATAAAAAGGCGGTGTTACATCTTCAAGATGTAACACCACCCCGAGCAGCAGTAGGACGATATCATACGGCTAGCCTATAGTTAGTAACCTTTTCGGGAGTTGAGGTACTTAGAGGGTGATTTGAGAGGCCCGATTAGTAGTTGCTAGCCGAAACTCGTTGCTTTCAGCTTGATACCGAATGATGTAATAACTTTGAGAAAATCAACCCAGTTGGAACAATGCTAGGCAGACTTGTAAATTATGAAGACGTTTTTTCAGGCAATCCACAGCCTGTTGAACATTACTTAATTGGAATAAGCCGAGAAATGCTTTTGAACACTGCTGTTCACTTGCTAGGATTTCGAGGATTTCAGCCGTACGCTGAGATGCTTCCACTCATATTCGGGGCACACAATCAACAAGCTGCTAATAGTATTGCTGAGGTATTGCATAAATTGCAAAAGCAAGACCGAGTGCAAGTTAGCCTTGTTTCCGATGTTGCTAAACTCCGTTTCTATGAGCTGATTTTCAAGCGTCCTGATGAGCCTCAAACTCAGGCCGAACCAGAAATGGAACTTAATATAATAAAATCTCTATTGGTTCTCAACTCGCGATTAGACGAGGAGTATACTATATCTGAAGCAAATACGCCAAAGCTATTAGGTATACCCGAGCTAACTAGATACATGCTGATTCACTTGCATGCAGGGTATGATGTAGATCAAGGAGGAGCAGAGGAAGTGATTGTTGCTCAAATGTATAAGCTTGTCCTGTTGTTTCAATTCATGGACACCAGAGCGGAGTGCCAACCTTTACTTAATGCTTTCCTAGCTTTTTTTGATTGTGCTACTTGGCAGGAGTATGCACAACAACTATTTCGGTTAGTAAGCGCAGTTAATGAGATGCTTACAAAGCCAGGAAGAATGATAATCGTAGTGGAGCCAGGCGATAATTTTGAACGATACTGCACCTTCTTAGACCATTTCACTTTAGCGGAGGGTACAGAAGTTATTCAAAGGGACTTTTTTTCGGTCCGGGCATATCCACTATATAAATCAGGGAAAGGAGAGTACGTTATTGTCTATCCTCGGTTTGTTCTAGAGTTGCTGCATAAAGGGCTGTTCTTCAGACTGAAGCAGTTAAATGATACTCCTGCGCCACGCCTCATAATAGCTCCGAAGGGAAATAAAGGTCAAGATTGGGGATCGTTCTACAAAAAGAAATTTTCTGAAGAAGCCTTAGTAACACCCGCACTTGACGCATCGCTTCGGAAGCGAGGAATAGCGTTAAGTGGCAAAGAGATGGAGGACAGTGAGAAGCTAAAAAAGCAGGGCAACGGAGAGCCAGACTACTACTTCAGGACTGGAAAACGAGTAATGTTATTTGAATCTAAAGATGTTAATATCAATAAGGATGTTAAAACAGGAGATAAATTTGCGGAATTTGTAGAGGCTGTACGTAGCAGATTTTACCGCCCTAGCACCCACCAACGAACAGCCAACGATAAGCTGAGTGATACTGCTGTTCTTCAGCTTGTCCGCAATATCAGGCGGTTGCTGGGTTATGACGGTGGATGGCCCATTGATAAGGACGGATACACCGCTAAAAACCTCATTTTCTACCCCGTGGTTATAGTGCATGACCGTTCTTTTAGGATGCCGGGACTCAATGCTTTAGTTAATTCCTGGTTCCAAGAAGAACTGATGTTTCAACGTCAAAATGGTATGGTAGGGGGGAGGATAAATCCTTTGGTCATCGTTGATATTGATACGTTATTAGCGTATCAAGACCACTTCGCCAATAAGAATAACCGCCTAGTTCTCTGGGAAGCTATGGATGCTTATTACGAGTATCTAAAGGGCACTATGATGACGCGAAAATCTCGCAAGTATAGCGAGTATGAAGTGACAGCACTTATATGGAAAGATGCTGAGAATCAAGCTTTGTCTTTCGCAGATTTTTTGTCTAGGTATGCAGGTGGACGATTACATCTAGCTCCTCTCGCAGAAACGCAACGTACTGTACTGAAAGAATTTCTTCAATCTGCAGAGTACAATCAAATTTCAGATTGAACAATAACTCTGATCTGCCTTAAGAGATGCCCAAGCGGCGGATGCAGGCACGGTAGTTTTCACGCTGTCGGCAGTGGTAATAGGACGGGCGGGGTGCGGGGAAGCTTGAGGGATGACAGCCGTCGCAGATGGCCACTAGGATCAGCAGCACTAGGGCGAGAAAATACCTCACGCCTGCGGGGGCAGCGATAGCTGCATATTCAGTGCTCCCAGCTCTACCTCGAGCTTGACAGCTTTTTGCTCATACTCGCTACGCTTTTCCGCCGTCTTGGCCTCCGTGGCCTTTTTCCTGGCTTTGCTCAAGTTAGAGCGCATGGTGTTGCGCTGCTTCACCAACTCGGCCCGGTCGGGCGTGTGGGCGGGCTGCTCAGGAGTCGAGGTGGCTTCGCCGGCCAGCGCCTCCGTAGCTTGGTCTACGGCCTGC
>CAJYVK010000106.1 GCA_913778455.1 uncultured Hymenobacter sp. | reverse complement strand
CCGTATATATCCTGTCGAGCATCGGCAGCATCGGCGGGGGCTACTTACCATTGCAGTTCATCAAGCGCGGGATGCCCGCCTTCCAGGCTCGCAAAACGGCCATGCTGGTTATCGCGCTTTGCGTGTTTCCGATTGTGTTCGCGCAGTACCTGGGCCAATTGAATATGTGGCTGGCCGTGCTGGTAATCGGCATCGCGGCGGCGGCCCACCAAGCCTGGAGCGCCAACATCTTCACCACCGTATCGGATATGTTTCCGAAGCGGGCCGTGGGCTCGGTGACGGGTATCGGCGGCTTCGCGGGCGGCATGGGCGGCATTGCGCTGTCGGCGCTGGTGCAGAAGCGCATGTTCGTGTATTACGAGCAGTTAGGCCAGATTAATAAGGCGTACTACATCATGTTCTTCATCTGCGGCGGCATCTACCTGCTGGCCTGGGCCGTGATGTTCTCGCTGGTGCCGCGCATGGAGCCCATCAAGCTCGACGACGACGATGCTCTTCCCACTACTGCCTAACCTACCCCTTTTCCGATGAAAACGAAGCTCCCGCTCACCGCGCTGGCGCTGGGCCTGCTCGCGCTGCCCCTGCTCGCTCCGGCCCAAACTGCTCCCAAGCACCCCAAGCGCAATACGGCCCTGCTGCCAGCCCAAAGCAACGCCGCCCAGCGCAACGCCGAGGCGGCCAAGGAAGTGGAGCAATTGGAGCGTCAGCGCTTCGCCGCCCAGGTGAGCAAGGATTACGCATTCCTCGAAAAAGCCTTTGCCGACGACCTCGTGTACACCCACGCCAGCGGCAAGCAGCAGGGTAAAACCGACTACCTGCAAAGCATCCGCGACGGCAAGAGCGTGTACGATAAGATTGACGTGGAGAATATCAACGTCCGCGCCTACAACGGCGGCGCGACGGCCGTTGTCAACGGCCAAATCACCATCTACCAGCCCAACAAGCCCGACGGCTCGCCCAACGTGGCCCACCTCAAGTACGTGACCGTGCAGATTAAAAACCCCCAGGGCTGGCAGGTGGTGCTGTGGCAGTCGCAGAAGCAGGCGGAGAAATAACAATTAACAGTTAGCAGTTATCAGTTAACAGTTAGTAATTCAGTCACTGTTGTCTGTTAAATGATAAGCGCTAATTGTTAACTGATAACTGTTAATTGATTAAATGAATCACGACGAATTAGCTACCCCCGTCGGCACTACGCTTGAGCGCTACATCATGCGCAAGCAGGCCGAATTTCCGTTTGCCACCGGCGAGCTTTCGCAGCTGCTGCGCGATTTGGCGCTGGCCAGCAAAATCATGGTGCGCGAAGTAAACCGTGCGGGCCTCTCGACCATTGCCGAGGCGGCTGGCTCCGAGGGGGAGCAGTCGGCCCCGCGCCACCGCCTGGGCGAGGAGGCGCACATTCGCTTCGTGCGGGCCCTCACCAATGGCCGCGAGTGCTGCGCCGTGCTCAGCGAGGCCCGGCCCGACATCATCGAAACCGGTAACCCCGACGGCAAGTACGTGGTGGCCCTCAACCCGCTCAACGGCTCGGTGAGCCTCGACTTTAACGTGAGCACGGGCACCATCTTCAGCATCTACCGGCGGGTGAGCCGCTACGGCGGGCCGGCTCGGGCCGAAGACTTTTTGCAGGGTGGCCGGGCGCAGGTGGCGGCGGGCTACATCCTCTACGGGGCCAGCGTGATGCTGGTGTACACCACCGGCCACGGCGTGGCGGGCTTCACCTACGAGCCCAGTTTGGGCGAATTTTTCCTTTCGCACCCGCAGCTGACCATCCCGGCCCAGGGCACGGTATTTTCGTGCAACGAGGGCAACTGGTTTGACTTTCCCGAGTTTGCCCGCAGCTTCCTCACCACCTGCAAGGAGCGCCGCTACACCGCCCGCTACGTCGGCTCGCTGGCCGCCGACTACCACCGCAACCTCTTCACGGGCGGCATCTACCTCTATCCGCCCACCGGCGAGTGGCCGACCGGCAAGCTGCGCCTGCTCTACGAGTGCTACCCCATCGCCTTCATCAGCGAGCAGGCCGGCGGCGTCGCCGTAACCGGCGACGGGGAGGTGCTTGACACGCCACCCCAGAGCTTGCACCAGCGCGTACCGCTCTTCGTAGGCTCGGCCGACCTGGTGCGCGAGTTGCAAGCCGCAGCGGCAAAGTAGCGCCGACTCTGCGAGTCCGCGGGCGAACGGCTACCCACGCAATGGCTCCTTGCATTCGCTTGCGGACTCGCAGAGTCCACGCTACTTCTTACGCGCTACTTTTAACCATTACGCTCTGAATTTCTTTCACCAACGCGCCTGACCAACCAACCCCGGCGCACTTTCTTTCTCATGCCGAAAATTATTGCGCCCGAAGTCGTTTTCAGTAAGCTGCTGAGCGATGTAAAGCAGGCCGTACCCGAAATCTTCACCGCCGACGGGGCTTATCTCAACCTGCTCGAAGGCAAGTGGCAGGAGTCCGGCGAACCCAAGCCCTTTATCTCCCCCATCGACGGCTCCGACATCGGTAGCCTGCCCATGCTCAAGCACGACGAGGCGCTCCGCGCTGTGCGCTTCGCCAAGGGGGAGGCCGCTACCTGGGCCGCCACCGACCTGGCCGAGCGCAAGCGCCGCGTGCAAGACTGCCTCGACCAATTGCGCCCGCACATCGACCTGGTGAGCAAGCTGCTGATGTGGGAAATCGGTAAGACCTACAAGCTGGGCTTCAACGATATCGACCGCGCCATTGAGGGCGTGCAGTGGTACGTGGAAAACATCGAGGGCCTGCTCGGCGACCGCCGGCCGCTGGGCCTGGTCAGCAACATTGCCTCCTGGAACTACCCCATGTCGGTGCTGCTGCACGCCGTGCTGGTGCAGGCGCTGGCCGGCAACGCCGTAATTGCCAAAACGCCCACCGACGGCGGCTTTATCTCGCTGAGCCTCACCTTCGCCATTGCCCGCCGCTGCGGCCTGCCCGTCACGCTGGTGAGCGGTCCCGGCGGTGAGCTCAGCGACGTGCTGGTGAAAGACCCGGCCGTGGACTGCCTCTCCTTCGTGGGGGGCCGCTACAACGGCCGCAACATCGCCGATGCCCTTAGCCAAGAGCACAAGCGCTACATGCTCGAAATGGAGGGCGTGAACACCTACGGCCTCTGGAACTATTCGC
>CAJYVK010000105.1 GCA_913778455.1 uncultured Hymenobacter sp. | reverse complement strand
CTACCAGCCACGATACCAGCCCGCCCACCAGCCAGTAGCTTTCCCAGGCCCAGCCCCGTACCTGCTTGTAGGGTAAGTAAAAGCTGCCCGAGGCGAAGCCGCCGAGCGCGTGTAGTAAAACTCCGAGGGCAACCAGCATGATGAAAGGAGGGGGTGGGATGAGAAAGTTAGGGGGCAAAGCTGCGGCTGCTGCCCACGCTAACCCTCCCTTGCCCACCCACTCCGTCCCATACTCTCCTGCGCGGCCGGCCCCGCGTTGGAGCGGCCCAAGGGGCGCTGGTCCGGGTACGCCGCCGCCGTGGCGGGGCCGGGAGGCGTATAGAACGGTAGGAGCGGGGAGGGGGCCAGCCGCCGAATCCGGGCGCCGGCCTACTGTCTCCCACCACTGGGAGGGTATGGGACGAGGGGTGTAAGCCGGGTGACAACTTTTGCAGCCACCAACCCGGCGTGCCCTGCGCCGGCAGCCCTGTAAGCGCGGCTCCACCCCGCCATTATTTTATGAAAGAGACGCTCACCTTTCAGCACGTCAGCTACTTGTGGGATGAGGCCAAAGCCGCCGAGCTGGCCGGCGACGAAGTAGCCCTGTTCCTGTACCGCTCCAACCTGCTCGGGGCCGACCTGCGCCTGACCAACTACGCCGGCGGCAACACGTCGGTTAAGGTATCGGCCACCGACCCCGTGAGCGGCCAGCCCGCCGAGGTGATGTGGGTGAAAGGCTCGGGCGGCGACATCGGGACGCTCACCCAGGCCGGCTGCGCCAACCTCTACGTTGAGAAGCTGCACCAGCTTAAAAATCGCTACCGCGGGCTGGCCCACGAAGACGAGATGGTGGGCTTGTTCGACCACTGCCTCTTCGACCCCAAGTGCGCCGCGCCCAGCATCGACACCCCGCTGCACGGCCTGCTGCCCTTTCGGCACATCGACCACCTGCACCCCGATGCCCTCATCGCCATTGCGGCCAGCCGGGATGGCGAGCGCATCATGCGCGAGATCTGGGGCGATACCGTGGGCTGGCTGCCCTGGCAGAAGCCGGGCTTCGACCTGGGCTTGCAGCTCGAAAAAATCGTGGCCGAAAATCCCCGGCTGCGCGGCGTGATTCTGGGCGGGCACGGCCTCTTTACCTGGGGCGAAACTAGCTACGAATCGTACCTCAATACGCTGGAAGTGATAGAGATGGCGGCCACTTACCTGGAAGCCAATTACGGTAAAAACAAGCCGGTATTTGGCGGCGTGAAGCTCGCCGACGGCCCCGATGCCGCCGAGCGCCACCGTCTGGCCGCCGCGGCCATGCCCGTACTGCGCGGCCTGGCCAGCAGCCAGCGCCGCATGCTGGGCCACTACACCGACGATGCCCGCGTGCTGGAATTCGTCAACTCCCACGACCTGGCGCGCCTCGCCGCCAAGGGCACCAGCTGCCCCGACCACTTTTTGCGCACCAAAATCCGCCCGCTCGTGCTCGACCCTGAGCAGTTGCAGGGCGACGCGGCCAGCGTGCAAGCCTACCTCGGAGCGCAGTTCGCCGCCTACCGCGAAGCCTACCGGGCGTACTACGAGCGCAGCAAGCACCCCAACTCGCCGGCCGTGCGCGACGCCAACCCGGTGATTATCCTGTGGCCCGGCGTGGGGATGTTCAGCTTCGCGAAAGACAAGCAGACCGCCCGCGTGGCCGCCGAGTTTTACACCAACGCCATCAACGTGATGAAGGGCGCGGAGGCCGTGAGCGAGTACCAGGGCCTGGCCGAGCAGGAAGCCTTTAACATCGAATACTGGCTGCTCGAAGAAGCCAAGCTCCAGCGGATGCCCAAGCCCAAGAGCCTGTCGGGTCAGGTGGCCTACGTCACGGGCGGCACCGGCGGCATCGGGCTGGCCATCTGCGAGCTGCTGCTGCAAAACGGGGCCTGCGTGGTCGCCGCCGACCGCGACCGCCTCCCCGACACCCAGGCCGCGCTACGCCAGAAATTCGGGAAAGACGTGGCCCTCGCGGTGCCCATCGACGTGCTCGACGCCGAGGCCATTGCCGAGTCGTTGCGCCAGACGGTGCTGCAATTCGGCGGCGTGGATATCGTGGTCAACTGCGCCGGCCTGAGCATCAGCAAGCCGCTGGCCGAGACCACCCAGGCCGACTGGGACATCCTCAACGACGTGCTCGTGAAGGGGCAGTTCCTGGTGAGCCAGCAGGCCGTGGCCATCCAGCGCCAGCAGGGGCTGGGGGGCGACATCGTGAACATCGCCAGCAAAAACGGCCTGGTGGCCGGCCCCAACAACGTAGCCTACGGCACGGCCAAGGCCGCCCAGCTGCACATGAGCCGCCTGCTCGCCGCCGAGCTCGGCCCCGATAAAATCCGCGTCAATACCGTGAACCCCGACGCCGTGCTGCGCGGCTCCAAAATCTGGGAGAGCGGCTGGGCCGCGGGCCGCGCCAAGGCCTACGGCATTACCATCGAGGAGCTGCCCCAGCACTACGCCAAGCGCACGCTGCTGGGTGAGGAAGTCCTGGCTGAAGACATCGCCAAGGCCGTGCTCGTGTTCGTGGACGGCTCGCTGGCCAAGAGCACCGGCAACGTGCTCAACGTGGATGGCGGCGTTGCCATGGCCTTCGTGCGCTAGTACTGCCGCTCCCTTTTCACCCTGACGCCGGGCAAGCTAAAGCTTGCCCTACATACAGCTGGGCTAATAGGCCCCGCCGGGCCGCGCCGTGGCCTGGCCTGGGCTCGCCTTGCCCTGCGCTCCCCTTTCGCTGCCGTCACCTTTTGCCCACCCAAACATACCTGTTACATGAAAAAGCTGATACCCATTCTGGCGTGTAGCTTGCTGGCCGGGGGCTCCGCCAGCGCGGCCGCCGCGCTGCGGCTGCCCGCCCCTCGCCCCACCAAAACCCAGCCCCAGGCCCTCGTCCAGGGCCGGGTGCTCGATGAGAAGGGCCAGGGCCTGCCCGGCGTAAGCATCGTGGTCAAGGGCACCACCACCGGCACGACCACCGACGCCACCGGCGGCTTTCAGCTGACGGTAGCCGATGAGAAGGCGGTGCTCGTATTCAGCTTCCTGGGCTACACCACCCAGGAAGTGCCCGTCGGCAGCCAGACGACGCTGACCATTAAAATGCTCAACGATGCCAAGCAGCTCGACGACGTGGTGGTGGTCGGCTACGGCACCCAGGTGCGCCGCGAGATAACCGGTGCCGTGCAAACCGTGCAGGCCAAGACGCTGGAAGACATTCCGGCCCCGCTGGCTACCCAGAAGCTGCAAGGCAAGCTGGCCGGCGTGCAGATTTTACAGGGCACCGGCAAGCCCGGCCAGGGGATGCAGGTGCGCGTGCGGGGGCAGGCGTCCATCTCGGCGGGGAGCGAGCCGCTGTACGTGGTCGATGGCTTTCCGCTCGTCACCGACATCAGCCTCATCAACCCCGATGAGATTGAAACCATTACGGTGCTCAAGGACGCCTCCTCGACGGCGCTCTACGGCTCGCGGGCGGCCAACGGCGTGGTGCTCATCACTACCAAGCAGGCCAAGAGCGGGCAAACCGCAGTGGGCGTGAGCGCCTACGTGGGCGTGCAGAAAGTGCCCCAGAAGGGCCGCCCCGACCTGATGAACGGCGAAGAGTTTGCCCAGTTTAAAAAGGAGAGCTACGAAGACGCGGGCCAGCCCGTGCCGACGGCTTTCCAAAACCCGGCGCAGTACGGCGCGGGCTACGACTGGTACGGGGCGATGCTGCGCACGGCCGCCATCCAGAACTACAGCGTGTCGCTGACGGCGGGTAAGGACAAGTTTACTACGTCGGCCGTGCTGGGCTACTTCGGGCAGGATGGCGTGGTGCTCAACTCCAACTACAAGCGCTTTTCGCTGCGCCTCAACTCGGCCTACAACCTCACCGACCGCGTGCAGCTGGGTGCCAACCTGGCCCCGAGCTACACCATCGACAACACGCCGCCCACCGACGGGCAGTTTTACAGCGGCCAGGGCCTGCTGTACAATGCGCAGCTGACCTGGCCCACGCTGGCGTACCAGAACCCCGACGGCTCGCTGCCCCTCGCGGTGGCCACGCCGGGGCTGTCGGCCTTCACCGAGCCCAACTGGTACCGCTCGCTGCAAGAGATTAAGAATACCAACACCCAGCAGCGCCTGCTGGGGACGGCCTACCTGCAAGCCGAGCCCGTCAAGGGCCTGCTGCTCAAGACGACCATCAACCTGGACCTGGGGTCGGCGCTGTTCAACAACTTCAACCCCTCCACGGCGTCCATCGGCTTTGCCAGCCCGCCGCCCGTGACGGCCAGCGCCGTGCAGCGCACCAACTATTACTACTCGTGGCTGAACGAGAACACGGCCACCTACCACCGCGAGCTCGGCGACCACCAGTTCGACCTGCTGGCGGGCTACACGGTGCAGCGTTTCCGCAACGATTTTACCCAGGTGCGGGCCACCAACTTTCCCGACGACCGCATCCAAACCATTCAGTCGGCGCTCAATATCGACCGGCCCAACACCTACAACGACATCCAGGAGTGGAGCCTGCTTTCGTACATCGGCCGCCTCACCTACAACTACAAGGGTAAATACCTGCTCACGGGCTCGATTCGCCGCGACGGCTCGTCGCGCTTCGGCGTCAACAACCGCAACGGCGTGTTTCCGTCGGTATCGGCCGGCTGGGTGGTTACGGACGAGGAATTCGTGCCCAAGTTCGACCAGCTCAACTTCCTGAAAGTGCGGGCCAGCTACGGTCTTACCGGCAACAACAACATCGGCAACTACTCGCAGTATGCCAGCGTGGTAACCAACGTAAATTCCATCTTCGGCTCGACGGTGGCACCGGGGGCCACGATTGGCTCGCTGAGCAACCCCAACCTGGGCTGGGAAACCACCAAGCAGCTCGACATCGGCCTCGATTTTGGCTTGTTCAACAACCGCATCCTGTTCAACTACGACTACTACGTCAAGAACACGACCAACCTGCTCTACAGCGTGGCCGTGCCGCAGGAGTCGGGCTTCGGCAGCTTTCTGGGCAACATCGGGGAGCTGAAGTTCTGGGGCCACGAGCTGGCCGTGACGTCGCAAAACCTGGTGGGTAAGTTTCGCTGGACGACCAACGCCAACATTGCCTTCAGTGACAACAAGGTGGTGGCGCTGGCCGAGGGCATCGACCGCATCTACGGCGACGGCACCATCACGCGGGTAGGCGAGCGCATCGGTCAGTTTTACGGCATGATTCACGAGGGCGTGTACCGCAACAAGCAGGAGTACGACGCCGCGCCCAAGGCTTACAACTCTATCGTGGGCTCGGCCCGCTTCCGCGACGTGAACGGCGACGGCAAAATCACTAATGGCGGCGACAACGACGACCGTACGATCATCGGCAACCCCTTCCCCAAGTTCATCTACGGCCTCACCAACACGTTCAATTTCGCGGGCTTCGACTTGTCGGTGGTGGCCTCGGGTTCGTACGGCAACCAGATTATGCGTCGCACCGTCACCGGCACCACCAACCTCGACGGGGTATTCAACGTGCTGCGCGAGGTGAAGGACCGCTGGCGCTCGGAAGCCAACCCCGGCGCGGGCCTCTACGGCACCACCACGGCCAGCACCGGCCTGGAGCGCGACTGGCTGAGCAGCCGCTTCGTGCGCAGCGGGAGCTATCTCACCATCAAGAACATCACCCTGGGCTACACCGTGCCCGTGGAGCACCTCAAGCCGTTCCGCTCCATCCGGCCCTACGCCAGCGTGCAGCAGGCCTTCGTGTTTACGAACTACACCGGCGGCAACCCCGAAGTTACCCTGAGTGCCGGCGGCAACATCGCCGGCCCGCTCAACCAGGGCATGGACTTCGGCGGCTACCCCGTGCCGCGCACCTTCACCGTGGGCGTCAACGTCGGCCTGTAAGCTTTCTCCCACCCCTTTGCCTATTTTAGTATGAATCGGAAATTACTAGCAGCGGGCGTGCTCGCGCTGGGGCTGGCATCCTGCGAGGATAAGCTGCTCAACCTGACGCCGCAAACGAGCCTGACTACGGCCAACTATTTCAAAACCGAGGCCGACTTCCGGGCGGCCGTCACGGCCATCTACCAGCCGCTGCGCAGCCTCTACAGCCAGGGCTACGTGATGGGTGAGATGCACTCGGACAACACCCGCTACCAGTTCAACCCCGCCGACCGCGGGCAGTCGGACATCGAGAACATGGCCGACTTTATCGAGCAGCCTAGCAACGGCTTCATCTACACCAAGTACGTGCTCGATTACCGCATCATCAGCCGCGCCAACCAGGTGCTTGCGCTGATCGATGCGGCCGACATCGACGCCACCGCCAAGCGCACGCTCAAGGGCGAGGCCCTGTTTCTGCGGGCCCTGGCCTACGCCGAGCTGGCGCAGTACTACGGCTCGGTGCCGCTGCACCTGGTGCCCGTCACCGACCGCGCCCAGGCCGCCCTGCCGCTGGCTTCCACCGACTCGGTGTACGCCCGCGTAATCCGCGACGCCCGGCAGGCCGCCGCCTTGCTGCCGGGCAAGAAAACCCAGCAGGCCGGGCGGGCTACCGCGGGCGCGGCCAAGACGCTGCTGGGCAATATCTACCTGGTGCGCAAGCAGTACGGTGCCGCCGAGAGCGTGCTGCGCGAAGTGGTGAGCTCCGGCGACTACGGCCTGCTGGCGAGCTACGCCGCCGCTTTCGACCCGGCCAATAAAAACAGCAGCGAGTCGGTGTTTGAGGTGCAGTATCAGGCCGGCTCCGACGGCTACGCCAGCAGCTTTGCCTACGACTTTTTCCCGCTGCCCATCTCGGCGGCTACCGTGGCCGCGCTCACGGGCGTTACCAATCCGCAGGCTATCCTGGCTACTGAGGCCTACAACGTGCCCACGCCCGACCTGCTCGCGGCCTACGAAACCGGCGACACCCGCAAAGCGGCGTCTATCTCCAGCCTCACCACGACCACGGGCCAGACGTATCCGTTCGTCAGCAAGTACCTGCACCCGCACACCCAGTTCCGCATCACCAACGATAACTGGCCGGTGTACCGCTACGCCGAAGTGCTGCTGCTGCTGGCCGAGGCGCTGAACGAGCAGGGGAAATCGTCCGACGCCGTGCCCTTCCTCAACCAGGTGCGCACCCGCGCCGGGCTGGCCAATACGACCCAAACCGGCCAGGCCGGCCTGCGCACGGCCATCGCCAACGAGCGCCGCGTGGAGCTGGCCTTCGAAAACAAGCGCTGGCTCGACCTGGTGCGCACTGGCCAGGCCGTATCGACCATCACCGCCTACGGGGCCCGCGTGAAGGCTAACCCCACGGCTTACTACCTGCCGTCGGGCATCGCGCTGGCCCCGTCGGCCTTTACGACCATCAACCTCACCTTCGCGCTGCCGGCGGCCGAGGCGCAGCTGAGCCCGTATTTTTAGAAGCTGTTTAAGTTATTGCTATTTATCAGAAAATTGCCGGTCATTGCGAGCGCAGCGAAGCAATCGCACCTGAATGGCTCGGCTCAACAAGTGCGATTGCTTCGCTGCGCTCGCAATGACAGACAGTTCAGCTAATTTAAAACAGCTTCTTAGACCAGGCGGGGCCTCGTGAGGTGCCCACGCCTGCAATGAATAAGGGAAGCCTCCCAGCCGCGCAACTGCCTTCCCAGGCCCAGCGGGCGGGAGGCTTTCCGTTTTTTACGCTTTCTACCGGATGCCTCGGCTGCCCCGTTCTTTTTCCTGATGAGTATCAAAACCTGGTTAATTACCCTGCTGCTGGCGCTGCCCGGTCCGCTGTGGGCGACCGTGGCCCAGCTGCAAGTAGAGTACACGCCCACGCCCCTGGGCCTCGATGCCCCGCTGCCGCGCTTCAGCTGGCAGCTGGCCTCGCCGGGGCGCGGGGCGCGCCAGACCGCCTACCAGCTGCGCGTCACCAACGAGGCCGGGCAGCTAGTCTGGGACTCGGGCAAAACCATGAGCAATATGTCCCTGAACGTGCGCTACGCCGGCCAGCCGCTGGCCGCTACTACCCGCTACACCTGGGAGGTGCAGGTGTGGGACCAGAACCAGACCCTGCACCGCGCCGGCTCGTGGTTTGAAACCGGCCTGCTCGACCCCACGCCCCAGGCGTGGAGTGGGGCCAAGTGGCTGGGGGGTAGCGATGCCGACATGGTGCTGTACGCGCCCTACCTGCCCGTTTTCACGCTGGCGTGGGCGGTGCAGCTCGATGCCGCGACTAAGAGCACCCGCGCCAGCTTCGTGTACGGGGCCAACGACCCGCGCCTGCTCGACCAGTACAAAAACCAGTACCATCTCCACAACCAGCCCAACGCCTCCTACGTGCAGGTGGAGCTGGACACCGCGCCGCTGGCCACGGGCGCGCCGGCCCAGCTGCGCATCTACCGGGCCGGGTACAGTCCTAACGACCAAGCCACCGCACCCCTCAAGAGCTTCGCCCTGCCGGCCGCGCTGCTGAGCCAGTCAACCCAGTACGCCCGGCACACCCTGGAGCTGCGCTCCGACCTGGGCACCACGCGCCTCTACCTCGACGGCCGCGAGCGGGCCAACCTGGTAGCCGAGCTCAACCTGAACCCGCTGGGGCAGGGGGGCGATTTTGAAGCCTTCCCCACGGTGTCGGACATCGGCTTTGCCGTGCCGCCGGGGCAGGCGGCGGCCTTTTCGCAGGTGGAGGTGCGCAACTACCGCAGCCCGGCCAACGTGTTGTTTGCGGAGTCGCTGACGGCGGCTCCCTACGCGGGCATCTTCGCCGCCGCGGCCCCGCCGGGCAGCCTGACGGTGCGGCAAGGAGCTTACCAGGTGCGCGGCGGGGCGACCGGCGCGCTGGTGCTGGCCGATCCCAGCCACCACGCCATGCCACTGCTGCGCACTACGTTCCAGGCCGCCCCGACCAAAATTGCCAAGGCCCGGCTCTACGTCACGGCCCGCGGTATTTATGACGCGTACCTGAACGGCCACCGGGTGGACAGCGCCTATTTCAACCCCGGCCTGACGCAGTACCCCAAAACCCACCTCTACCAAACCTTCGACGTGACGGCGCTGGTGCAGCCCGGCCCCAACGCGCTGGGGGCGCAGCTGGCCGAGGGCTGGTGGAGCGGCGGGGCCACCTACATGGGCGGCTTCTGGAATTTCTTCGGCGACCGACAGTCGCTGCTCGCCAAGCTGGTCGTCACCTACGCCGATGGCCGGCAAGACGTAGTAGTGAGCGACCCGGCCCGCTGGGCCTACTGCAACCGCGGCCCGGTGGTGTACGGCAGCTTTTTTCAGGGTGAGGTGTACGACGCCGCCCGCGCCGCCCAGCTCCGCGGCTGGAGTACGCCCGGCTTCGACGCTGCGGGCTGGTCGCCCGCCACCGAGGTCGCCCTGGCCGGCCACATCAGCCACGACCCCGCCAACGCCCGCAATAATATGCCGCCCGTGGACGACTACTCCCAATTGGCGCTGGTGGGCCAGTACGGCCCCACCGTGCAGCCTGTGGCCGTGCTCACGGCCCAGTCGGTAGCCGAGGTGCGGCCCGGCGTGTTCGTGTACGACATGGGCCAGAACCTGGCGGGCGTGCCGCGCATCCGCTTCGAGGGGCTGCGGCCGGGGCAGCAGGTCAAGCTGCGCTTTGCCGAGGTGCAGTACCCCGATCTGCCCGAGTACCAGGGTAATGTGGGCCTGGTAATGATGGAAAACATCCGGGCGGCGATGGCCCAGGATATTTACCTGGCCCGGGGCGGCGGGGCCGAAACTTTTGCCCCGCGCTACACCTCGCACGGCTACCGCTTCGTCGAGATTACGGGCCTCGCGCGGGCCTTGCCGGTGGCGGCGGTGCAGGCTACGGTGCTTAGCTCGCTGCACGAGCTGGCCTCGCGCTACGAAAGCTCCAACCCGCTGGTCAACAAGCTCTGGGAAAACATCACCTGGTCGACGCGGGCCAATTTTATGTCGATTCCGACCGACTGCCCGCAGCGCAACGAGCGCCTGGGCTGGAGCGGCGACCTCTCGGTGTTCTCGCGCACCGCCACCTACCTCGGCACCGTGCCGCAGTTTCTGCGCCGCCACATGCAGGCCATGCGCGACGTGCAGCGCTCCGACGGCCGCTTCACCGACGTAGCCCCGCTGGGTGGCGGCTTCGGGGGTACGCTCTGGGGCAGCGCCGGCCTCACGGCGGCCTGGGAAAGCTATCAGCAGTACGGCGACCGCCAGCTGCTGGCCGAGCACTACGACGCCATGCAGCGCTACGTCCGGTACTTGCAGCAGCGCCTCGATCCCAAAACCGGCGTGCTCAACGAAGGCCCGCTCGGCGACTGGCTGGGCCTGGAGCAGAGCCGCAACGACAACACGCTGCTCTGGGAAGCCTACTTCATCTACGACCTTGACCTCGTGCGCAAGGCGGCCAGCATCCTGGGTAAAACGGAGGACGCACGGGCGTTTGCCGCCCTGGCCGCGCAGCGCCGGCAGTTCTTCAACGCCACGTACGTTGAGAAGGCCACCCGGCGCACCGTGCACTCGGGCTTCCGGCCGGAGGGCGGCCCCGGCCCGCAGCCCGGCGACCTGGTCGATACCCAGGCCAGCTACGTGCTGCCGCTGGCCCTCGGGGCCTACGCGCCCGAAAACCAGGCCCCGGCGCTGGCCAACCTGCTGGCTACCATCGGCCGCGAAAACAAGCTGGACGCCGGTGGCACGGCGCCGCCCTACTCGCTGCTCACGGGGTTTATCGGCACGGCCTGGATTGCCCCGGTGCTTTCCGACCACGGCCACCCCGACGTGGCCTACCGCCTGCTTCAGCAAACCAGCTACCCCTCCTGGCTCTACCCGGTGCAGCAGGGGGCCACCACCGTGTGGGAGCGGCTCAACTCCTACACCCGCACCGAGGGCTTTGGGGGTAATAACCGCATGAACTCGTTCAACCACTACTCGTTCGGGGCGGTGGGGGCGTGGCTCTATGACACGTCGCTGGGCATCGCGCGCGATGAGCAGTCGCCCGGCTTTCAGCATTTTATCCTGCGCCCCACGCCCGACCCCACCGGCCAGATGACCTTCGCCCGCGGCCATTACGACTCCGTGCACGGCCGCATCGAAAGCGCTTGGGAAAAGGTCGGCCCCGGCTACCAATACCGCCTCGTGGTGCCCGCCAACACTACGGCTACCCTCTACCTGCCCGCCGCTACGGCCCGCCGCGTAACCGAAGGCGGCCGCCCCGCCACTAAGGCCAGCGGGGTGCGCTTTGTGCGCCAGGAGAAAGACAAGGCCGTGTATGAGCTGGCGGCGGGCAGCTACCTGTTTGCCACCCGGCCTTAGTGAGGGTAAGTAGGGTGTGAGGGTAGGAGGGTGTGAGTTATGCTTTCCGCCCCCACACCCTCGCACCTTCACACCCTCCTATCATCCGGCTCCCCCTCTCCCTTTCGGAGAGGGGGCCGGGGGGTGAGGCGCCTACGTTAGGGCAGCGAAGGAGCTGTTTAAGAGGTCCTTTCTAGTTAAAATGTTGTCATGCTTCGGCAAGCTCAGCATGACGAATGTTGTGTGGACAGCAGCCGTCCTAAACAGCCTCATAAGCCATCCCAATCCCTTGCTGCGCGGGCCGGGCTGGCTCGTTCTGCCCGCCGCGGCCCAGGCGGCGTGGCTCCCAAAGCGCGTAGCCGCTGCATTAGGAAAGTGTGCGATGTTGGTGCACTCTTTCAGTACCTTGCGAGCTAAATCAGACGGCTTATTACGAAGCCTTTTTAGTATCTTATGAATCACCTGCTTACCAAAGCCACCCTGCCGGCCCTGTGGCTCGGGGCGCTGCTGGCGGCGCAGCCGGCCGCGCACGCGCAGGGCCGCCAGGAAACTTTGCTCACCACGGGCTGGAAATTTACCAAGGGCGACGTGGCCAACGCCGCCGCCCCGCAGTTCAATGATGCCAAGTGGCAAACGGTGAGCATCCCGCACGACTGGGCCATCTTCGGGCCGTTCGACGGGCGCAACGACGCGCAGGTGGTTAAAATCGCCGAAAATCAAGAGCAGACGGCTACCCTCAAATCGGGGCGCACGGGCGGGCTGCCGTTTATCGGTACGGGCTGGTACCGGCGGCGGCTGGAAGTGCCGGGCTTCGGGCCGGGTAAGCGGGCGGTATTGCTCTTCGACGGGGCCATGAGCGACGCGCACGTGTTCGTCAACGGCCAGGAAATCGGGAGCTGGCCCTACGGCTACAACTCGTTTAGCTTCGACATTACCAGCGCGCTGCGGGCCGATGGCAACAACACGCTGGCCGTGCGCCTCACCAACCAGCCCGAGGCTTCGCGCTGGTACCCCGGCGCGGGCCTCTACCGCAACGTGCACCTTATCGTGACCGGCGACGTGCACGTGCCGGTGTGGGGCACCTACCTCACCACCCCCGAAATCAACGCGCAATTTGCCAAGGTGAAGCTGCGCACCCAGGTCGAAACCCCCGGCAACGCCTTCCAGCCCCTGCGCCTGGAAACCGAAATCCGCGACCCCAGCGGGGCGGTGGTGGCTACCAGCAGCACCGACCTGCTGGCTACCGACGGCCAGACGTTCGAGCAGAATATCGTGGTGCCCCAGCCCCGGCTGTGGTCGCCCGAAACGCCGGTGCTCTACGCGGCCACGTCCAAACTCTACGCCGGCAACGAGCTGAAAGACACGTACAAGACGCCGTTCGGTATCCGCTCCTTTAAGTTCGAGGCCGGCAAGGGCTTCTCGCTCAATGGCCAAACCCGCAAGTTCAAGGGTGTGTGCAACCACCACGACCTGGGGCCGCTGGGGGCCGCCGTCAACGTGGCGGCGCTGCGCCACCAGCTCGCCATCCTCAAGGACATGGGCTGCGATGCCATTCGGACCTCGCACAACATGCCCGCCCCCGAGCTGGTGCAGCTCTGCGACGAAATGGGCTTCATGATGATGGTGGAGGCGTTTGACGAGTGGAAGACGCCCAAGGTGAAGAACGGCTACAGCCAGTACTTCGACCAGTGGAGCGAGCGGGACATCGTGAACATGGTGCACCGCGACCGCAACCACCCGTCGGTGATCATGTGGAGCATCGGCAACGAGGTGCCCGACCAGGACGAGCCGGGCGGCGGCAAAATTGCCAAGCGCCTGCAAGACATCGTGCACCGCGAAGACCCCACCCGCCCCGTTACGGCCGGCATGAACCGCCTCGAGCCGTCGGTGGCCAACAACTTCGCCTCGGTGCTTGACATCGCCGGCTTCAACTACAAGCCGGCCCGCTACGCGTGGGCTAACGATAAGCTGCCGCAGGGCTTTATCCTGGGCAGCGAAACGGCTTCCACGGTGAGTAGCCGGGGGGTGTACAAGTTCCCGGTGGAGAAGGCCAAGGACCGGAAATACCCCGACAACCAGTCGTCGAGCTACGACTTGGAAGTGTGCCCCTGGTCGCAGACGCCCGACGAGGAATTCGCCAAGCAGGACGATTTAGAGTTCGTAATCGGCGAGTTCGTGTGGACGGGCTTCGACTACCTGGGCGAGCCCACGCCCTACGATGAGGTGTGGCCCTCGCACAGCTCGTACTTCGGCATCGTGGACCTGGCGGGCCTACCCAAAGACCGCTACTACCTCTATCGCGCCAAGTGGAACCCCACCGCGCCCACCGTGCACCTGCTGCCGCACTGGACCTGGCCCGGCCGCGAAGGCCAGCCCACCCACGTGTACTGCTACACCAACGCGCCCTCGGCCGAGCTGTTCGTGAACGGGGTGAGCCAGGGCCGCCAAACCAAGGGGAAGTCCGACCAGCCCCAGACCCGCTACCGCCTTATGTGGAACGACGTGAAGTACGCGCCCGGTAGCATCAAGGTAGTGGCCTACGATGCCCAGGGCCAGGCCGTGGGCGAGGAAACCGTGCGCACCGCCGGCGCACCCCACCACATCCGCCTGGTGCCCGATCGCACGGCGCTGGCCGCCGACGGCCAGGACCTGGCCTACGTCACGGCCCGCGTCGAGGACAAGGACGGCAACCTCTGCCCCGACGCGACCCAGCAGCTGCGCTTCGCGGTGAGCGGGGCCGGGAAGTTCCGGGCCGTGGGCAACGGCGACGCCACCAACTGAGAGCCGTTTCACCAGCCCCAGATGCACGCCTTCCACGGTCAGCTCGTGGCCATCGTGCAGGCGAATGCCCAGCCGGGCGAGCTGCGCCTGACCGCCACCGGCAAGGGCCTGAAACCCGCCACCCTGACGCTGAAGGCCGGCCCGGCGGCGCAGTAGCCACTGGCGGCGTTTGCCTTTCCTGGCAGTAAGCCC
>CAJYVK010000104.1 GCA_913778455.1 uncultured Hymenobacter sp. | reverse complement strand
GGCGGGCGGCGGCCACCTTCAAGCTGGTGCTGTACCACTACGCCGACTTCGCGGTGAGTACCATCGACTCGTTTGTGCAGCGCATCGTTACGGCGTTTACGCGGGAGTTGGGGCTACCAGCGACCTTCGAGGTCGAGCTGGATACCGACAGCGTACTGCGCTCGGCGGTGGCCGCGCTCATCGACAAGGTGAACCGCGACCCGCAGAGCAAGCTGCTGAGCCAGACATTGGCTGACTACGCGCTGGGCCAGGCCGAGCAGGGCCGCAACTGGAATAAGCTACCCGACGAGCTCTTAGACTTTGGCCGGGCGCTCTTCAACGAGAGCGTGCACGAGGCCGTGGCCCAACTCGGCCAGAAAACAATGGCTGATTTCCGGGCGCTCGACCAGGAAATCCGCGCCCGACAGCGAGCCGCCGAGGAGGCCGTGCAGGCCCAGGCCGACCGGGCGCTAGCCGTGCTGGCGGCGGCTGGCATTGAGGCCGAGCACTTAGCCAGCGGCAGCAGCGGTATTTACGGGCATTTTACCAAGTGGGAGCGCTGGCTGAATCCGCCCGAGAAAGACAGTATTTTCCCGACCGCCACGGCGCGCAAAACCCTGGAAAGTGGGAAATGGTGGAGCGAGAAAGGGAAGAAAGCCGGCCTGGTACCCGCTATCGAGGCGGCGCAGCCGGAACTGGTAGACGCCTTTGCCGAATTATTGGCGCTGCGCGAGCAATACCTGCCGGGCTACGTGCTGCTGGGGGCCTTGCAGCCGTTTTTATTTCACGCCTCGCTGTTGAGCGAGTTAAATAAATTAGTGGAAGAAATCAGCCGCGAGCGCAACGTGGTGCTGATTTCGGAATTTAACCGGCGCATCGCGGCCATTGTGCTCACCGAGCCGGTACCGTTTATTTACGAGCGGCTGGGGGAGAAATACCGGCACCTGCTGATTGACGAGTTTCAGGACACGTCGGTGTTGCAGTGGAACAACTTATTACCGCTGGTGGAAAACGCCGTGGGCAACGGCGGTCTCTCGCTGGCCGTGGGCGACGCCAAGCAGGCCATTTACCGCTGGCGCGGCGGCGAGCTAGAGCAGATTTTACGGCTGTATCAAAATGATACCAATGCCTTGGTGACCCGCGCCCGCGACGCCGACATGCAGCGCCTGCTGACCGAGCGGTACTACACGTTGCAGCAAAATATCGAGCCGCACTCGCTGGCCGTGAATTACCGCAGTGAGCCGGCGATCATTAAGTTTAATAACAACTTTTTCAGCTACGTGCGGGAACGTAGCGGCGAGCACGACGTCGTGCAGGGAATTTTCGAACCGGGCTTTCGGCAAGAGGTACCAGGGCGCAAAGGGGAATTATTCGACGGGGAATTTGACGACCTGGCGGGCCACGTCGAGTTGCTATTTACTAAGGACGACGCGCCCGCCCGGCGCTACGACCCGACCACCGGGCAGTATCTCGCTGAGTCTCTGCCCGGCTACGTGGCCGAAGCCGTACTCGACTACAACGAGAGCACTTGCTACCTGGCCTTGCAGTTGGTGGAGCAGGCTTTGGCCGACGGCTACCACCTGCGCGACGTCGCCGTGCTGTGCCGCACCCGCTGGCAGAGTCGCCTACTGGCCAAGTTCTTGAAGGAGCGCGGCTTCCCCATTATTTCGGCCGACTCGCTGGCCTTGCAGTTTGCCGAAGTGGTTAACCTGCTGGTGGCCGTGATGCGGGTGCTGCACCAGAGCGGCGATACCCTGGCGCGGGCCGAGGCGCTGCTGCTCATCGATAAGGTAGTGCGCCGCCTCCCTCCCACCCCGGAACGCGCCCGCCACCTGGCCGAAATAGCCAACGACGTAGCCAGCGGCAAACCGTTTTTTGACGAGCTGCGTCACCTGGGCTTCGACGTGGAAGAAGACCAGACTGGCAACCTGGGGCTGTACGAATTAACCGAAAAACTCATTGGTATTTTCGGGCTGCTGGGGGCGAATGCGGAGAGTGATTACCTGTTTCGCTTCCTGGATTTGACACTGGAATTCAGCCTGAAATACGGGAATAATCTGGGTAATTTCTTGACGCATTGGGACGAGCGCAAGGGCGTGCTTAGCATCAACGCGCCGGGCGGGGCCGATGCCATTACCATCACTACGGTGCACAAGGCCAAGGGCTTGGCCTACGGCATCGTCATCGTGCCATTTGCCGACTGGGCGCTGGTGCCCCGCACCGATACCCTGCTCTGGGGCCGCCTGGCTACCGCCGAAAAGCCCCTGCCGGAACTACCCGACGTGGCCGTGGTGCGCCTTAATAAAACCCTGACTTACACGCCCCTGGCCGAACAAGATGCCGATGAGCGCGAGAAAACCCTCCTCGACGGCCTCAATACGCTGTACGTATCTTTTACCCGGCCCCGGTACCGGCTGTACATCCTCAGCAAGGCCCCGGCCGAGCCTCGCAAAACCACCGGCGAGCTACCCCTCACTACCGCTGCCGCTGAGCCAGCCGCCGCTCAGGGACCAGCCCGCGACGTGGCCGACCTGCTGGCCGGCTACCTGCGCTACCTCGGCCGCTGGCAGGCGGAGACTACCAGCTTCGTACTTAATTCCGGCGCGGCAGCCAGTCAGAAAACGCAAAAGCCAGCGGCTGAAAACACCAAGTTCGCGCTCACCAATCTAAACTCGACGCCCTGGGACGAGCGTCTGAAACTGCGCCGTCACGCTACGACGGTATTTGATTTTGACGAGCAGGAAAAACAGGGAGAATTAAACCGCAAGCTGCACTACGCGCTGCGCCGACTGCTCTCGGCCTCCGAGCTGGGCCGCACCCTGCGCCAACTCGTGGCCGAGGGTATTATCAATCAGCAGGAGCGGCCGGCGCTGGAAAGCCGGTTGTTAGCCATCCTGGCCGACCCGCGGCTGGCTCCTTATTTTGCCGAAAACCTGGCGGTGGAAACCGAGCGCGAAATATTAATCGGCGGCCACACCCAGCGGGCTTACAAGCCCGACCGCATCGTATTTGGCCCCGGAGCCAGCCGCGCCGAGCAAACCGTGACCATGCTCGATTTTAAGCTGCCGCCCGCGCAGGATATTCATAAAATCCGGCTGCGTGACTACGCTAAATTATTTCGGGAATTAGGCTACTCCGACGTGCGGGGCGTGATTTACTATTTCGACTCGGGTGAGATTGTGGAGGTGTAATCTAGCTCTAGCGCTAATTGGCGACCGGCCGGCGAGTATAGCGAAGGCGGCGGGGGTTACTGCTATCCGCATAAAAAATAAGGTCGGTATCGCCATCGCTCAACTGAAAGCGCACCTCCGACTGGCGGCGCGGAGGGTGAAATTTCGGGATGCTTCTCAATGGTAATTGGATGGCACTGTCGGGCCGGGCTTGGGGCAGCAGCACAACGCTCCGGAGCTTATCACTTTCACCGTTTAGCACATAATGCGTGCGGGTGGCCGCCACAAATTGGCGCGACATGGAATAACCCATGTCGGGCTCCCAACCATCGTAGTGAAAGGCGGTTAGTTGCCGACCGCTGGTATTGATTACAAACGCATTAGGTAACCGACGCTGGGCAGCTGTGGACACTAGCTCCAGCGGAGCCTGCGTGAATTGGGCCGAATTGGCGGCCCCGGCTACCGGTAGAGGGCCGGCCTCGTCCGTGGAAACATCGTCAGTAGGCCGGACAGAGCGGTAATCGCCGAATTCATACACCGCGAGCAGGGTGGTATCGGTAAGAAAACGAGCTGCGCGTAGTTCGGCGTGCGGCCGCTTGAGCGACAGCGGCGGCCGGTGAGCCCGCAGCAACTGGCCAGCACAAGTCAGCACTGCTTGGCCACCGGGCGCTACCTGCGGGTCGCAGTCGATAGCTTCGAATGACGCACTACCGATGCTATATAGCCCCCGTAGGCGACCACTGCGCGCATCAAGCAGCAGGGCGGTGCGGTTTGCAACGTCACTGAAGGGCAAGCCAAATTGAGCCAGAAAGAGTAGGCCACCTAAACCGCTGCTGTATCCTCGGTAATAAAACTCGGGCTCACTAAGCGTTAAAACCTCGCCTTTGTCGCTGGCCAAAAAATCGCGCTTGTGCAGCTTTTGACTGAAAACTACCGTTCGGCGCAGCGAATCACGCAGGGTGAAAGTATAGGTACCATCGTAGCCCCGCACCCGGTACGCCCGCCAGGCCGTGTCGGAGGGCGCGGCGAAAAACTTGCCAGCTACGGCCGCCGGCTCATACTCTATCGGCTGGGTTGAGTCGGCTACTTGGCTCATATGCAGCCAATAGTGCCGCGAACCAATGGCTACGAGCGTATCAGTTTGCGTGGTTTTGAAATAGCCCCGGTACCACCGCATGTTATCACTAGTATCGGGTAGCGAAGCCGTTGCGCGGGTTGTTTTAGGCAGAATTGGCGGAGTGGGCGGTGATGCCAACCCGGCATCGGGACGGCGAGTTTCGCAACCGATAAGTAGACTGGCCAAGCTAGCAGTACAGAGGAGAAAGCGCATGACGGGCAACTTCGTATAAGTGGCCCGAATGTACTGCCAGCCCCGCACCCTAGTCGCTTGCGTGAAGATTTCGGGCGAATGAAATCTCTGCCCCGCCTTCTGCGTTGGATGGGGGCCAGGGCGCAACGTCTACTGTCCCGAGCCCGTCTATTGCACTCCGGGCGTTTTATTGCGCTTCGTAATCCCCTGCTGATGCTTCCCATCCAACCCGCTACCTGGCCGCGCCTCGCGCTGGCCGCCTCCCTGCTACTTCCCGCTGCCGCCCAGGCCCAGACTGCCCCCGACGTGGCCGCCCCGGCTACGCCCAGCGCCCCCGCTGGCCCTACCGCCGCCGAGGCCACTCAGGCTCAATGGTATCTGCGCGACCCGCAGCTCGATAAAACGCCCGGCACCGGCACTACCCGCGCCTACGCCGAGCTGCTAAAGGGCCGCGTGCCCACCGCCGTAGTGGTGGCCGTTATCGATTCGGGCATCGATACGGCGCACGTAGACCTCAAGCCGGTCCTGTGGCGCAATCCACGCGAAATTCCCGGCAATGGCATCGACGACGATAAAAACGGCTACGTCGACGACGTGCACGGCTGGAATTTTCTGGGTGGCAAGGACGGCCGCAACATCTCGGTCGAGACCTTGGAATCGACGCGCATCGTGGCCAAGTACGGGCCGCGTTTCGCGGGCAAAACCAGTGCCCAGGTAAAGCCCGCCGACCGCGCCGATTATGCGCTGTACCTCAAGGCTAAAAAAGCCTACGATGCCAAGCGCAAGGAGCTAGCCAGCCAGCTCAACCAAGCCGAGCAGACAACTGGCCCGCTTACCCAGATGACCAACGTGCTCAAGAAAAAGCTGGGCGTGGAAAAGCTCGATACGACCACCCTGCGCCAGGCCGCAGCCCAGGTCTCTGACCCCGACTTCAAAGGCTTACTCACCTCGCTCTACCAGAATATGAAGCAGGGCGGCATCGTCGATACTGACGCGCTGCTGGCCGAGCTCAGCAACGAGGTAAAGGACCAGCGCGAGCAGCTCGAATACAGCATGAGCACTAAGTTCAACGCCCGCGCCGACATTGTGAAGGACAATCCGGAGGATGTAACCCAGCGCAACTACGGCAACAACGACGTAACCGGCCCCGACGCGCTGCACGGTACCCACGTGGCGGGCATCATCGCGGCCGTACGCGACAACAATCTTGGCATCCAAGGCATTGCTGGCGCTCCGGTGCGCGTGATGAGCGTACGAGCCGTGCCCAACGGCGACGAGCGCGACAAAGACGTGGCCAACGCCATCCGCTACGCCGTGGACAACGGGGCGCAGATTATCAACATGAGCTTCGGCAAGGAATTTTCGCCCCAGCGCCCGGCCGTGGAGGCCGCTTACAAGTACGCGGCCAGCAAAAACGTGCTGCTCGTGCACGCAGCGGGCAACGAGGACGATAACCTCGACGTGGTACCCCACTACCCGGCGGCCTTCTACCTCGACGGCTCGACGCCGCCCAACCTGCTCACCGTGGGGGCCAGCGGCCCCACCGACGATGAAAACCTGCCCGCCAGCTTCAGCAACTATTCCAAGCGTCAAGTCGATGTGTTTGCGCCCGGCGTGGGTATTTTCTCGACCCTGCCCGGCAGCAAGTATGGCTCTGAGAGCGGCACCAGCATGGCAGCGCCCGTCACGGCCGGCGTAGCGGCGGTGCTTAAGTCGTACTTCCCCAGTCTTTCGGCCGCCGACCTCAAGCGCATCATCCGGCAGTCGGCCCAGGTGCACCACACGCAAGTATTAGTGCCTGGCGAGAGCGGCAAAAAAGCCGATTTTGCCACGCTATCGGCCACCGGCGGCATTGTCGATTTGTACGCGGCCTTGCAATTGGCCATGCAGCAGGAAGGCGCTAAAAAGCCGTAGCACTTCGGCGGAAGCTGGCTTTTTTGCGTAAGTTTCTCCATGCTTGCTCAATTATCCGTTTTAGCCCGGCTGCGGCGGCTCAAGGCCGCCGCAGCTTCGCCCGAGTTGTCGCCCGAAGTCACCGCCGCTACGCTTACCGGGCATCCAGTTATCGCAGACCCGCCCACGCCCCATGCCGGGGCCCCTCAGTCGCGCCTGCGCGAAGAATTGCGCAATGCGGTCTACCTGGCGATAGGCGTCGCCTCGGCGGCCCTGGGCCTGGAGGCATTCATGCTACCCAACGGCCTGTTCGACGGCGGCGTTACCGGCATTTCGCTGCTGGCGGCCCGCCTGCTGCCCGGCGACCCGCCCCTGTCGGTACTGCTGGTCGTACTCAACCTACCGTTTGTGTGGCTGGGCTTCCGGCAAATGGGCAAGGGCTTCGCCGTCCGGGCGCTGCTGGCCATTCTGACGCTGGCGGTGGTACTGGAAACGGTGCACTTTCCGGTCGTGACGCAGGATAAGATGCTGATTGCCGTGTTCGGCGGCTTCTTTCTGGGCGCGGGCATCGGGCTGGCCATGCGCGGCGGCGGTGTACTTGATGGCACCGAAATCCTGGCTGTGTACCTCAGCCGTAAAGCCAGCCTCAGCGTGGGCGACTTTGTACTGGTACTTAATATTTTGATTTTTATTGTAGTAGCCTTGGTACTCGACGTACCCACGGCACTCTACTCCATTCTAACCTACCTGTCGGCGTCTAAAACCATTGAGTTTGTAGTCAACGGCATTGAAGAGTACACGGGCGTCACCATCATCTCGGAGCACAGCGACACCATCCGACGCGCACTCACCGAGCGCCTGGGCCGGGGCGTTACGGTGTATGCCGGGCACCGGGGTTACGGCTCGCGCGGCGAGCAGCCCAGCCCCATCGATATTGTGTTTACGGTAGTTACCCGCCTGGAAGTGGGCCAGGTAACGGCCGAGGTCAACCACATCGACCCCCGCGCCTTCATCATCATGCACAGCGTAAACGATGCCAAGGGCGGCATGGTTAAGAAGCGGGCGCTACACTAGGGGGAGTTGTGAGTTAGAAGTTATGAGTTTGTCTGTCCCGACTCATAATTTCTAACTTTTAACTCATAACTCTCCTACGCGCTACCGAACTTTGCGCCATGTCTGCACCCATCGCGCCGCTTACCCTCACGGGCATTTTCATCTACCCCGTTAAGTCGCTGGGCGGCATCAGTCTGCCAGCGGCCGAGCTTACCCCCCAGGGCCTGCGCCACGACCGCCGCTGGCTGATAGTAGACGAGCGCAACCGCTTCCTGACCCAGCGCGAGCACGCTGAAATGGCCCTGCTGGCCGTGGAGGCCGCTCACAATGGCTTTCTACTGCGCCACCGCCAGCGGCCCGATTTGCTACCGCTCTACATTCCGTTTGAAGCGGAGCCGGATAAAACGTTGTTCGTGACCATCTGGGACGACCTGGTTTTTGCCTGGCGCGGTACCCCGGCCGCCGACGAGTGGCTGAGCGCGGCGCTGGGCCAGCCCTGCAAGCTGGTGTACATGTCGGACATGGCCCGCCGCGAGTGCGAGCCCGCGCTGAATCCGGCCGGCACGCTCGTCAGCTTTGCCGACGGCTACCCCTACCTGTTGGCTACCGAGGAGTCGCTAGCCAAGCTCAACGCTCAGTTGGAAGAGCCGGTCCCCATGAACCGCTTCCGCCCCAACCTCGTGGTGAGCGGCGCACCCGCCGATGCCGAAATGGATTGGGCCGCTTTTCAAATCGCCGGCCAGCCCTTCCGCGCCGTGCGCGGCTGCGGGCGTTGCATCGTAACGACCATCGACCAGGCCACGGCCGAGAAACACCCAGCCAGCGAGCCACTCCGCACCTTGGCGACCTATCGCAAGCCCGACCGCAAAGTGATTTTCGGCCAGAACGTGACTGGCCCCGTAAACGGCCGCGTTCAAGTGGGCGATAGCGTGGTGGTTGAGTTATGAGTTATGAGTTATACAAATAACTAAATCAATTTTATCCGTCATGCTGAGCTTGCGAAGCATCTTTTCAGGTACGAACGGCTCGTTTAGGCGTGAGTAGATGCTTCGCGAACTCAGCATGACAGACGGAGCTGATTTAGTTTGCCTGCTATAGAATTCAGAATTTCTACCTTCTCTCTCCCGTGGACCTTGCTTCCGTACTGGATTTTTTGCGTCGGCTGGCGGCGAATAATAACACGGCCTGGATGCAGGCGCACCGCGCTGACTACCTGCACGCCCGCGATACTTTCGCCGCTCTCGTGACGGAGGTACTACGGCAGGCCACGCCCACCATTCCCGAGCTAGCGGGCCTCACGCCGGCGCAGGTTATGTTTCGGCTGCATAAAAACGACCGCAGCCAGACCGACCCCGAACCCTACAAACGGCGCCTGGGCTCGGGACTAGTACCCGGTGGGCGGCACGCCCTGCGGGCCGGCTACTTCCTGGCCCTGATGCCGGGCGGCGGCTCGTGGCTGCGGGCGGGGCGCTTCACTCCCACCCCCGCCGAGCTGGCGGCCATCCGGCAGGAAATTCACTACGACAGCACGGGCTTTCACCAGCTGCTCGAAGGGCCGGAGCTATTGCAGCACTTTCCTAATGGGCTCGATATGCGCGTTGCGCAGCTCACGCGCCCACCGCGCGGCTACGCCGGCAACGACCCCGATTTGCCTTGGCTCAAGCTCAAGAGCTTTGGCGTAGTCCGGCTTTTTGCTGATGAGGAAGTACTGGCCCCCGATTTTATCGCCCGCGTAGTCGCGGGTATGCAGGCAGCGCGGCCTTGGGTGACTTTTCTAAACCAAGCGTTGGACGAGCACTAGGTTCCCAGCAGCCACCGGCGCAGCTCGGGGGTGCGGTGCGTACTGCTCGTGAGGGTGGTGGCCTGGCCCTTCAGGTGCACCACCAGCGTATCGTTGAAATAGGGCTCCAGCCGCTCCACGGCCCGCAGATGCACCAGCTCGCTGCGGTTGAGGCGAAAAAAGGCGGCGGGGTCGAGCACGGCTTCGAGCTGGCTCAGGGTTTCGCTCAGCACGAAGCTACGGCCCTGGTGATCGATGGCGTGGGTGACGCCGTTGCGCAGCTGAAAGTACGCCAGCTCGCTCACGTCGAGCAGGTAAAGACCCGTCCGGGCCTTGCTCACCAGGCGCTCTTTATAGCGCGGGGCGGGCGTGGCCAACGCGGCCAATTGGCGCAGCGCGTCGGCCTGGAAGGCGCTACGCAGGCGCTCGAATTTTTGCAGGGCCGCCGCCAGGGCTTCGTAGCGCAACGGCTTGAGCACGTAGGCAATGCCGTTTTGCTCGAACGCCTGGGTGAGAAAGGAGTCGTAGGCCGTTACGAATACCACGGGGCTGCTCACCGGCACCTGAGCAAATAGCTGAAACACATTCCCGTCGAGCAGCTCGATGTCGGAAAGGATAAGGTCGGGGGCCGGATGAGTGCGCAAAAAGGCTACCGCCTCGCTCACCTGCTGGCACTCCCCGACTACCGTGGCGGCGGGGTAAAATTGCAGCGTCAGGCGACGCAATTGGGCGAGAGCCGGTTCTTCATCTTCGAGCAGGAGCAGACGCATGGGCAGCGGGTGGAGAGAGGGCCGCCAGCAGCGGCACCGTAATACTAAAATGGGTACTCGTTTCTTCCACTACCAGTGGCTGGTCGGTCAGCAGCGCCAGGCGGGCTCGCAGCCCCGGCAGGCCGCTGCCCGCGCCGGCGGCTGGGGTGGGGCGCGGGCGGCGCGGGTGCGCCAGGCGCAAGCCGGCCAGCGTGAGCGTGAGCCTGATGCGCAACGGCTGCTGCCGACTGGCCAGGTTATGCTTCACGGCGTTGGTGAGCAGCTCTTGCAGCACGCCCGGCGGCACCAGGTGCGTTAGCAATTCGGCCGCCGTCAACTGCACGTCTTCCTCAAACACGTAGGCCACCCCGAAGCGGCGTTGCAGTAGAAATTGGTAGTCGCGGGCAAAGGCCAGTTCCTCGGCCACGGGCACGGCCTCGCGCTGCGTGGCCCGCGCCAGGTAGCGGTAGAGGCTGGCCAGGTGCGTGAGGTAGTCGAGCGCCGCCTCGTTGGCCGGGTCGATGAGGGCGGACAGGATATTAAGGTTATTAAATAAAAAATGCGGGTCGACGTGCTGTTGCAAGGCTTGCAGCCGGGCCTGAGTAGCAGCCTTTTCGGCCTGCTCCAGGGCCAGCCGAACCTGGCTGGCATACTGCTGATACAGAAATGGCAGGTATACGCTGCCCACCAGCAAGTAAAGCAGGAGCTGGGCGGCCAGCCCCCGCACTGCCTCATACCAGCTACCGTAGTCGCCCCGGCCCACGTGGGCCAGCAGCAACGCCAGTTGCAGTAGCTGCACGATGCCGACAAAAAGCAGCGCCCCCCGCCACAGCAGCCCGAAGTAGTAGCCCGCCCGCCCGCTGGCCCGGCCCCAGCGGCCGGCCCGCTCGTGCAGGCGGTCGAGCAGGTACACTACCAGCAAGGCTTCCAGAAACAGCCACAGCGGGGCATCGGGAAAGAGGTAAAAGTCCTCGGCCCGCTCGGCCATCGTTAGGCGCGTGTACACGGCCAGCAGCAGCGCCAGGCCAAAAACGAACAAGTAAAACCAGGGCTGTTTGCGCATCGGGAAGCGTAAAGTAAAAGCCAGCGCCGCGGTAGCCGCGGCTACTGGCCGGCCGGCTTCACCGGCTGGCCATGCTCGTCCAGGAAGCGGAGCACGGGCTGATTGCTTTTATCGACCCCGATGGTCAGGCGGGTGCGCCCCTGGCTGTCTTTGAAGTCGAGGGTCGATTGCTCGGTATTCGCCAGTAGCATCAGCCGCGTTTCGCCGCGCTGGTCGGCCATGATCATGGCGGAGGAGCGGCCGGCGGTTGTGCCCACGTACAGACGGGTTTGCAGGCCCAGCTTACCCGCTTTCTGCGCCTGCTCCTTCTGGGCGGGCGTGGCGGCCCGATAGCGGTCTTCGAGAGTTGTCATCGACTCGTCGGGGGCATCGTTGAAAGTGAGACCGGCCTTATAGCTACCCCCGTGCTCCTGGTAGTTAAGGGCGATGACCTGGTCTTGGCCGAAGCGGTCGAGTGAGAAATGCCCGCCGGCCGACACTCGCCCCGCCGAATCTTTCTGCCCCCCGAAAATCAGGCCGCCGCACTCCTCCCCCTTAGTGTTGTAAAACAGCATCCCGGGATGCTCCCGCTTGAAATCAAGATGTTTACCATCGATGGTTACGCCCTGCGGGAAGCGGGCCTGATTGGCCATGATCATCTTGATGGTCCCGTCGCGCTCTACCAGATTCAGTCGCTCCACGGATATCTCCTGGAAGCGCACGGGCTTATCGGGCTGGCCGAAGGCGAAGAGCAGCCCGGTAAGCGGCAGCAGGGTAGCCGCCAGGGCGTAGGCTTTCAAAAACTTGACGTCGCGGGCGAGCTGGGCGGTGGTCGTAGACATGGCCGGGGAGAAGTAGGGGTGAACAACTATCCCAAAAGTGCCTGCCCCCCATTCCCCCAGCCCCATCATTTCGCGCTAGCGCCGGAAAAATCGCCTCAGTGCCGGAAAAGTCGTCGCGAATGCCGCCCCGCCGAAGCTGTCCCTGCGCAACCACTCTTGGCCAGCCGGCTATTTTAAGTTAATATTAAGAAAGGCTGCCTGTCTTCAGCACCGGGCCACCGTACAACCGCCCCCGGACTTACGGGCGGCTTTGTTCCAGCCGCCTCCGCTTGACGAATAACGAGCCAGCCCCGACCTCTTGACTAGCTCAGCCAGCCTACGCCCGCCTACCTGGGCCGCTTGAACGCCACCCTATCACGTTGTTTTTCCTTCCACCCTACCGCGTAGCCCACTCTATGCACGAGTTACTGGATTACTTATTTGGCTTCCACGCCGACTCTCATTCTATCACGGCGGTGCAGATGCTCACGCGGGCCGTTCTGCTCTTTTTTGCGGCGCTGCTGCTGCTGCGCTTATCGGGACCGCGCACGTTTGCGGGCAGCACAGCCTTCGATTTGGTCGTCAAGATTATGCTGGGCTCGGTGATGAGCCGGGCAGTCGCGGCCTCGTCGCCCTTTGGGGGCACGCTGCTAGCCTGCGCGGCCTTCGTCTTGCTGCACCGGGCCCTGGCCTGGGCCTCGTACCACTACCCGTGGGTCGACCGGCTAGTGAAGGGCCGGGTATACCAGTTGGCCCGCCGCGGCCAGGCCGATGCCGAGCAGCTGCGCCGCCTGCGCCTCAACGAGCTCGACCTACGCGAGGGCCTGCACGAAAGCGGTAACCTAGCCGAGCTCAGCCAGGCAGAAGCAGTATACCTGGAGCGCGACGGGACAATTTCGGTGGTCAAGAAAGCTGAATAGGGCGACTCATTTTAGAGGCAAGTAGCGCGGACTTGTAGTCCGCGGCTCATGGGTGTGCTATACGGCGGGGGGGTTAATTTGAAAAA
>CAJYVK010000103.1 GCA_913778455.1 uncultured Hymenobacter sp. | reverse complement strand
AGTCCGTATTCGTAGTAATCCTTGTAATACACGCAGGGGTAGCCCTTCTCGCGGGTCAGGATGTAGGCGTAGGCCAGCATCTTGAGGTTGACCACCGGCGAGTGGAGCCCGCCCGGCGTATCGGTGTCGTGGTTATCGACGAAGGAGACTGACAGTGGCCCGTTGGCCTCGGTAAAGCCGGCAAATTGCAGCCCGCGCATGTCCCAGGCGCCGTTGCCGTCGCTCATCGCCTTGAAGGTGTAGTGCAGCGGCACGTCGAACAGGCTCGTGCGCCCACCCGTTGCCGAGGCGTAATCGTTGAGCTGGCTCACGCTGTTGAACCATACCTCGCTTACCGCGAAGCGACTGCCCTTCACGTTGTCGAGCCAGTTGTTGAAAAAGCTGGTTTGAATGTGCTTGGCCGCGTCGATGCGGTAGCCATCCAACCCCAGCTTGGTCGTCAGCCAGTTGCCCCATTTGATGGTCTCGTTGGCCTGGTTGACGTCGGCGTAGCGCACTTCGCAGCCCATGAGGTTATCATAGGCATCGCCGTTGGCGTAGGGCTGAAAATCCCAGGGATTCCATTGCAGCCAGCTGTTATTAGCCCCTTGTTGCGCCCCGTTGAAGTTATAGTAGTGCCACTGGTAGTTGCTGTACGTAGTGCCCCGGCCGGGGTAGCTGAAGCCGGTATACACGTTGTAGTTCTGCCCGTTATAAGTAAAGCTCTCCTGGTAGTCGGCGCCCATCAGGTGGTTCATCACCACGTCTTCGTACACCTGGATGCCCTGGCCGTGCAGGGCCGAGATGCAGCTTTGCAGCTGGCTCAGCGTGCCGTAGTGGGTAGCCACGGTGCCTTTCTGGTTGAACTCGCCCAGGTCGTAGCGGTCGTACACGCCGTAGCCCACGTCGTAGCCGCCGGCGCTGCCCTTGTAGGCGGGGGGCAGCCACATCGCCGTGATGTCGGCGGCGCTCAGCTCAGGGGCCTTGCTGGCCAGGTTTTGCCACCAGGTGCCGGCCGACGTGCTGCCGGGCACGTCCCAGTAAAAGCCCTGCATCATCACGCCGTTGAGGGCGCTGGCCGGGGCGGTGGCGGTGCGGGAGAGGGTGGGGCCGGCGCTGGGCGCGGCGGCTTCTTTAGCGCAGCCCGCAAGCAATAGCAGGGCCGCCACGCCGGCAAGGCGTGCGGTTCCGGGTAGGAGTGGCAACATGGAGTTCGGGTGGGAAAGGGAGGGTGCAATGTTAGTGAATAATCGCGAGTACGTCGTTACAGAATTTAGATTTTTTTTAGTGAAGGATGAATTTTCGTTGCTAACTCGGAGCGAAGCTAGCTAGAATGCGAAGTGGCGTAACGTGCCTTTTTTGCCGTAAAAAGCATTTTTTATTACCCGGTAACACCGGCTAAGCTCCACAAACGTTTGCGGAAAATTATAGATTTGCTTTACGCTTTTTATTGGACATTTTCGAGTTTCCAACTGACCCGGCCTAGCCCGCGCAAAAGTGCCGGGGTAACTTCGCCGCGCAGTTTGTAGTTCATACTACTACCGGCCCCGCACCTGGGCCACCAGCCTTTTGCCTCTGAAAAACTATGCTCGCGCACATTCCCGCCGCCCGTCGCCACCACGCCGCTCCCGCCCCCTGGCTCAGCTCCTATTTCCTGTTTTCCTTTGCCGACTACTTCGACCGGAACAATATGCATTTCGGGCCGCTGCGGGTGTTCAACGACGATAACATCGCACCCCAGAACGGCTTTCCGCAGCACCCGCATTCCGAGATGGAAATCGTGACGTTGGTGCTCGAAGGCGAGGTAAGCCACGAGGATACCCTGGGCAACCGCACCGCCATCACGGCCGGCGAGGTGCAGCGCATGACCGCTGGCACCGGCGTAGCGCACAGCGAGATGAACCGTCAGGACAAGCCCCTGCACCTTTACCAGCTGTGGTTTATTCCCAGCCAGAAGGGCCTGGCCCCCAGCTACGAGCAAAAAGACCTGGGTTTTATAAATAGCAACAAAAACGAATTGGTGCCGCTCGTCACGGGCCAGCGGGTGCTGGAAGACGTGGTGTACATGAATTCCAACTCCACCGTTTACTGGAGCAATCTGGAATGCGGCAAAAAGCTGACTTTTAAAACTTTTCCTATCCGACTTACCTTCATCTACGTAAAGGAAGGAGTCATCACCGTCAACGGCACCGTGTTGAACGCTAATGACCAGGCGCGTGTCGATGCTGAACACGTGCTCGACATCGAAGCCACGAAGGACGCCCAATTTATTCTGATTGACTTGCCCGGTACCGAGGCAAACTATTAATGACCACTGATTTTCCCGATTCGCTGATACCGGCCTACGACGCGGCCCGCCTGCGTACGCTGCACCAGTTTCAGATCGTCAACACCACGCCTGAGCAGATTTTCGACGACTACGTGGCCTGGGCCGCACTGCTGTTTAACGTGCCCATCGCCTTGATTTCGCTCGTCGATGCCGACTACGTGTGGTTTAAGGCACTGGCCGGGGCCACCGGCATTCCGGGCTTGGTGCGCAACGAAAGCATGTGCTCGGCAGCCATCCTGGCTGGCCAGGACGTGGTCGTTTCTGACTACAAGCCCGAAAGCTGCCGGCTTATCAAGCCCGACGTGGCCCAGGCCATCGGCCTCAATTTCTACGCCGGGGCCGCGCTGGTAGCTTCCGATGACTCGCGGCTGGGCATGCTGGCCGTTATCGGCAAAGAGTCCCGCGAGTTTTCGGCTGCCGAGGCGAGTATGCTCACCCGGCTGGCGGGCCTCGTGAGCCGTACTATTGAATTGCGTTATAAATACCTCGCCACCGACCAGAGCGGCGAGTGGGAAGACGCCCAGCGGGAATTGAATAAGGCGCTGGACGACAATTCGGCGCTGGCCCGCTATCTGGCTACCCGCAACCAAGGTATCGACCTGAGCGACGCCGAAGTGGCCCAGCCTATCGTCCGCCGCCTCGAAAGCGTAGACAAAGTGCTGACGCGCCGGATGGGGTAATGTGTTGAAGCAGAAGTGGTAGGAAAGCCCGGCGACGAGCCGGGCTTTCTTGTTTTGAGGCTCTTCTCTGAGAAACGAGCTGTAGGGCGGACTTTGCAGTCCGCGTTCCGCTAGCTTGCATAACCGCGGACTACAAAGTCCGCGCTACGTTTCCCGGTACGTAGCCCCGCACTATTATCATACTGTATCAAATAACTGACTGTAAACGCTATTGCTCAATTGGGCGCGCGTTCGGAGCAAACACCCGCCGCAGGCCGCGCAGCGCCGCAGGATGGTAGATAGTCGCGTGCGTCTCGTTGGGTAGCGGCTCGTAGTACCCGGCGATGCGCGGTGGATTAGCGGCACGCAGCAGGCCAGCCAACTGCCGGGTGGCCGCCGTATCGCCTTGGCTGCTGGTGGCTAGGTATAGCTTTTTGGCCGATCCGCGGTAGGCGGGTACGAAGCGAGCCGCCTGCTGGGTGAGCTGGCCGTCGTTCCACCACAGACTGGGATCGAAGGCCAGGTACGTATCGAATAAGTCGGGCTCCAGCAGCAGGGTTTCGACGGTGAAAAGACCAGCCAACGACTCGCCTATGAGGGCAGTTTCAGTAGTGGTGCGGTAGCGCTGGCGCACGGCCGGCATCAGCTCGCGGCGAATAAACTGGCGAAACGCGGCCGAGCCGCCCACGCGGGGCGCTATCTTCTTATCTTCCGCATTGGTCGTAGGGCCAGTAAGGTCGCGGCGGCGCTGGGTGTTCTCGATGCCCACCAAGATAAACGGCCGCATGCTGCCGTTGCCGACCAGCACCTGCACCAGCCCCGCCACGTGCAGAAAATCTTCGGCCAGCCCACCGTCGGGCATGTACAGAACCGGCAGCCGGATGGTGGCCGAGTCGCGGTACACGGGGGGCACGTACACGTTCAGGCGCCGGGTTTCGCCCAACACCTTCGAGGCCAGCGTGAAGGTTTCGCCTATGCACAGGGGGGCCGGGGACGTTTGCGCATCGGTGCGGGTCGGGCGGCTCAGGAAGATGAGGCAGCCGAGTAGCAAATTTTTTCCCGCGACGATTCGCAATGATGTAGGCAGCATACCCATCGAAAAGCTTAACACTGAAGTTTATTAGCCGCCTAAAGTAATAGCGGAAGCTCCTGGTAGCTTTGCAGTGGCATTTGCCTTCTGTGCTTATGACTAGCTTGGTACCGGGTAACGAACAGCTGGGTAGACGCCCCTTATGGTGGCAGATGCATTATTGCTCAGGACTGCTGCTGGCGGTATTCGTTGGTAGTCATCTGCTCAATCACCTGCTGGTAGTCATCAGCCCGGCGCTGCACCTCGCGTTTATGGCTGCCGCTCGAAAGGCGTATCGCCATCCGCTCGGTGAAACCGTGTTGCTGGTCGCTGTGCTGTTTCAAATTGGTACCGGCTTACGCTTGGTTGGCTTTTGCGCAAGAGAAATAGGGGATAACTGGCGGCGATTACAGGTGTGCGCTGGACTCTACCTAGCGCTATTTCTCGCTATTCACGTCAGCTCGGTGCTGATGGGTCGGCTCTCCGCGCACTTGGATACTAATCTGTATTTCGCCGCTGCGGGATTGAATCATTACCCGCAGCTACTCTTTTTCGTGCCTTACTACAGCCTCGCCATTCTGGCCTTTTTCGGGCACGTAGCGGCGATTCATCGGCTGAAAATGCACCGCCGCCTGGCTGCAATCACGCCCACAGGTCAGGCGTGGATACTACTGATAATGGGGGCTGCGTTAACCTTAGGCGTGCTCTACGGTATGACAAATCATTTTCGGGGAATGGTAATTCCACCAAAATACCTATTGCTGGCACGCTGAGAGTGCCGCAGGCTTTGTCGTCTGTGCTTGCCCGGCTGATTCGGGCAATGCTGGGGTAAAGGCAGCGTATATCAATACTAGATGTCCCCGCTGGCCCCGGCCAAAACGAAATTCAGAATGGTGCGTTTTCATACGCGGCAGTAGGAGCGGGGCGTCTGGTATGCTTGCCGGCCTCGGCGCTACTGCCGCGTATATCACTTGCCAAACTGACCTTTATGCAAAAAAACACGTTGTTGCTGGCCCTGGCCCTGCTGAGCATGACTGCTACCACCCAACTTCAAGCTCAGACCGTGACTGGTGCCACTACGGCGGCCGGCACGGCCGCGCCCGTGCTGCCGCTCTACACCGGCTCCATCCCCGATTCCAAGCCCAGCCAGGTGCAGGAAACCAGCGAAACCAGCGGCGACCGCATCACCGTAGCCAACGTGGTGCAGCCCACGCTCACGGTGTTCGTGCCGGGCCGCGACAAGGCGAATGGTACGTCGGTGATCATCTGCCCCGGCGGCGGCTATTCGCGGCTGGCGATGGGCCACGAGGGCTACGACGTAGCCCGGCGGCTGAACGAGTTGGGCGTCACGGCCTTCGTGCTCAAGTACCGCTTGCCCAACGACCGCAGCCAGCCCGATAAAAGCATCGCCCCGCTGCTTGATGCTCAACAGGCCCTGCGCTTGGTGCGCCAGTTGGCCCCCAAGTACAACCTCAACCCCGAGCGCATCGGCCTGATGGGCTTCTCGGCGGGTGGCCACTTGGCGGCTACGGCGGGTACCCACTTCGCCCAGCCCGTGGGCGATAACCCTGGCCCGGCCTCGGTGCGGCCGGCGTTCCTGGTGCTGCTCTACCCAGTTATTAGCTTCAGCGACAGCCTTAAGCATACCGGCTCGCGCGAGAACCTGCTGGGTGCCGCCGCCAGTCCCGACCAGGTGCGCCGCTATTCCAACGAGCTGCAAGTGACGGCCCAAACCCCGCCCACCTTCCTCGTGCACGCCGAAGACGACACCGTGGTGCCCGTGCAAAACAGCCTCGTCTTTTACCAGGCCCTGAACCGCCACAAAGTGCCCGCCGAAATGCACCTCTACCATAAAGGCGGCCACGGCTTCGGCATGAACAACTCCACCACCAAAGACAAGTGGGTGGACCGCCTCCAAAATTGGATGGACGCCAACGGGTGGCTTACGAGATAGTTATGAGTTATGAGTTAGAAGTTATGAGTTGGCTTGGTGGAGGCACTTTGCGCCCATTTGCAATTAGCCGCAACAAAAAAGCCCGGTTGCTAATTCATAACTCATAACTTCTAACTCATAACTCAAC
>CAJYVK010000102.1 GCA_913778455.1 uncultured Hymenobacter sp. | reverse complement strand
TATAGTTGGCTTTCAGCAAATCCAGGTCGCCATCACTGTCCAGGTCAACCAGCAGGGGCGCAACCTGGCTGCTGGTCAACGGCATCAGGGCCGAGACTGCGAACGTACCGGTACCGTCGTTGCGGCACACGTTGAGGCCGTTCCCGCAGCCGACCAGCACATCCAAGTCCCCATCCGCATCGATATCACCCGTACTCAGCAAGGTAGGAATTTCTCCTACCGCAATGGTCCCGGCGGGCGTGAAGCTACCCGATCCATTGTTGAGGTATACGTTGACCGTCTTAGACTGGTAGCAGCAAGCCAGCAGATCGAGGTCGCCGTCGTTGTCTACGTCGAGGGTTGCCGTGCGCAGCACCTCCGCAGCGACGGGAATGGTACCGCCGGGCGAGAAATTACCCCGGCCATCACCAAAGCTCAGCGTCAGATAGTTGGCCGACGGGTCGCCCGTGCTGTTGGGTACCAGCGTATCGAGGTTGCCATCGTCGTTAAAGTCCCCTACCGTCAGCCACTGCGGTCGGGGGCCCGCCGGCACGTCGGGCCCTCCCACGAATACGGCTGGCCCAGCGCCGGCCGCCGCCGTAAACTGATACACGGCTGGTACTGCCGCTACCCCGCTCGCACTTTGTACAGTAGCCGGCACGCTTACGCTCACACTTTCGCCGGGAGCAAATTGCTGGGCTGGGGTAATCACCAGCGGGTTTGAGCCGCTGCGGCTGCTGGCACGCAGGCCCTGACGCCGATTGCCCCACACCCGCACGGCGGCCGTGCTACTGGGAGCTAAGCTTTGCGAGAACGTAAGGGTTATCGGGTCGGCTACCGGCGCCGCTACCGCGTTGCGGGTGGGACTCAGCGTAGTCAGTACCGGCGCTTGGGCCTGACTGCCAGCCAATGGCAATAGCAGCAGCGAGCCCAACCCAGCCCACTTACGCAGGCTTTTTGAAAGTATAAGCGCAACGTAATCGTTTACCATCGAGAGGGAGAATATGAAGGGCGGTGTAGTTGAAAGTCGGGCCCTGGGCTAGTGCCGCACACCTCGCGTGTGCCAGCTCGCGAACCACCGCTTGTCGCGTAGTAAAGCTACTGACCCTGGCCCACTTCGCAGATCGCAAGCCCGGAAACGCCGAGACCAAAACTGCCCTTTCCACTACTCGCTTTTCCCAGCCAGCAGCACGACGCAGTGCCAGCAGGTACGGCGACTACTCCGCCGGCAAGCCGGGGGTAATCGCAAGCCCCGATTTAGTCCATTGCCAGGCGGGTGTATCCGGCCGCTGCACCAAGGTGCAGCCGGGCCTTCCGCCGCCCAGCCGGACGTAAAGCCGGCTAATTCCCCGGGGAATTCTTCTGGTCGTTGCGCACTCCCAGTGCCGGCTGTTCAAACGAACGCACTTGGTTTTTAGCGGCTCGTGTGCAAAGCGGCGCAGCACGGCATCGACTCTCTGCGCGAACAGCCGCCGGGAAAGCCCCAGCATGCTTACTCCGCTTCCTTTTCCTATGAAACTATTCTTACTCTTCGCCCTGCTGCTGGGGTCCGTAGGTGGCTACGCGCAGTCATTCACCGTCAAGGGAGTCGTACGGGCTCACCGCGACCGCGCCGAGCTGGCCGGCGTAACCGTGGTGGAGAAGGAGACCACCAACGGCACCGTCACCGACGCCCACGGCCGCTTCACGCTCACCATCGCTCGCCCGACCCCACGCTTGGTGGTGTCATTCGTGGGCTACGTAACCAAGGAGGTAATCTTAGCTAAATCGGATACGACCCTGGTTGTACTGCTCCAAGAAGATACAAAGTCGCTGGCAGAGGTAGTAGTCGTGGACTACGCGCCCGCGACAGCACCCGGCTTGCGCGGCGCGGCTGCCAAGCTATCGAAGAGCCCCGCCTTGGCGGGCCGCGTGTCGGGGGTTACGGTACGCGGCACCAGCCCTGCCCCGCGTAAGTTCAGGGCCCGCGATGCGAATGACGCGGCGGCGAGCGCGGGCACCCTCACCGCCGGTGAGCTCAACGACTTCGGCAAGTGGACACTGTGGGCCGATATCGCCCAGCGGGAGTTGAACGAGTGGCGCCAACGCTGGCACATCAGCCCCTTGGAGCGCTACGCGGCGCAGCTCATGACGGAGGAGGGCTTTCCCGTAGTAGGAGCCACCGTGTATCTGAAAGACCACCGCGACTCGCTGCTCTGGCAGGCGCAGAGCGACAATACCGGCAAGTGCGAACTCTGGAACGGCCTCTTTACCGGGGTGGCGGGGCAGCCCGCTGCCTCCTTGCAGGCCGTCGTAGACGGTAAAACCTACACCCTCGCCCACCCTACCCGCTTTCAGGCTGGCCTGAACGTATTTCGGGTAACGCGGCCCTGCCGGGCTCCCGCGGTCGTCGACATTGCCTTTGTGGTAGATGCCACCGGCTCGATGGGCGATGAGATTCAGTACCTGCAAGCCGAGCTCGGGGACGTTATCGCCCGCACGAAAGACTCGCTGAAGTCTTCTACCCTGCACCTGGGCAGCGTGTTTTACCGCGACGCCGGGGATGAGTACGTTACCCGCCGCAGCCCGCTCAGCGCCACTATCGCTCAAACGCTGGACTTTATCAACCAGCAGCACGCGGGCGGCGGCGGAGATATCCCCGAGGCCGTCGACCAGGCCCTGGCCGTGGCAATTGATTCGCTCGCGTGGTCTGCCCAGGCCAAAGCACGGCTGCTCTTCCTAATCCTGGACGCCCCACCCCATGAAGAACCCGCCGTGCAGGCCTCGCTGCAACGCTCCATCCGCCGGGCGGCGGCCAAGGGCATCCGCCTCATCCCCATCGCGGCCAGCGATACCGACAAGAGTACGGAGTACCTGATGCGGGCCCTAGCCTTGGCTACCAACGGCACCTACGTGTTTCTCACCGATGATAGCGGGGTAGGCAATCCGCACATCAAGCCGACCACCGATAAATTCGAGGTCGAACGGCTCAATGCTTTGCTAGTAAAGCTTATTGTCAGGTACGCCCACACCGTCGACTGCCAGACGTCCCTAGCCAGCCAAGTCGCTAAACCCGGCAAACTCACCGGCCACTACCAGCCCACCGACACGGTCGCGGGAGTTACCAAGCAGGCCGGGCGGGGTAAAAGCTACGCCTGGATCTGTTATCCTAATCCAACCGCCGATGTGCTACACGTGGAATTGGAAGGAGAAGTAGCCGAGCTCTTTATCGCCGATGTTACGGGTAAGATAGTTCTGCGGGCCGTGCCCGTGCAGCATAAAGCCACCATTCCGGTGGCCGACTTTTCTAGCGGCATCTACTTTCTAAAATTCTTCACGGGCCAGCATTGGGAACAAGCCAGATTCCTCGTCAGTCGCTAGGTCGCGGCGTAGTAACACGGTCCGGCGCCCAGCCAGCATTTGCTCGACTGGTCTCGCCAGGGGTTTTCAATTACCCCATCATTTGTTTTTACGAAGCTGCACTGCCACTGCAAGGATTTTCCGAGTTCATTTTGGTAGTGCTCTGCGCGCTGCTGGCGCACATTAATCTGCGAATGCAAGTCGCACGCTCGCCTCGCTTATTCACTGCCCCGAATTCGCTTCGTCTGCTACGCCAGTACGCCAGGCGACAAAGGCACTAGCCCACTGGCTAGCATCTCAGCGATGTGACTGGGGCAAAAGCGCTGGCTTTTGCCCCAGTCATTTCCTTGGCAACCTCCCGACCCAGTATTACTATCTCATTAACAATCAGCATTATTATTGGAAGCAGAATAACCCGCAGGGTACTTTCGACACCTGGTAAACTTCACCTTTTCTCCACGTTACCTTTTGTCGCTGCTTATGAAGTTTTCTTTACGCCGGAGTACTACGCGGGCCAGCTACTGGCGGCGGTGGCTGCTAAGCAGCTTGCTAGTATTACCACTGTTGGGTTGGGGGCAGACGGCCATTACGGCCACGCACACGGGTACCATCACTTCGTTTCCCAGCTGGACTTACACCAACGTGGGGCAGCAATCAGCAAGCGGCAACGACTACCTGCTACTAACTGCCAGCACTTCGACGCTGCTATCGCCGACGCTGGACTTCTCCAGCTTTACGGCCGGAAAGCTGGATTTTCGGGCGCGTACCTACAACGGCACGGGCCGGGCTGCGATTAGCGTATCGGTTTCTACCGATAATGGCAGCACTTGGTCTACGCCCGTTACGCGCACGCCCGGCAGCACGACCCTCACGGCCGTAACCACCGTGGATTTGAGCGCCTACGGGGGCAGCCAGGCCAAAATCCGGCTGCAAACGCTGAGTGCGGGCAGCGGCATCGGGGCCGGCGTCGACGACATCGCCATCAGCGGTACGGGCCTGCCAGCCGGGGCAATTAGTACGGGCAGCGTGGCGGGGTCGCCATTTTGCGTGGGGCAGGCGGGCGCGGCCCTGAGTGTGTCGTACAGCGCAGGCTCGGCCTACGGCGCGGGTACTACCTACACGGCTTATCTCAGCGCCGATGGCTTTGCCAGCAAGCTGGCCATTGGCTCGGGTACGGCCGCCCCCCTGGCCGCAACGCTGCCCAGCAGCCTGGCCACGGGCACGACCTACCGCATCCGGGTAGAGGGTACGGGCGTGGCTTCGCCCACCTACAGCGACAACGGGGCCGACCTGACCGCGATAAATTACCAAACCAACGACGTGACGGCCTACTCCGCCACGGCCGCCAGCGGCCGGGTTACGCTCACCTGGACCAAGCCGACCAGCTGTGCGGCCCGCACGGTACTAGTAGCCAGCCAGGCCCCGGTGACAGTAGTGCCGAGCGGCACGCTCACGGCCAGCAGCACGTACGGCAACGGCACGGCGCTCGGCTCCGACCAGTACGTAGTGTACAGCGGTACTGGCACGAGCACCACCATCACGGGCCTCACCAACGAAACCACTTACTATTTCAAGGCCTTCGTTACCAATGAAGATGGCTACAGCACTGGCCGGGAAGTGAGCGCCCGGCCCTACGTACCTTTTGCCGCTACGCCCAGCTCCCTTACGCTGAGCACAGTAGCTGGCAACGCCTCCACGGCCCAGTCGTACACGCTGGCCGGCTCGTCGCTCCCCGCCGATGGCAGCATCCGGGTGACGCTGCCGACGGGCTCGGGGTATGAGATTTCCGGCGACAACGTGACTTTCGGCCAAACGGTCACGCTGGCCTACGCGGGCACGGCACTTTCGACTACAACCCCGCCTACCGTGTACGTGCGCCTGGCGGCGGCTACCGGAGCCGGCACGTATGCCAAAACCCTAACTAATACGATACTCGATGCCAGCGGCACGGCCAGCGCCAGCACGGCCACCGTAACCCTGGCCGGCACCGTGGGCGCTACCTACACCTGGGTAGGCGGCAACAGCAACGCCAGCTGGACGGTAGCCACCAATTGGAGCCCCGTGCGCTCGGCACCCAACAGTGCCGATGCGCTCATTTTCTCGGGCGGCACGTTTTCGGCCAACATCGGCACTACCGTGGTGCAGAACGTAGGCCAGCTTAGCCTCCTCAACAATGCCGCGCTCACCATCGGGGTAAACGGCGAGCGCACGCTCGTCGTGAACGACGGGGTACCCGGCCCCGACTTTACCATCGAGGCGGGCTCGTCGCTGACGCTGACCACCACCAACAGCGTGACGCACGGGACAGCCGTGCAACTCGGGGCCGGGGCCACGGCCCGAATCGCGGGTAATGTGCTGTTTACGGGTACGGCCCTGGGTACGCACACCCTCATAGGCAGTGGCAGCGCAGGCAGCATCGAGTTTGTGAGCGGCAGCGTCTTCACCACGACGGCCAAATACAGCGGCAACCCGTTCGGGACGGCAGCTACGTTGCTCAGCAACGTAGTCTTTCGCAGTAGTGCCCGCTACGAGCAGGGCGGCAGCGCCGACCCGTTTGCCCTGGCCCAGCCGAGCAGCGTGGTCGTATTTGAGCCCGGCAGCTACTACTTATTCACGGCCAGCGGCACGCCCCCGCTGGCGGGCCGCACTTACGGCACTTTCGAGTACAACGCCAGCGGCACGGCTTCCGCAACGGGCGGCGTGCCAGTCACTTTTGCCGGGTCGCTCATCGTCAGCAGCGGCACACTTAATATCAACCTTACGGGCGGCGCCAACGTGCAGGGCGACGTGCTGCTAAACGGGGGCAACTTAGCTTTTAATCCCGCCAGCGCGGCCACGGTCCAGTTCAACGGCTCGGCGGCGCAAACCATCGGCGGCTCGGCCACGACGGGCGGGCTGACGTTCGGCCCCAATGCGACGCTGGCCCTCTACAACGCGGCGGGGCTGACGCTGGCGCGCCCCGTGAGCGTTCCCGGTAAGCTGCTGCTCACCAGTGGCCTACTCACTACCGACGCCACCAACATTCTCTCCCTACCGGCGAGCGCCAGCGTGGCGGGCGGCTCGGCTACGAGCTTCGTCAATGGCCCGCTGGCCCGCCCCATCGATGCCGTGAGCACGGCCACCACCTACCTGTTTCCCATTGGCAAAGGCACCGCCTACCGGCCCTTAACGCTGACCGTCAACACCCAGACCGGCACTACGGTGTACCGGGCTGAGCAGTTTGAGGGAAATGCCGGGCAGAGCTTCCTCGACCCCGACCCCAACGGCAAGCTTCAGCGGGTGAGCGCCGTGCGCTACTATACCCTGACGCCCTTCAACGCGGCTACCCCGGCCGTGGTAACGCAACCCAGCGGCTTTACGGGCACCGTCACGCTGAGCTTTGGCACCGGCGACGGGGTCACGGATATATCGGGCGCGGCGGGCCTGGTCATCGCCAAGCGCTCAGATAACACCGTACCCTGGGCCAACTTCGGCAACTCGGCCACCAGCGGCTCGGCCGCCAGCGGCACGCTCACTTCGGGGCCGATTACCAGCTTCTCCGATTTTGCGCTGGGCTCGACCAATGCGCTGACTTCTACCAACCCGCTGCCTGTGCAACTCACCAGCTTTACGGCTACCCGTACCCCGGGCGGCGTCCGGCTGGCCTGGGCTACGGCCTCCGAAACAAACAGCCAGCGCTTCGAGGTGGAGCGCTCATTCGACGGCCGGGCCTACGCGGCCGTGGCCAGCGTAACCGCCCAGGGCTCGACCCAGCAGGCCCACCGCTACACCAGCTTTGACCACGCCGCCCCGGCGGGCCGGCTCTACTACCGCCTGCGCCAGTTGGATACCGATGGGTCGGCCCGCTACTCGCCGGCCGTCACCGTAGCGGGTGCGGCCGCCGAATTTACCCTCGCTCCCAATCCCACCCACGAAAGCCTGCACCTGCTCACCGAGCAGCCCACCGCCTACCTTATTCGCACGACCCTGGGGCAGGTGGCCCTGCGGGGCACCACGACCGCGGGCACGACTACCGTACCCGTGGGGCTGCTGGCTCCCGGCGTTTATTTTTTCGAGCTGCACGCGAGCACCGGCCGTGTGGTACAGCGCTTCTTGAAAGAGTAGTCGTCACTTTCAACGCAAAAAGCCCCCGGGTGTACTACCCGGGGGCTTTTTGCATAGCTGATTTTTAGTTGACAAACGATTCGGCCAGCGCCAACGACTGCTGGGACTGCACCTCCGCAGCCTGCTGGTCGAGCAGCCAGGTACGGGCCAGCTGTTCGTCGGTGAAGTAAAAAGGGAAGACGTTGTAGCTCGTAATCTGCCGCAACAACTGCTCGGTGCACTGGCCTTCCACTTGCGAACGCAAAGTCGGCACCACCAGGCAGGCCAGAAACAGCGGCTGGCCTACCGCCCGACTGGCCTGCGCCGCGAATACGTGGCTAAACCACTGGGCAAAAGCGGCATCGTGCCAGTTGCGCCGCCGAATATCGAGCAGCCAGAACCGGCACCCGTGCGCCTTGGCGACCGCCAGCAGTTGGTCGTAACAGGCCGGCAGCTCGCTCAAGGGTAGCGGCCCGGCCCAGTCTGCTCGCAAAATCCCGTTGTACGGCTCGTAAGTCCAGCTAAAAACATCGACGGGGGCAGGGGCAGGCGTAACAGGCATAAGCAAGAAAAGCGGCCGGCAGACCGCAAAGCTGGACGAGCCGGGAACCAAGCCCAACGCGCCGGGCTGGCCGGTGGTTGCGCCGGCCCCCGATTTTGCTAGCTGGCTTAGCGGGCCAGCGGTCGAGTATATCCTAATTGCGTTAGCGCCGTAGAAGGATGCCTACGCTTGCCGCGCCAGTGAGGCTCAACTACTGAGAGCCCGCGCGACGGCTTTTTTTTATGCCTACCGATATTCTAACTCCGCCTAAATCGAAGCCGGCGCAGCCTGCCGCTTCGCCCGCTATTACGAAAACCGCATCTGCCGTTTCTGCTAATACCGCTACTGTCACGCCCCCCGCTACCGCTCCCGTGCGGGATGGCTTCGGAGCCTTGCCCCACGCGCAAGGCACCACCTTCCGGGTGTGGGCCCCGGCAGCCAGCGCCGTGTCGGTTATCGGCACGTTTAATAACTGGGACAAAGCCGCGCATCCGCTGCAAGCCGAAGGCGACGGCACCTGGGCCGCCGACCTACCCGGCGTAAAAGCAGGCGACGGCTACAAGTTCGTGCTGACTACGCCCGCCGGCGAGTTCACCCGCAACGACCCCTACGCCCGCGCCATGACCAACTCGGCGGGCCATTCGCTGGTATTCGACACCCTCAATTTCGACTGGGAAGGTGACAACTTCCAGATGCCGGCCTGGAACGACCTTATCATCTACGAACTGCACATCGGCACCTTCAACGTGAAGGAAAAGGGCCACCCCGGCACTTTCCGCGACGCTATTGAGCGCCTCGACTACCTGCAAAGCCTGGGCGTAAACTGCATCGAGATTATGCCGGCCACCGAGTTTCCGGGGGCTTACTCGTGGGGCTATAACCCATCCAACCCCTTCGCGCTGGAAAGCGACTACGGCGGGGCTGAGGCGTTCCGCGAGTTGGTAAAAGCCGCCCACCAGCACGGCATTGCCGTGATTCTGGACGTGGTGTACAACCACTTTGGCCCCGGCGACCTCGACCTGTGGCAGTTCGACGGCTGGCAGGAAAACGACGGCGGGGGAGTTTACTTCTACAACGACTGGCGCGCCGAAACGCCCTGGGGCCACAACCGCCCCGACTACGGCCGCCCCGAAGTACGCCGCTACATCCGCGACAACGCCCTGATGTGGCTCGAAGACTACCATTGCGACGGCCTGCGCATGGATGCCATTGCCTTTATCCGCAACGTGCACGGCGAAGAAGACCCCGGTGCCGACCTGCCCGATGGCTGGAGCCTCATGCGCTGGGTCAACGAGGAAATCAAGAACCGTCAGCCCTGGAAAATCACCATCGCCGAAGACCTGCGCGGTAACCCCGCCATCACGGCCCCGGTGCACACGGGCGGCGAGGGCTTCTCGGCGCAGTGGTCGTCGTCGTTTATCTACCCCATGCACCAGGCGCTCACGGCCTATGCCGACGCCGATCGCGACATGCACGCCGTGGGTCACGCCATCTGCTCGGCGTACAACGGCGATGCCTTCCAGCGCGTTATCTACACCGAAAGCCACGATGAGGTAGCCAACGGCAAGAGCCGCCTGCCCGAAGAAATCGCGCCCGGCAACGTTGAAAACTACTTTGCCAAGAAGCGCATGGTGCTCGGTGCAGCCATCACGCTCACTGCCCCCGGCATTCCGATGCTGTTCCAGGGCCAGGAGTTTCTGGCCCCCGGCTCGTTTAATGACACCGAGCCGCTGGAGTGGGACTGGGCCGCCGCCCACGCCGGCCTCACGCAGCTTTACCGCGACCTTATCGCGCTGCGCCGCAATTTACGCGGTGTAACGCCGGGCCTGCGGGGTCAGGGCTGCCGCGTTTTCCACCTCAACAACAACGATAAGGTAATCGCCTTCGCCCGCTGGGATGCTAATCCCGAGGAGGCCACCGTCGTCATCGCCAATTTCGCCAATCAGGCCCACGAGAACTATACCATCGGCCTGCCCGCCGGCGGCGAGTGGACGGTACGCTTTAACTCGGACTGGACGGGCTACGACGCCGATTTCCAAAACTTCCCGTGCTTCGGCGCGCAGGCCGAAGGCGGCGACTACGACGGTTATCCCCAGCACGGTAGCTTCGCCCTCGGCCCCTACGCCGTGATCGTGCTCTCGCGGTAGGTATTTAATGAGTGAAGGAGTGAAGGAGTGAGGGGTGAAGGAGTGAATGGCTAATGGCTATTCACTCCTTCACCCCTCTTTTATATACACTTAACAACTGCTGATACAGTGCGAGACAAATGAGCTAGATACCAACGGCATTCATTCCTTCACCCCTCACTCCTTCAGTCATTGAAATCTACACCGGGGCTTGATCGTAGCGCTCGCCGGCTACGGTGGGCCAGCCACCCTCGAACATAATTTCGCCCAGCGGCTTGCGGGCGCGGGGCGCGGTTTCGCGCTCCTTCAGCGGGTCGGGCAAGGTGTCGGGGCTGCCGGGGTAGCCGATGGTGAATACCGATACCAGCTCGTAGTCGGCCGGAATCTGGAAGGCCGTGCGGGCTGCTTCCTGCGAGAAACCCGCCATTTGGTGGATTTGCACGCCCAGCTCTACACCCTGAATGGCGAGCGTAGCCACGGCCTGCCCCACGTCGTGCTTGGCCCAGGCGTTGGGATTACTATCGTGCGAAAAAGTAGTTTTAGCGACGGCCAGGGCCAGCGCC
>CAJYVK010000101.1 GCA_913778455.1 uncultured Hymenobacter sp. | reverse complement strand
GGTAGTGCGCGGTGAGATACGCTACCGACTCCGTATCAATCTCGACCACGCTGGTCTGATACTCCGGGTGTTGGAGCAGGTACTGCGTGAGCACGCCCATGCCGGGGCCGATTTCGAGTACCTCGCGCACGGCATCGGGCAGGCGCAGGCTTTCGACAATGCGGCGGGCAATGTTAGGGTCGGCCAGGAAGTGCTGACCGAGGTGTTTTTTGGGGCGTACAAGCATCGCAGATTTAACGGATTTAACGGATTGCGCGGATACGCCCGCCGGCCTGCGGCGGCGGGCTGACTAGAGCTACTGGGGCGGGCTGCGGGCGCGGCCCCAAATATCGGGGATATTTGGCCGTTGGGCTGGGCCGATTAGTATGAGTGGCCGGGGACTTTGCGTGGCGGGCAACAAAAAAAGCCGCTGCCCGGGGAGGGCAGCGGCTTTGCGGAGGCTGAAGCGAAGGCTAGCGGGCGCGGCGGGCCCGCAGGCGCTTGAGACCGTAGGCTACCCCGCTGGCCAGCAGCAGGCCGGCCCCACCGTCGAGCGGTACCTGCGTGGGGTCGGGAGCCGCAGGCTGGGGGCCACCGGTACTCGGCGCCTGGGCGTGGGCGGTCAGGACAGAGGCGCTCACGAGGCCAGCAGCCAGCAGGGAGCGCAACGCGTTATTTTTGAAGTAAGTCATTATCAATCATTCTAGAGTATTACAAAATTTACTCCACCGTGAGGCGGCGGCTGATGGTACCGGCGGCGGTACGGGCCTGCACGGTATAGATGCCAGCGGCCAGGCCGTCGAGGGACAGGGGCAGTTCATCGGCCGTAGCGGGGTGGGTGGCGGTGCGCACTACCTGGCCCAGGGCGTTGACGATGGTCACCGGCGTAGCCTGGCCGCCGCGCAGCGTGGCGGGCAGTACCAGAGCGGCCGCGCCGTGGGCCGGGTTGGGGTACAGGCCAGCCAGCTGGGCCAGCGCGGCCGGGGCCGTGGCCAGCGCCGTGCTAGCGGTAAAGAGCAGGCTGTAGCGCCCGCCTACGCTGGCGTTGGCCGCCAGGGTAATGGCAGCGCTGGGGTTGGCGGCCAGGTCTTGGCGGGTGCCGGTGGCGGCGTCGAGCAGGTAGGCGTGGGTACCGGCGGGCAGGTTGGCCAGTTCGTCGACTTTCAGGGTGTAAGTACCAGCGGCAGTGGCACTCAGGCGCAGCGGCACGGCCACGTCGGCGCGGCCCAGGGCGGGCAGGCCGTTGATGGCGTAGCCCTTGCCGCCCAGCTCGGTGCAGAGGCTCACGGCCTGGCCGGGGCCGGGTAACAGCACGGCATCGTATTTCTTATCGAAGCCGGTGGTAGCAGCGGCGTCGAAATACACGAGCGTCTGGTGAGCGTGGGCCTGGGCAGCGTCTTGCAGCGTCAGGGCCAGGTAAGCGCGGGTTTCGGCGGTAGTGCGCTGCACGGGGGTACGGCCCGCGTCGTCGTAGCTCGTGAGGGTTTGGTCGGTCGTAAAGCTGACGCTACCGCTGCTGCCCACAGTGGGGTTATAGACAAAGAAGGCCTGCCCGGTCGGGATGACCTTGCTGCCGGCAGCGGCGTTGCGGACACCCACGGCCTGGGCCACGTAGGTTGTGTAAGTCCCGGCGTACATGCCGGAGCTCTTGTACACGTACAGCGCGTCGCCGAGGCCGTTAAAGTTGCCGCCAAAGAGTGGCCCCGCCACCACGAAATCCCAGTTGAGGGGCGCGGCGTAGGGGTTGCCCAGCAGGTGGAAGCCGCCGTCGGCTGCCGTGTGGCCCAGGCCGGTCAGCACAATAGAACGGCTGGTAGGTACCCCCGTGAACGTAAGCGTGGCCCCGGCCGCGGCCGTGGGCGGCGTGTTTATCGTGAAGCCCTGGCCAAGGGGCAGGGCGTCGGTGAGGGCGGCCGGCGACTGCCAGCCCTGGTCAAAGCCCACGGCCCCGACGCTGCCGCCCACCTTGCTTTCGTCGTAGCTGAACACGGTGGGGAAGCTGGACGCCGATAGGCTGGCGGGGTTGGCATTGTAAGCCGCGTTGACGCGGGGGCTGAAGCTGCCGTGGGCCAGGCTGGCCACGGTTTGCCCGCTCACGGGGGCGCTCAGGTGGCGGTAGCCAGTACCGGCGTTGAGCGAGTTGTCAATGTAGCGCTGCACGGCAAAATTGCCCACGAGTGTGCCGTTGCGGGACAGGTCGTACAGCCCCGTACCTTCGCTGGTACTCAAGAGCGTAAGCGTCGCGCCCGAGGCCACCGTAAGCTGACCATTCGAGAGCTGGAGCTCCTGACTTACCCCCGTGTTATTGACCATCGTGAGGCCCGCGCCGTTGTCGAGGGTAAGGCGGCCCACGGCGCTGGGCAGGGCAATGCCGCTGGCCGCCGCCGCTGCCGTGCCGCCCGAGGGCCGGGGCGCGGGGGCCGCCGTAGTCTGGGCTACCGTACCGTTAAGCAGATAGCGTACTGCTGGGCTGATGGTAAACGAGTAGGCCTGAGCCGCTACCATACCATTTGTTGTATTTGACGCGTAGCTACCTTGCGCGAAGGGCAGGCCGGCAGGGTTAGCCAGTTGCACGGCGGCACCCGGCTCTAGCGTAATACTGGGGGTAGGGGCACTGCCAT
>CAJYVK010000100.1 GCA_913778455.1 uncultured Hymenobacter sp. | reverse complement strand
AGGCCGGTTGGGTTTCTAGGGCAAGGTACTTTTTATTCCGCTCCCCTGGCGTGGGGACCTCACCCCCCGGCCCCCTCTCCTTGGGGAGAGGGGGAGCCGGACGCCACTAGACGTAAGCTCCTAGTAGGGATAGGGATCTTTCGGCTCCCCCTCTCCCTAAGGTGAGGGGGCCTGGGGTGAGGTCCCCACGCCAGGGTAGCGTAATAAAAAGTACCTTGCTTCAGCAGGTGCTCTAGCGACACGCAACCAGCATGTTCTACAAAGCGCCTGAGCCACCCTGGCGGAATTGCTACGCCGGGCAGGCGTTAGGGCGTAGCTGCGGGCACCGCGGCTGGGTTATCCCACTCCGCCGGCCGGGTAGTGAAGGTGGGCACGGCCGTGTCCAGGTGCCGGTAGCCCGGGTACGCGTGGTAGCCCACGTGCAGGGGGGCGAAGGAGGGATTCCGCAACAGGGCGAGCAGCCGCGCCAGCGCCGCCCGCGTGGCGCGGCCCTCGGCCGAGGCGCTCAGCTCCTGCGTCCCGCTGGTCAGGTACACGCGCAGGGGCGGCGGGGCCGCCGGACTTACGCCCGCCAGCTCGCGCAGCAGATAAGCGTCGGCGTACAGCAGGGTGGGGCTGGCCGCTACGTACGTAGCGAAAGGGTAGCGGTGGGTCCGCAGGGCTTCGCTCAGGGCCCAGAGAGTGAAGTACCCACCCAGCGAGTGGCCCAGGAGCGTACGCTGGGTCGTATCGGTGCGGTACGTGCGGTCCAGGTAGGGCAAGAGCGTGCCCTCGATAAAAGCCAGAAACTCCCGTCCCCCACCCGAGGTGGAGAAGCTGTCGGCGGCCGGGGCCACGGGATAGGTGTAGTCGCGCTGACGCAGCGAGTCCTGCTGGGCAACCGTGCGGCGGCCCACGCCCACCAGCATGACGGCTTCCCGGGCAGGGTGCCGGCGCAGGGCCGCACCGACCTGCTCGGCGTAGACGTTGCCGTCGAGCAGCACCCGCAGGGGATAGCGCCGGGATCCGTGCGGGCGGTAGCCCCGGGGTAAATGCACGAACAGGGCCAGCGAGTCGCCCAGGGTAGGGGCCCACAGGTGCGTCGTGGCCACGGATTCCTGATTATCGGCCTCGTTGGAGCGGGCGGGCGCGGTGGCCGGTTGGCGCACGGTGACGAAGAGGCGGTAGTGGTGCGGAGGTACGCGCCAGGGAGCATCGGGCCCGGCCCGGGCAAAGCTCTGGGCCCGGCCGCCGAGCTTAATCTCCACGGGCACCGGGGTACGGGCCGTGGGGGCAGGGAGCAGCGTCAGGCCCAACACCGCGTCCTGGGTCAGGTAAACGGCCTGGGGCCCCAACTCAAGGCGCACCCAGCCCGACCGGACGGCCACCCGGCGATAGATGGGCGGGCTTACCAACTGGGCACCCGGCCGCTCGGCCGCGAGCCGATAAAAGCGCACGGCCAGCGTCAGGCTATCGGCCTGGTCGGCGGCCAGGTACAGGTGCACGGCCGTAACCAGGGTGCCGACGGTGCCTACCCGCAGGCGCTGGGCAATCTCGAAGGGCTGGCCCACGGGCAAGGTGCCGTCGGTGAAATGCAGCACGGCCCGGGCACTCGTGATGCCCACCTGCCGCTCCACCCAGGCACGGGCCGTAACGGCGACCGCTCCCAGGGCGGTGTGCTGGGGACGCAGCAACAAGCGCTGCGGCGGGCGAGGCTGCCCTGGCGCGAGCGCTACCCGCAGGGGGGCGTAGCCCAGGCGCGTGACCAGCAGGGTATCGGCCGCGTAGCCGGCGGGCAGCTTCAGCACAAAGGTGCCATCGGCCGCCGCCGTCGTCAGCGAGCCCGCGCGTAGTAGCTGGATGGTGGCCGCGGGCAGGGGCCGCAGCGTACCGACTTCCAGCACCTGCCCGGTCAAGCGGGACACCTGCGCCCCGCACGGGATGCGCAGGAGCCCGAAAAGGAAGAGTAGCCAGGGGCGGGCAGCCGAGCGTAGCGGGAGCTTCCGCGGGGCACGTGCGCGGGGCGGGTAGTGGCGGACGGGCATAGGCGGGGAGGCAGCCCCCGTCACTATGCGTAGCCAGGCTGGCCGCCGGACAAGGGCTTGCTTGGTAGAGGCGACGAGCGGGTGCCCCGGTTGCAGCGCGGCGTTGGGCATTCACCAAGCCGCAAAAGCATTTTGCCACCCTGGCCGGGCGCATCTTCCGGCAAACGTTCTGGCTGCTGGCCCCGCTGGTAGCCTTCCTGCTGACCAGCGCGCCGCGCCAGGCCCAGCCCGGGGCGGGGGGGGTTACCCCCTACCCCAACGCCCCAGTCGCCTTGCGCCTAAAATTAAGTCCCTGTCTATCAAGCCCAATTTGGCACTGTCTACACTTTGTCTACGCCCCCCTCTTAGGAGAAAGCGCCGGACTGGGCGGAGGTTTGTCGGCCCACCGGCCCGACCCGCTGGCCACCCTTTCTGAGCTACAAACAAACCTGGCATCGGCCCCACCCCCCGGGGCCGGCGGCACGCCGGGGCCTGAGGTAAGCCCTCGGCCCTGGCGCTGCCGCCCTCGGCTCCTTCTCCCGCTTTTTATGCACAAGACTTACCTTCTGCTGGCCCCGCTGGCAGTGCTGCTGGCTACCGCGCCGCGCTTGGCCCAAGCCCAGACCACGGGCAGCGTGGGCATCGGCACCACTGCCCCCGACGCCTCGGCCGCCCTCGACATCGTGAGCAGCAGCAAGGGCCTGCTGCTGCCCCGCGTGGCCGCCACCGCCAGCATTCCCAGCCCCGCGCCGGGGCTGCTCGTGTACCAGACCGGCAGCCCAGCGGGCTTCTACTACAACAGCGGCACGGCCGCCGCCCCCGCCTGGCAACGCCTGGGGGCCGACAACCTGGGCAACCACACCGCCACTCAAACCCTCAACCTGCAAGGCAATGCCCTGGTGGGCACCGGCGGCGACGTGGGCAGCGCCGTGGGCGTGGGCATTCGGGCCGACGGCGGCCTCAACCTGGGTCAGAACGGCACGGGCCACAACCTGCTGCTGGGCTACCAGGCCGGCCAGGCCCTGACGCCTAGCTTTACGGCCACCGACAGCCTAGGGGCTTTTAACCTTTTCAGTGGCTACCAGAGTGGGGCCAACACCACTACCGGCAGCGGCAACCTGTTTGTAGGCTACCAGGCCGGCCGCGCCAACACCACGGCCAACGGCAACTTGTTTATCGGCTTTCGGGCCGGCCAGGCCACTACCACCGGCGAGGGCAACCAATTCAGTGGCTTCAACAGCGGCTTTAGCAACACCACCGGCTACGCCAACGTGTTCAGCGGCCCCAACAGCGGCTATTCCAACACCACCGGCTTCAGCAACCAGTACCTGGGCCTGGGGGCGGGCGGCAACGGCACCACCGGCAGCCAAAACCTCTTCGTGGGCTACGGCAGCGGCTTCAACAACGTGACGGGCTCCAACAACACCGCCCTGGGGATGTTGGCCGGCCCCGACCGCAACGCCCCGGCTCTGGACAACGCCACCGCCCTGGGGGCCAACGCCGTGGTGAGCCAGAGCAACAGCCTCGTGCTGGGCCACGATGCCAGCGTGGGCATTGGTACCGGTGCCCCCAGCGAGAAGCTCCAGGTAGTGGGCACCATCTACAGCAGCGCGGGGGGCTTCAAATTTCCCGACGGCACAGTGCAAACCACCGCGGCCAGCGGCGGTGGCGCGGCCCCGCAGCTAACCCTGAGCGGCCAGGACCTGCGCATCAGCGGCGGCAATACCGTGACTCTGCCCACCGACCTCGACAACCAGGCGCTGAGCATTTCGGGCAGCACCATTAGCCTCACGGGCAGTACCACCAGCGTGACCGTACCCGGCGACAACCTGGGCAACCACACCGCCACCCAAAATCTGAACCTGGCTACTTATAAGCTGACCGGCAACGCCGGCAGCAGCGGCCTGAGCATCAGCAGCGGCGGCAGCGTGGGCATCGGTACTACCTCTCCCGCCGGGGGCCTGCACGTTACCAGCGGCAACGGCGGGCCGGGTACCGGGGCCGGCGCGGCCGGGGTAGTAATGAGCGGCAGCTCCGGCCAGCCGCCCTACCTGGAGCTGCGCGGCGCCGGCACGGGCACCGGCACTACCCCCTACCTCGACTTCGCCGAAACCAACGAGGTAGATTTCAGCACCCGCCTCATCAGTCAGGGCGGGATACTCAACGTGAATGGGGCCGGCACCGGTGGCGTGTTGCTGCAAGTAAACGGCGGCCTGCGAGCCACCACCTACGCCAACATCTCCGATGCCCGCTTTAAAACCAGCATCCGGCCGATCGGCGGGGCCCTGGCCTCGGTACTGGCCCTGCGGGGCGTGCGCTACGAGTGGAACGCCCTGGGCATCCAGCACGGCGGCACGGCCGGGGTGCCCCAGGTGGGCGTACTAGCCCAGGAGGTCGAGAAAATCTACCCCGAGCTGGTGAGCACGGATAAAGACGGCTACAAGGCCGTCAACTACGCCCAGCTCACGCCCGTGCTCATCGAAGCCCTCAAGGAGCAGCAGGCCCAGCTTGAAGCTCTGAGGGCCGAGGCCGCCGCCGCCCAAGCGGCCTTGCGCACGGTACAGGCCCAGGCCACGGCCGATAAAGCCCAGGCCACGGCCGCGCTCGAAACCTTCGAAGCCCGCCTGCGGCGGCTGGAGGCGGGCACTGGCGGGCAGGCCCAGCGCTAAGGCATGGAGTAGCGCTTACAGGCTATTTAGCGTGCTTGCCAGGCTAGCGGCCCTTTTACCTACCCAGGCGTGGGTACCTCACGAGACCTCTCCGGAGTAGCAACCCTCGCCCTGCCCGGCAACCTGGCTGTCGGCGCGTACCTGGTGCGTACCGGCCCTACCACCCTGCGCCTGACGGTGAAGTAAGCCAAGCCGTAGTACTAGCTATTTTATTGGCCCTAATCAAAAAAGCCCTGCGGTTTCCGACCGGGGGCTTTTTGCCAGAAGCTGGCGGGCCTAGTGTAACCCCCAGCCGCCACGGCCAGTATGAGAGACCCGCTTTTTGCGGCATCTTTACCCCGCGCTTTCTGGCCGTGGCCCCGCCAGCTGGCCCCCTTGGCCTGACTCGCCGACCACGCCAACTTTTTGCCTTGCCCTATGCCCGCCAGCCTAGCCCTGCTTCCGGTTTTCAACGTGCTGCCCGGGGCGTTTCTCCTGCTCACGCCCGACCTGGTCATTGAGGCCGCCAGTGATGCCTACGTGGCCGTGTCGCTGCTGCCGCGCGAGCAGCTGATTGGCTCTTCCCTGTTCGAGCTCTTTCCCGACAACCCCGAAGTACCCGAGGTTCACGGCGAGCGTAACCTGCGGGCTTCCTTTGCCCGGGTGTTGACCACGGGCAAGCCCCACGAAATGGCCCAGCAGCGCTACGACGTGCCCGACCCCACCGCCCCCGGGCGGTTTCTGGAGCGCTACTGGCTTATCAACAACAGCGCCGTACTCGACGAGGCCGGCCGGGTGCAGCACCTGCTGCACGCCGTGGTCGACGTGACGGCCCAGGCCCAGGCCGAGGCCCGCCTCCGCACCAGCGAGGCCCGCGAGCAGGCCGCCCGTGCCGAGGCCGAGCGCCAGCGCGGCGAGCTCCAGCGCATTTTCGAGCTGGCCCCGGTGGCCATTGCCGTGTACCGGGGGCCGACCTATGTCATTGAGATTGCCAATACGCTGGTGTGTACGCTGTGGGGCCGCACCCAGGCCCAGGCCGTGGGCACGCCCCTGTTCGAGCTGCTGCCCGAAGTAGCGGGCATGGGCTATGAGGAACTGCTGGCGGGCGTGCTGGCCACCGGCGAGCCCCACGTGGCCCACGAGATGCCCTCGACCATCTTCCGCCGGGGCCGCCACGAAACGGTGTACTGGAACTTCGTGTACCTGCCCGTGCCCGCCGAGGGCGACCGCCCCCCGGGCGTGATGGTGGTGGCTACCGAAGTCACCGACCAGGTGCTGGCCCGCGAGCAGGTGCAGCACCTCAATCGCCAGCTCGAAGCCCTCAACACCGCCCTGCACACCAGCAACGAGGAACTGATTGCCAACCAGGAGGAGGTACTGCAAGTGCAGCAGCACCTGGAACACCGCGTGGCCGAGCGCACCCAGCAGCTGGCGGCCGCGTTGCAGGAGGCCGAGCAGCAGCGGGCACACGCGGCCAGCCAGCAGCGGCTGCTCGACCGCATTCTGGGGCAGGTGCCGGCGGCCATTGCCACGCTCAGCGGCCCCGAGCACCGCTTTACATTCTTCAATGAAGGCTACCAGCAGCTGACGGGGGGCCGCGCCCGCCTGGGCGAGCCAGCTGCCGAGGTGCTACCCGAAGTGGTAGCCCAGGGGTTTATCGACCTGCTCGACAGCGTATACGCCACCGGCCAGCCATTTGAGAGCCAAGCCATGCCCGTGCAGCTGCTCGATCCCATCACTGGCCAGGAAACGCAGCTGTACATCGACTTTACCTACCAGCCGCTGACGGATGCCCAGGGGTGCACGCAGGGTATCCTGGCGTTTATCGTCGATGTGACGGACAAGGTGCTGGCCCGCCAGCAGGTGCATCAGCTCAACCAGGAGCTGGCGGCCATCAACGAGGAGCTGCGGGCCAGCAACGAGGAGCTGAACGCCGCCAACGCCCAGCTTACGCGCACCAACGTGGACCTGGACAACTTCGTGTACACGGCCTCGCACGACCTTAAATCGCCCATCGCCAACATTGAGGGCCTGCTACTGGCTTTGCGCGAGCACCTGCCGGCCCCCACCCCACCGGTACCCCGCCTGCTCGACCTAATGCAGGAATCGACCGAGCGCTTCCGGCTCACCATTGCCCAGCTCACCGACATTGCCCGCTTGCAGCAGGCCCACAGCCAGCCCGCCGAAGACGTGCAGCTCGCCGCTACCGTCGAGGCCGTGCGCCTCGACCTGACCTCGCTCTTCACGACGGCCGGGGCCGCGCTCACGGTGGATGTCGCCCCCGACCTGCACGTATCGTTTGCCCCGCAAAACCTGCGCAGCCTCATCTATAACCTGCTCAGCAACGCCGTGAAGTACCGCGACCCGGCCCGCCCGGCCGCCGTAAACCTCCGGGCCGAGCGCGGTCCGGCGGGCGTGGTGCTCACGGTGCAAGACAACGGCCTGGGTCTCAACGAAGCTCAGCAGGCCCAGCTGTTCGGGATTTTTCGGCGGCTGCACACCCACGTTGAGGGCTCAGGCATAGGGCTGTACATGGTGAAACGCATGGTGGAAAACGCGGGCGGCACCATCACCGTGGCCAGCCAGCCCGGCGTCGGCTCCACTTTTACCGTAGAGATTCCCGGCTGAGGGCCGCCCGCCCTCTTTTACGCCACCTTCCCCTCCCATGTCCAAGCTTTCCAGCGTACTCCTGGTCGATGACGATACGACCAACAACTTCTTGAACGAGCTACTGCTCAAGCGCCTGGAAGTAACCGACCACCTGCTAGTCGCCGAAAACGGTGCCCAGGCCCTGGACCTGCTCACCGAGCGCATTACCACCGCGACCGAGCTGCCCGCCCTTATTTTCCTCGACGTGAACATGCCCGTGATGAACGGCATTCAGTTTCTGGAAGCCTATCAGCAGCTACCGCCCGCGCAGCAGCGCGCCAGCATCATCGTGATGCTGACCACGACGATGGACGGTCGCGATTTGGCCCGCATTCAGGAGCTTCCCATTGCCGGGCTCGTGAGCAAGCCCCTGACCGAGGAGAAGGTCAACACCATTTTACAGCTGCACTTTTCGCGCTAGCGCGGAGCCTGGCTCATCGGCGAGCTGCCGCCCGGGCGGTCGTGGCTGAGCAAGTACTGGTGCCGCCACAGCACCCAGGTAAGGCCCACGACTGCCGTCACGACCAAGAGGATGTACACGATACGGTCTTGACGCAGGATGATTTCGTTGCGTTTCATAAAGGAGGCGCGTGAGGATTGGCCACACCCTTAACGGCCGCCCCACCCCGGCGGTTGCCGGCCCTAGTTGAGGTCAAGGCTGCGTTGCAGGCCCAGCAGCACGGCGTCGATCTTGTCGGCGTAGGTATTTATCTGGTCGAGGCCGGCGCGGGCTTCCTCAATCTGGCCCCGCTGGTAGCGGGTAGTCAGCTCACGGCCGGCGCGGAGCTGCTGTTGCAACAGGCGCTCGGCCTCCTGCACCTCGGGGCGGGTGCCGTGGCTGGGCTTGAGCACCGTATCGAGCCACTGGCCCAGCGGGCTGTCGTGCATCGAAAACAGGGTGTCGTCGGCGTCGCGCACCCCGTAGAGCACCGAGCGCAGCCGCGACTTAAACAACACCTGCTTGACGCGGGCTTGCTGAAAGTCGAAGGAAGAAAGGGCCATGAGGGAACGACTAGCGATTAAACTACTTACTTGAGGGAAAGCTTCTTAGTACTCGCCCGGGGCACCGGGGCCGCCCGTACCCCGGGCGCGGAGCGCGGCAAGCTCAGCCTGCGCCCGCACCAAGGGCGTGACTTCCACGGCAAAAACCAGCACTCCGGCCGGTTGGTTTTGCTCTTTGAACGGCTGAATCAGCAGGTCGAAGTACGCTTCCTGCGGGGGCTCCCCAGCGCTGCGCTCAATGTCGATGCGCAGGGCGGGCTCGTGGAAACTCTCCCCGGTAGTGTACACTTGGTCGAGGAGGGCCACCATGCCCTGCTGCACTACCTCGGGCACGGCCTCCGCTACGGTGCGGCCCAGCAGTTGCCGGTGCGGAAACATTCCTTGCGACGCCGGATTAACAAAATCATAACGGTACTCCGGCCCGCGCAGGATGGAAATGAGAGCCGGCACCTCCTGAAATAGCTGGTCGTAGGTACGGCGCTGGCTCTCGGCCCGCTGGTAGGTTTGGTACGCCTGCTCGGCCAGGGCGGCCTGCTGCTCGTTGACTTGCGACAGCTCGGCTACCAACTGCCGCTGGGCGTGAATGGCGCGGGCGCTGCCCACCCACATGCTAAGGCGGCCATCGGCCGCCCGGCGCGGGGCCGCCTGCGTGAGCACCCAGCGGTACTCGCCGTCGTGGCGGCGCAGGCGGTACTCATACTGAAAAGGCTGGCCCGTCGAAAGGGCCTCCTCCCAGGCCGCCGCCAAGCCGGCGCGGTCATCGGGATGCGTCAGCTTGGTCCAGACCCCACCCGCCACGTCCCCAGCAGTGTCCGCACCCGCATCCACGACATCCGTTAAATCCGTTAAATCCGCGGTCAAGTCTTCGAGCCGCTGGCCCGTAAACTGCACCCAGCGCGGGTTGAAGTAGTCGGGCTGGCCCTCGGGCGTGTTGGTCCACACCATCACGGGCAGCGACTCTAAAATAAATCGGCTGCGCTCCTGCACGTCGGCCAGGGCCTGGGTGGCGGCCTCGGCCTGGCGAGCGGCCAGGGTTTGGGCCGTCACGTCCTGCGGGCGCTGCAAAATATATTCGAGCTGGCCCTGCTCGTCGAACAAGGGGTAATGCGTTACCTGCCAGTAGCGCTCCTCGGTGCCACCGCCCAGCTCGGCGGGGCGCTCCAGGTCGTAGCGGAGCAGGCTCATGGTGTGCGGCTCCAGGTGCTGGCGTACGTGTTCGAGCGACCCCAGCAGCTCGCGCTGACTTTCGGGGGCCGAGGGGTACGCCACAAAAATGTCGCGCTCCACGGCTTGCGCGCGCGGCAGCAGCGACACTTTTACGTGGGCATCGGAGTTATCGGCAACCGTGCCATCGGGCAGCAGCAGCAGCAGGGAGTCGGGAAAGAGATGAAATAAGCGCTGATAATCAATGCTTCTCATAAGATCAAGGCTGGAGGCTGGCTCGACTAGCGCACCAGGCGCTGCCCGGCCCGCAGGGCTCACGCCCTAGTACTTACTGCGGCCCCGAATGGTTGGGGCCGCCGCTACCTTTGCCCTTATGCCTTTGCTCGAAGTTCTTTCCGTTGCCCAGCAGCGACAGTTTTGCGCCCTCCCCCACCGCCTGCACCGCGCCGAGCCGGCCTACATCGGCCCGCTCGACAACGAGGTGGACGCCGTATTCGACCTGGCCAAGAATCCGCTGTTTGCCGCCGGGGGCCAGGCCCGGCGCTGGCTGCTGACCGACGCCCAGGGTACGGTTATCGGCCGCATCGCGGCGTTCGTTAATCCGCTCACCGCTACCGCCACCGATGCCACGCTACCCGCCGGCGGCCTGGGCTTTTTTGAGTGTATCGACGACCAGGCGGCGGCCCACGCGCTGTTCGACGTGGCCTGCGAGTGGCTGCGGACCCAGGGGATGCTGGCCGTGGATGGCCCGATTAACTTCGGCGACCGCGACCGGTTCTGGGGCGTGCTCATCGACGGCTTCGACCGCGAGCCCAACTACGGTATGTTCTGGCACCCGGCTTACTACCAGGGCTTGTTTGAGAGCTACGGCTTCCAGCTTTATTTTAAGCAGTACACCTGCCACCGGCCGGTAGCCCAGGAGCTACACCCCAGCTTTCACCAGAAGCTGGCGAGCTTCGAGGCCGATGGGCACTACCGCTTTGCCTACGCCCGCAAGGCCGAGCCCGAGAAGATGGCCCAGGATTTTCACCACGTGTACAACCTGGCCTGGGGCCGCCACGCGGGCGTCAAGCCCATGACGCTGGAGCAGGCCCGCCACCTCGTGCGCGAGATGAAGCCCGTGATCGACGAGCGCCTGCTGGCCTTCGCCTACCACGACGACGAGCCGGTGGCTTTCTTCCTGAACCTCCCCGAATTGAACCAGATTTTCAAGCACGTCGGCCACCGCCTCGACCTGCTGGGCAAGCTGCGCTTTCTGTGGCAGCGCTGGCGCTACATGCAGCGCCCCGACAAGAAGCTGCTGGGCATCATCTACGGCGTTATTCCCGCCTTCCAAGGCAAGGGCGTGGACCAGGCACTGGTTACCTGGACGCAGGAGCGCTTTCTCAACGCCGGCTACCGCGATATCGAGATGAACTGGATTGGCGATTTCAATCCCCGCATGCTCGTCACTACCCGCAGCATCGGCGCCAAAATCATTAAAACCCACGCCACCTACCGCAAGCTGTTCGTAGACCGCCCCTTCGAGCGCTACCCCATCATCCGCTGAGCTGTAGGGTAAGCTTTAGCTTGCCCGGCGTCCGGCGAGCCGCGACCCACCTTGCGCCGGGCAAGCTAAAGCTTACCCTACACCTCAGCGAATGATGGGATAGCGCTCGAAGGGGCGGTCTACGAAGAGCTTGCGATAGGTGGCGTGGGTTTTGATGATTTTGGCACCAATGCTGCGCGTGGTGACGAGCATGCGGGGATTGAAATCACCAATCCA
>CAJYVK010000099.1 GCA_913778455.1 uncultured Hymenobacter sp. | reverse complement strand
AACCGGGCCGATTACCACGCCTGGGTGCGGCGCGAGGGCGTGGCGGAGCGGCTGGCCCCGCTCATCCAGGACCCCATTGCCGCCGTGGTGAAAGACGTGCTGGTGGGCACCGGCCTGCACGATTCGTCGGCGGCGCTGCTGCCCTACCTGGGGCAGGCCCGCGAGCCGTTTTTACTGGTGAGTACCGGTACCTGGGCCGTCACGTTTGCGCCCTTCAACCGGCAGCCCCTCACGCCCGAGCTGCTGCGCCGCGACTGCTTGAGCTACCTCTCGCCCACCGGGCAGCCCGTGCCGGCGGCCCGCCTGTTTCTGGGGCGCGAGCACGACTACCAGGTGGCCCGCATTGCCGACCACTTCCACCTCGGCCCCGAGCTGCGCGGGGAGTTTTATAAAACTCAGCGGCAGGCCCGGCCCCTCGACCCGCAGGCCCCGCCCTTCCGGCCCTGGTGCATGCACGGCACCGGCCCGTTTCCGCAGCAGCCGGCCGAGCCCTGGGACTTAACGCGCTTCGCCTCGCCCGCCGACGCCTACCAGCACCTGCTGGCCGGGCTGGTCGCCCTGCTGGCCGCGTCCATCGCCCTGGTGCGCCAAACCGAGCAGCTCATTTTCGTAGACGGCGGCTTTGCGCGTAATCCCTTGTTTTGCCAGCTGCTGGGGGCGGCGTTTCCCGGGGCTCGCGTGCAAACGCTGGAGGTGCCGCAGGCCACGGCCCTCGGGGCCCTGCTGCACCTGAAGCGCGGGCTGGCCCACCCCCTCACCACCCAAGCCGCCTAGCCCGGTTTCTTCTTCCCTATGAAAGTTGCGCTTTTCGTTCCGTGCTACGTGGACCAGTTTTACCCGCAGGTGGCCGTGGCCGCGCTCCAGCTGCTGGCCAAGCTGGGCGTGCGGGCGGAGTTTCCGCCGCGCCAGACCTGCTGCGGCCAGCCCATGGCCAACAGCGGCTGCGAGCAGGCAGCCCAGCCCGTGTACCGGCACTTCGTGGACGTGTTTCAGGACTACGACTACGTGGTGGGGCCGGCCGGTAGCTGCGTGTACCACGTGCGCCGGCACTTCGACACGCTCGACCAGACGCCCGCCGTCGTGCGCGTGCGCCGGAACACCGTGGAGCTGTTCGACTTCATCACGCGGGTGCTGGGCGTGGACCAGATTGCCGGCCGGTTTCCCTACCAGGTGGGCCTGCACCTGAGCTGCCACGGCCAGCGCGGCCTGCACCTGGCCACGGCGAGCGAGCTGACGCCCGTGCGCGACGGCCAATTGCGCCGCCTGCTCAGCGGCCTCGACGGGCTGACGCTGACCGAGCTGGACCGCAACGACGAGTGCTGCGGCTTCGGCGGCACGTTTTGCGTGAGCGAGGCCGCCATTTCGGCCCGCATGGGCCAGGACCGGGTGGCCGACCACCTGCGCCACGGCACCCAGGTGCTCACGGGCGGCGACATGAGCTGCCTGCTGCACCTGGAAGGCATCGTGCGCCGCCGCAAATTACCCCTGCGCGTGCTGCACGCGGCCGAAATCCTCAACGGTACCCTCCCCTAGCCATGAGCCCGCCCCCCGACCACGCCCAGCGCTCCGAGCTGTTTTTACTGGACCACGAGCGCACCACCTGGCACGACGAAACGCTGTGGTTTGTGCGCCAGAAGCGCGACCGGGCCGCGTACGCCACGCCCGAGTTTCAGGAGCTGCGCCGGCTGGCTTCCGACCTTAAAGACCATACGCTCAGCCGGCTGGCGCAGTACCTGGAGCAATTTGAGGCCGCCGCGCTGGCCAACGGCGTGCACGTGCACTGGGCCGCCGACGCGGCCGAGCACAACGCCCTGGTGCTCGGCATCGTGCAGCGGGCCGGGGCCCGCCGGGTGGTCAAAAGCAAGTCGATGCTCACCGAAGAGTGCCACCTCAACCCGCACCTGCTGGCCCACGGCGTCGAGGTCATCGACTCGGACTTGGGCGAGCGCATTATTCAGCTGCGGGCCGAGCCGCCGAGCCACGTGGTGCTGCCCGCCATTCACCTCAAGAAAGAAGACGTGGGCGAAACCTTCTGGCAGCACCTGGGCACTGAGAAGGGCCTCACCGACCCGCAGCAGCTTACGGAAGCCGCCCGCCAGCACCTGCGCGAGAAGTTTCTGGCCGCCGAGGTGGCAATTTCGGGCGTCAACTTCGCGGTGGCCGAAACCGGCTCGGTGGTGGTGTGCACCAACGAGGGCAATGCCGACCTGGCCATCGGGCTGGCCCGGGTGCACATCGCCTGCATGGGCCTGGAAAAGCTGGTGCCGCGCCTGGCCGACCTGGCCGTGTTCACGCGCCTGCTCACGCGCTCGGCCACCGGCCAGCCCATCACGACTTACACCTCGCACTTCACCCGGCCGCAGCCGGGCCGGGAAATGCACGTGGTGATCGTGGACAACGGGCGCAGCCAGCAGCTGGGGCGGCCCGACTTCCGGGCCTCGCTCAAGTGCATTCGGTGCGGGGCCTGCATGAACACCTGCCCGGTGTACCGGCGCAGCGGCGGCCACAGCTACGACTTCACCATCCCGGGGCCCATCGGGGCAATTCTTTCGCCCAACATCGATATGCGCAAGCACGCCTCGCTGCCGTTTGCCAGCACGCTGTGCGGCTCGTGCACCGACGTGTGCCCGGTCAGGATTGACATTCACTCCCAGCTGTATAAGTGGCGGCAGGTGCTGGGCGCGGCCGGCCTGGTGCCCGCTAGCAAGCAGTACGGTATGCGGCTGCTGAGCAGGGTGCTGGCGCGGCCGGCGCTGTTCCGGCTGGGCGGGGCGGCGGCCCGGCTGGGCCTGCGCCTGGTGCCCCACGCCCTCAGCCACGCCCCCGGCTACAACCCCTGGGCCATTGCCCGCGAGCTGCCCGCCCCACCCCGGCAGAGCTTCCGGCAGTGGTACGCCCACCAATCGCCCCCCGCCCATGAGTAGCCGCGCCCGCATCCTAGCCGCCGTGCGGGCCAGCCAGCCCGCGCCCCACTCTTTACCGCCCGTGCCCACGTTCCGGGGCGATATTTCGGCCGCCAAATTTACCGCCATGCTCGAAGCCAGCGGCGGGCGAGTGGTGCGCCTGCCCGGGCTCGGGGCGCTGGCCGCCACCGTAGCCGGCTTGTACCCTGCCGATTACCGCGTGGCCTCCGACCTCGTACCGGCTACTGTGCCCGTGACCTGCGACACGCCCGGGGCCGAGCTGGCTACCCTCGACCTGGCCGTGCTGCGCGGGGCGTTTGGGGTGGCGGAGAACGGCTGCGTGTGGCTGCCCGAAGCGGCCATGCTGCACCGGGCGTTGCCGACCATCGCCCAGCACCTGGCGCTGGTGGTGCCCGCCACCGGCCTCGTGGCGACCATGCACCAGGCCTACGCCCGGCTGGCTGGGCAGCCGGGCGGCTACGGCGTGTTTCTGGCCGGCCCTTCCAAAACGGCCGATATTGAGCAGTCGCTCGTGATCGGCGCGCACGGTGCCCGCTCGCTCACGGTACTGCTGCACGACTAGCGGACGCGGCGGGGCTGCCCCGGCCGCCTGCTTACGACCTCTCTTTTCCGAACCGCTTGCTCATTCATCTTAATGAAACTACTGATTAGCTTTATTCTAAGTGTACTACTCACCAGCCCCCTCGCCCACGGGCAGGTGTGGCGGGGCCAGTGGATTACGGCCGCCGCCGCCCGCAACGCGCCCAATGA
>CAJYVK010000098.1 GCA_913778455.1 uncultured Hymenobacter sp. | reverse complement strand
CCTGCGCCTGTTGCCAGCCACGCTCCGCCACGTGTGCACCGAGGCTGCCGGTCACGCCGCGTTGGCCCGCTACGCCAGCGCGGGTACGCAGTGGCCGGCTTTGCAAGCGGCCTTGGAGTCGGCCGATTTCCGGCGGGTGTGGCAGCAGCGGCTGTGGCCGGGCTGCGCTCGGCTCGCGGTGTGGCAACGGGGGTAGGGCGTGCGAATCAATAAATTGATCTTTAGCTCAAGGTAAAGTAGCCAGCCGGTGTAATACTAAGCTCCAACTCGGTGATGCATTAGGATACGCGCCCCAACGCATCACCAAGCTGGAGCTTGGTGTTACACCGGCTCCAACTCTCGCCCCGGGTTAAGAACCGCTATAATAGAAAATAGCGCTAGATAACGAGCCTTTTATTGCTTGAGGCGCTTGATGTCGCCGCTGGCTATGTACGACTTCCCATCGGGTGCCGTGTTGACGTGGTCGACCACGTACAGGGTATTCTCCTGGCGGATGTCGCGCGGGAAGCGCATGTTCCAGTCGGGCTCGTAGCCGTCGCTCACTACGCGGGCCCGCAGCTTGCTCTTGTCCTTCACTACCTGCACTAAAATGCCATTACCCACGGTGTCCGTTTCTTGCAAGTCGGCCAGCGTTTTTGGCGTGCGGGCCACGTGCGCGGTGGTAGAAGTAGCCCGACTGCGGCCGCTGCCGCCGGGTTGCCGGCCAGCCAGCGGGTCGGCTTCCCCGGCCCGGACCAGCCGCTGAATGGTGCCTTTGGCGCGGTAGAAGCTGCCGTCGGCGCTGGGTTCCAGGCTTTCAACCAAATAGTGCGCACCCTCGGCCCGCAAGTCGCGGGGAAACTGCACGTTCAAATCGGCGTAGCCGGGGCTGATAACCTTCATGCGGAGCTTGCCGCCCTCGCGGAAGCACTGAAGCTCGACCCCGCCCGTGGCCGCGTCGCTCACCACGGGTAGGGCGTAGGCCGCCGCGTCGACGCTCACGCCGCGGCCCCCCAGGGCCTGCCGCCCCTGCCGTCCTTGGAAGGCCTGGTCACGCAGCTCTTTGCGGCTGGCATTGTCGAGGTGGCGCCGAGTAATGCGCTCGGCGTAGTGGGTGAGCTGGTCGATTTCTTCGGCAATCTCGAAGTGCTCGTGCAGGCCCGCGGCCGTGAGGTCGGCCACCACTTGGCGCAGCAGGGCCTCGGCTTCGGCGTGCTTCCCCTCGTCGGCCAGGTCCACGGCCCGCTCCTTGTCGCGCCCGATGCGCAGCAGGGCCAAGTCGAGCGTCACGCGGCTATCGGTGGCGGCGGCCACGGCTTCAATGGGGCCAGCCGTTACCTGCACCGTGTAGTCGCCGCTTACGGCTTCTACCGTGCCGTTGCGGATTACGTCGGCCCGGTAGCTGACGGTGAGCAGCGAGTGCGCTCCAGGTTTCAGGGCCGGAATGCGCAGCTGCAAGCCTAATAGTTTATCTTCATTCTCAAATACATCGCCCAGGCGCACGGCCAGCTGGCCATTGGCCTGGGGCTCGGTGCGGGCCAGGCTCAGCACATCCTCGATTTTAACGTCGCCCACGGGGGCAAGCGTCACGGTCAGATTTTGGGCGGCTACGGCCTTGAGACTGTCGAGCTCGGCCCCGAACACGTCGGCCGCATCGTCGGGCGTTTGAATGAAGTAGAAATTACCCCCCGCCGCCCGGGCCATTCCGATGAGCAGATCTTCCTCAAAATACTCGCCGAAGCCCAGCGTGGTGGTCGAAATACCCTCCTCGGCCTTCTTGGCGGCCGTGCTAATGAGCACCTTGGGCTGGGTAATGCCCGCGTTGGCCTGCCCGTCGGTGAGCAGCAGCACGCGGTTTACCTGGTCGTCGCGCCGGTGAGCGGCCACCAGCTCGCAGCCGCGCAGCCAGCCGCCGCTCAGGTTGGTCAGGCCCCCGGCCCGGATACCACTGATAATCCGCTTAATGGCATCTTTGTCGGTGACGAGCTGGGCGTCGAGCAGCGTGTCCACGTGGTCGTCGTACACCACGATGCTGAGCCGGTCTTCGGGAGCAAGGCGGTCTACGAAGTTGGCGGCGGCCTGCTGGGCGTAGCGCAGGGGTACGCCGGCCATCGAGCCGCTGCGGTCCATCACCAGGGCCACGTTCAAGGGCTGGCGGTGCGGGTTGGGCACATCCTCGCGAAAGCTCAGCAGTAGGCGAGTGGTATCGGCCGTGTTTTCGAGAAGTACGGCCTGGGCGGGTTGCTGGGTAATCTGCATGACAAGAAAGAATGAAAAGCAGGAAAGCGGGTGCACTAGGTTGGGCAATACCGAGTCAGCTCCCGGCACTGCTTGGCCGGCAAGTTAGACGTAAGCCCATAATATCAGGTTGTAATACTACCTACGGTTGAGTAAATAGCGGAATGCTCGGCCGGGAGCAACGCGCAGGAAACCAAGCCGCGTGCGGCCGTAGTTTCAGGTTTCGAGCAGGGGCCGATAATCGGCCTCGCGGTCGAAACCAGCCAGCCAGGCTGCCGCCTGGCGGCAGGTGCGCACGTGGGGCGGCACGCGCAGCACGTATTCGTGGTGGGTGCTGGGGCAGCGCACCCGCAGGGCGTGAATCGGCTCGTCGTCGGGCAGCGGCACGCTCAGCAGCTGGCGCTCGCCGCCCGCATCGCGGTCGCGGTCGAGTACCAAGCCCCCCAATTCGCTCAAGAAACGCTCCAGGCCCATGCGGGCGATGAGCACGCGGCGGTGCGTAACGTTGCGCACCTGGAGCAACTCGGTGGCCCGCAGCTCGTCGGGCCGGAAGGCGGTGCGCTCGTCCACGGTCGTGCCCTGCCAGCGCAGGGGCACGCGCAGGCCGGCGGGCAAGGCCGTGAGCCCGCTGCCCGCCAACTCCAGCCAGTGGGTGAGGTGCAAGCCGGCGGGCAGTTGCCGCAGCTGCGGGCACTGGCTCACGTCGAGCGAGCGGGCGGTGAGGCGGGCGGGTAGCTGGCGTAGCCGGGGATTGGCCCGCAGGTCGAGGTGCTCGCGCACCAGCCAGTCGCCGCTGATTTCGCGCACGGCCGTGCCGGTCGCCCGCACCGTCAGGGCGCGCAGGTGCTCGGGCAGCAGCGTCAGGTTGGGGCAGTCGCGCACGTCGAGGTGGGTGCAGTCGAGCGAGCGGGGAAGCTCGCGTAGGCGGGCTTCGCCACGCAGCCGCACGGGGCCGGTTACTACCAGGGCCTCCGGCACGGGACCCGCTAGTAGCAGTGCCCGCACTTGCTCGGGGCTTACCGTGCGCGGCGCGGGGGAGGCAGCGGGCGACGGTGAAACAACCGGCTCCACGGCCAGTCGGCCGGCCGGGGTGACGACGGTTACGCTGGCTGGCGGTGCGGCCGCGCCGCTGGGCGGCGGGGTAGCGGGGCGGGCCGACTGGCGACCCCGGGCGTTGATGCGGAACATGGCCGGGCGAGGTAGTTAGTCAACAACGGGGCGGATGGCTTCGGGCGAGTACTCGCGCTGCTGCCACACGCGGTACACGCCGGCCGGCAGCACGATGGGGCGGCGCTCCTCGTGCACCAGGGTAGCCGTGGGTGCGCTGACGCGCAAGTACAGCGTGCCCCCGTGCCGAAACAGCCCCGCCGCCCCCGCTTCCCGGATGCGGTGGGCGTGGCCCGTTACTTCGCCGTGGGCCAGCACTAGGCCGGCGTGCGGTACGGCTCCGGCCGGTAGCGCGGGCACGGCCCCAATC
>CAJYVK010000097.1 GCA_913778455.1 uncultured Hymenobacter sp. | reverse complement strand
TACTATGGGCCGGCGAGGGCAAAAAATTACGGCATTTGCTGGAAACCCTGGGGCTAGGCCCGACCTTTGCGACCCCTTTCGCGTAGCCCCAAGGGTCGCGAAAAGGGAAGGATCGGCCGAATTATTTTGGGCGGTTTTCTCTTACTTGGCAGGTCCCTAGCCCCCTGGCTGGGCCTACCGTCGCGCTCCCCTCCCACCCACTCTCCCGCTTTTTCTTCCTCATGTCTTCTCCTACCACCCTGCGCCACGCCGAAATTGCCGGCGTCGGCCACTACGTCCCCAGCCGCGTTGTTAAAAACGCCGACCTCGAACAGCTTATGGAAACCACCGACGCCTGGATTCAGGAGCGTACGGGCATCCAGGAGCGGCGCTGGTTTGAGGAAGGCAAGGACACCACCGCCAACATGGGAGCTGAAGCAGCCCGCCGCGCCCTGGCCAACGCCGGGCTGAGCGTCGACGACGTGCAGCTCATCGTATTCGCCACGCTTTCCCCCGATTACTTCTTCCCCGGCTCGGGCGTGCTTATGCAGCGCGAGCTCGGCATGAAAAACAGCGTGCCCGCCCTCGACGTGCGCAACCAGTGCTCGGGCTTTATCTACGGCCTGTCGGTGGCCGACCAGTTTGTGCGCACCGGCATGTACGACACGGTACTCGTAGTGGGCTCCGAAATTCACTCCTCGGGCCTCGACAAGAGCACGCGCGGCCGGGCCGTGTCGGTCATCTTCGGCGATGGCGCCGGGGCCGTGGTGCTGCGCCCGGCCCGCGCCGAGGGCCACGGCATCCTGAGCACGCACCTGCACGCGCAGGGCGAGTTTGCCGAGGAGCTGATTGTGAAGGAGCCGGGCTCCAACCGTGAGGGCCGCGTGGACTACGCCATTGCCAACGAGGCCGATATGTATCCCTACATGAACGGCCAGAACGTGTTTAAGCACGCCGTGGTACGCTTCCCGCAGGTAATCAAGGAGGCGCTGGACCAGAATAACTACCAACCCGCCGACATTGACCTGCTCATTCCGCACCAGGCTAACTTGCGCATCACGCAGTACGTGCAGCAGAAAATGGGCCTCGGCGACGACAAGATTTTCAGCAACATCCAGCGTTACGGCAACACCACCGCCGCCAGCATTCCCATCGCCCTCAGCGAAGCCGTGCAGGAGGGCCGCATCAAGCGCGGCGACCTCGTGTGCCTGGCCGCCTTCGGCTCGGGCTTCACCTGGGCCTCGGCGCTGATTAAATGGTGAGCTTACATTTAACATTTATCAATTAACATTTAACATTTTTTCTTGGCTGTACCATACGTGTAGTAGCTCTTGCAAAACGGCTGCTTAAGCAGACAATCAGGCTAGACGTTAAATGAGCGAGTGTCGAACGATAAATGTTAAATGTTAATTGATAAATGTTAAATGACAATTACCGAGGAAAATTACCTTAAAACCATCTACAAGCTGGCCGAGGCCGAGCCGGGGCAGGATGTGAGCACCAACCGCATTGCGGCGGCGCTGGCTACCCGCGCCGCCTCGGTTACGGACATGCTGCGCCGCCTGGCCGAAAAAGAGCTGCTGGCCTACGAGAAGTACCGGGGCGTACGCCTCACGCCCGAGGGCCAGCGGCTGGCCCTGCTCACCATCCGCAAGCATCGGCTGTGGGAGGTATTTTTAGTACAGCAGCTGGGTTTCAATTGGGATGAGGTACACGAAGTGGCCGAAGAACTGGAGCACGTGCAGTCGCCACTACTGATGCAGCGCCTGGATGCGTTTCTGAATTTCCCGACCCTCGACCCGCACGGCGACCCCATCCCGGCCGAGGATGGGGCCATGCGCCGCCCGGCCCACCGCCTGCTTGCCGACCTGCCCGTGGGGGGGCGCGGCACCCTCGCCGCCGTGCGCGACACCTCCGCGCCCTTCCTGCAATACCTCGACAAAGTGGGCCTGCCGCTGGGCGCGCAGGTGCAGGTACTCAGCCGCGTACCCTTCGACAACTCACTGGAATTGTGCATCAATGCTGATGCGACCGTGCTCATCTCGGCTGAAGTGGGCCGCAATCTTTTTCTGGCTACGGAATAAAGTACCGCCTTCTCTCTTTCATCCGTCATGCTGAGCTTGCGAAGCATCTTGTCAGGGTAGAACAGTTCTTCCAAGCGTAATAAGATGCTTCGCAAGCTCAGCATGACGGACAGTGTAGGCAGAACACCATTCATAGCTAGTGGCTTGGCAAGACTCACGGTCAGCTATTCCTTACATTAACCATCTCTCCTGCTTGATACCCAACTCAACGCCCGCCAACCCGTGGTCCGACACCATTGTGGCCCTCTCCACGCCGCCCGGTGCGGGTGCGCTGGCGGTAGTGCGCTTGTCGGGGCCCGAGGCGGTGACCATCGCGCAGGCGCTGTTTTCCAAAAAAAACCTGGCCAGCCAGCCTGGGCATACCCTGCACTACGGTACGCTACGCGATCCAGCCACCGGTCAGGTTATCGACGAAGGGGTACTGGCACTTTACCGGGGACCGCGCTCCTACACCCGCGAAGATGTGGTGGAAATCTCGGGCCACGGCTCCGACTTCATCGTGCGGCAGCTGCTGGCGGCGCTGCTGCGGCAGGGTGCCCGGCTGGCCGAGGCCGGCGAGTTTACCAAGCGGGCCTTCCTTAATGGGGCGCTCGACCTGGCCCAGGCCGAAGCCGTGGCCGACCTCATCGCTGCCGATTCGTCGCTGAGCCACCAGGTGGCGCTCAACCAGCTACGCGGCGGCTTCTCGGATGAGCTGCGCGGCCTGCGGGCGCAGCTCGTGCAGTTTGCCGCGCTGCTGGAGCTGGAGCTCGACTTCGGCGAGGAAGACGTGGAGTTTGCCGACCGCACCGGGCTGAGCCGGCTGCTGGCCGAGGTGCAGGGCGTGGTGCTGGGGCTGCTGCGCTCGTTTGAGTTGGGCAACGTGATTAAGAACGGCATCACGACCGTGATTGCCGGCCGGCCCAACGCCGGCAAATCGACCCTGCTCAACGCCCTGTTACGCGAGGAGCGGGCTATCGTATCGGCCATCCCGGGCACCACCCGCGACTTTATCGAGGATGAGGTGAGCATCGACGGGCTACGGTTTCGCTTCGTGGATACGGCTGGCCTGCGCGACAACCCGGCCGACGAAGTGGAGGCCATCGGCGTGCGGCGCACCCGCGAGCGCATCGGCCAGGCGGCGCTGCTGCTCTACCTTTTCGACCTCACCGAGCTTACGCCCGCCGAAGTGCAGGCCGACATTGCGGAGCTCACCGCTGCCCTGCCCAAGCTGCCGGTGCTGGCCGTGGGCAACAAGCGCGACCTGGCTGGCCCCGCCACGCTGGCCGATTTTCAGGCTTTACACATTGATAATAAGCCCTTGCAATTCGTCTCGGCAGCGCAACGGGCGGGGCTCGACGAGCTGCAAGCGACGCTGCTCACCCAGGTGCGTGGCGCGGGGCTGGCGGGCACGGGCTCGGCCACCATCGTGACCAACGTGCGCCACGCCCGCGCCCTCGAAGTGGCCGCCCAGCACCTGGCGGCCGTGCGCCAGGGCCTCGACGTGGGCCGGGGCACCGAGCTGCTGGCCGCCGACCTGCGCCACGCCCTCGGCGCGCTGGGCGAGATCACCGGCGAGATTTCATCTGACGACCTGCTCACGAGCATCTTCACTCAGTTTTGCATTGGTAAATAGACCGCGCTCCTAAAAAATCCTTGCAAACGTTCCCGGGCGAGCTTTTGCGGCCAAACTGTGGCAGTTACGGAAACCTGCGGCCGCCCTTGGCTGTAGTAGAGCGTGCGCAAGCCCGTAAAAATTTCCCGGCTTACGGCGTGGGCCGTAGCTTAGCGCCTTCAAGAGGCTGCGACTTCATTTCCCTATCCTACCCAACCCAATGGCAGAAACTGCTGAACTCAACCTCCCGGGCGGCCAGTCCATTACCCTGCCCATCTTTGAGGGCACCGAGCACGAAAAGGCCTTTGACATCGGCAAGCTGCGCGACCAAACCGGCTACGTAACGCTCGACTCGGGCTACAAAAACACCGGGGCCACCAAAAGCGCCATTACTTTCCTCGACGGTGAGGAAGGTATTTTGCGCTACCGGGGCTACCCCATCGAGCAGCTGGCCGAAAAGTCGAGCTTCCTGGAAGTGGCTTATCTGCTGATTTATGGCAAGCTCCCGACCGAGGCCGAGCTGAAAGCGTTTAGCGGCCACATCACCAAGCACACGCTGGTGCACGAGGACATCCGCAAGATTTTTGACGGCTTCCCCAGCAGCACCCACCCGATGGCCATCCTGAGCAGCCTCACCTGCGCGCTCACCGGCTTCTATCCCGAAAGCATCAACCCCAACCAGAGCAAGGAAGAAATCGACCTCAACATCGTGCGCCTGATGGCCAAGATGTCGACCATCGCGGCCTGGACCTACAAAAACTCGGTGGGCCACCCGCTCAACTACCCGCGCAATGACCTCGACTACTGCGCGAACTTCCTGTACATGATGTTCAGCTTCCCCACCGAGAAGTACGAAGTCAACCCCATCGTGGTAGCCGCCCTCAACAAGCTGCTCATCTTGCACGCCGACCACGAGCAGAACTGCTCAACCAGCACCGTGCGCCTCGTGGGTTCGGCCAACGCCAGCCTCTACGGCTCGGTATCGGCGGGCATCAACGCGCTGTGGGGTCCGCTGCACGGCGGTGCCAATCAGGAGGTGATCGAGATGCTCGAAGCCATCGAGCGCGACGGCGGCGACACCAGCAAGTTCATTGCCAAGGCCAAGGACAAGAACGACCCGTTCCGCCTCATGGGCTTCGGCCACCGCGTGTACAAAAACTTCGACCCGCGGGCCAAAATCATTAAGAAGGCCGCCGACGAGGTCCTCAAAGCGCTGGGCCTGGAAGACAGCCCGCTGCTGAAAATCGCGCAGGAGCTGGAGCAAGCTGCCCTCACCGACCCCTACTTCATCGAGCGCAAGCTTTACCCGAACGTAGACTTTTACTCGGGTATCATCTACAAGGCGCTCGGTATTCCGACCGATATGTTCACGGTACTCTTCGCCCTGGGCCGTCTGCCCGGCTGGATTGCCCAGTGGAAGGAGATGCGCGAGAACAAGGAGCCCATCGGCCGCCCCCGGCAGATTTACGTGGGCGAGCGCGAGCGCGACTACGTAGCCATCAGCGAGCGCGCCTAATCGCTACCCTACCAATAAAAAAGGTCCGCCTCCCAATGGGAAGCGGACCTTTTTGCTTCTGCCCTACCCTACCCCGGCAGCTCGCGCTTGAGGGTGATGAGCAGGCCGGTCATCTGGCCGGCCATCCCCGCAGTGATACCAACCGTTGATACCACTTCCCAGCCCTGGCTACCTAAGTGGTTGAGGTGTTGGGTAAGCTCTTCGTAGTCGATACCACTGATGAATCCCTTTTCAGGATTGAGTAGGCGGTATTCAAATTTTTTCATGAGTAGACAAGCACTTTTTTAATGACCGCCGATGCGGATGTAGCTTACATCGGCGGTCATTAAAAATCATTACAACTTACAGGCGGTGGGCCGTAAAGTTGGCCCGTAGCTGCTGATACGCCACGCGCTGATCGGGATGCAGCAGGTCGTTGAGCTTCTGCTCGTAGCGCAGCTGCGCGGCGGCCAGCTGGGTATCGCGCACTTCGGCGGGCTCGCCGGCCAGGCTGCGCTCCAGCTCCAGGCGTTCGCTGAGGTATTTCAGGTGCAGGCGCTTGATGCGCAGGTACTGGCCCTCGTTGAAGTGGATGTGGTGGGCCAGCGCCTGGGTGAGCGTAGTGGCCCGCACCTGGATGGCTTTGGGATAATCCTCAGTGGGCTTCTTACGCGTGGTGGCGCTGGCAGTGGCGAGGCTGGCCGTGAGGCAGGCGGCAAGGAGGAGGTTGTTCATTGGTGAAAAAGTGTGAAGGGTGAAAAAATGACTGTCGCATAGGGTTGGGGACTTGTGTTTGGGTTTATTGATTCGGAGAACTGAGCCAAACGTACGAGTCTTTTCCAAATAGGACGAAATCAGGTCATTTTAGCACTTTTTTCATCAAAGCATTTTTTCTAAATTTCACAAACCCCTGATTATCGACTGTTTATTTTCGTTAAAAAAAGTAGCGCTTATTTCAAAAAAAATGCCCGCACTTCGGCGGGCACTATCTTTTATTTGATAAATCCTACTAAATTTTCACTTTTCTCAAGCCTTTCTTTAAAGAAAATCAGCCGGGTTTACCTCATACGGGCCATACTTAAAGTAATGCTTGAGGTATGCATTTTACAGGATTCGCAACTCAATTCGACGGTTTTGGGCGCGGTGCGCCTCAGTATCGTTGCCCGCGAGGGGCTTGGTTTCGCCGTAGCCCTTGGCGCGGAGGCGGGTGGCGGGCACGCCGTGGGCGGTGAGGTAGGCCAGCACGGCCTGGGCACGGCGCTGGCTGAGGCTAAGGTTGGCGGCCGGCGTACCGACGTTGTCGGTGTGGCCAGCCACCTCCACGCGCAGGCTGGGGTCCTGGCGCAAAAACTCCACGAGGCGGTCGAGCTCGGTGCGCGAGCGGGGCTTGAGGGTGGCCTGGTTGGAGTCGAAGAACAGGTTGTTCAGCACCGCGCTGCGGCCGCTCTTGGCCGGGTCGAGGTAGAGGTCGAGGGTGAGCGGGTCGAACTTCTGCGGCGCCGAGTAGTCGAAACTGAGGCTTTTGAGCAGGTAGCCGGGCGCGCTGGCGTACATGGCGTAGGCTCGGCCCTCGTTGAGCACCACGGTATACTGGCCATTTTCGGCGTCGGAGTACACCTGCTGGGTAAGGGCGTTGGTACCGAGGTCGAAGAGCTGCACCACGGCGTTGAGCGGCTTCTTCGTCACGGCGTCAAATACGCGCCCCTGGGTGTAGGTACTAGTTTCGCGAGCCCGCACGCTGGCGGGCACCTCCGTGCCGTAGATGCGGATGGCCGGCAGCGCCGTGGCCGGGGCGCCGGGCTGCGGCGGCTCGGAGCGGGTGTAGTAGGCCCGCCGGTTGTCGGACGAGATGTAGAGCGAGGCCTCGTTGGCGAAGGTGTTGAATGGATAGCCCAGGTTGCGCGGGGTGCCCCACTGGCCCTTGGCGTCGAGCTCAGCGCGGAAAATATCGCTGCTGCCCAGGCCCACGAGGCCATCGGTGGCGTAGTAGAGCGTAGTACCGCTGGCGTGAATAAAGGGTGCCAGATCGTCGCCGGCGGTGTTGATGGGCGCGCCCACGTTGCGGGCTGGCCCCCAGGTACCATCAGCCCCCAGCGTGCTCACGTAGATGTCGTAGCCGCCCAGCCCGCCACCGCGCTGCGACGAGAAGTAGAGCGTCCGGCCATCGGCCGAGAGCGAGGGCTGCGAATCCCAGGCCTTGGAATTGACGAGCAGGCCCAGGTTGCGCGGGGGCGTCCACTTACTACCCCGGCGGTGCGAGATGTACAGGTCGCAGCTACCCACGCCGCCCGGCCGGCCGCAACTCGTGAAGACGAGCGTATTGCCATCGCCGGAGATGGTAGCGGTGCCCTCGTTCTCGCGGGAGTTGATTTCGGGCGATATCGACTGCGGCGCCCCAAACGCCCCATCGGCCCCCACGGTGCTGATGAACACGTCCTCGTTTTCCTGTCCTACCTTCTCGGGGTTACGCTGCACCGTGAAGATGAGCGACTTGCTATCGGCCGTGAGCACGGGAAAATACTGGTGGCGAAACTGGTTGAGCGGGGCGGGCAGCACCTCGGGCGCGGGGCCGGTGGGGTGCGCCATCGCCTCGGCCGCAAAATCGCAGTTTTGCAGCTGCCGCTGGGCGAGGGCCACTTTCACCTTGTTGGCAGGGTTGGTGGCTAGGTAATTGGTATACGCCTGGCGCACGGTGGCGTAGTCGCCCACCTCCATCGCGAGCTTGCCGAGCACCAGGTACTCGGCCGCGTGGCTGGGCTCCACGGGCAGCTTGCTCAGGCCCTGCTTGTACGATTCGTAGGCTCCCGCGTGGTCGCCGTTGGTCAACTGAAGCGAGGCCTTACGCAGGTAAGGCTCGCCGTAGCTGGGAAACTTGTCGGTGAGCTGCTGCCACACGAGCAGCGCCTGCTGGGGCTGGCGGTCTTTGTAGTACAGGCTCTGGGCCTTTTCGTACAAAGCACGAGCCTTACCGTCGGTGATGGAAGCCGGCGCTTGCTGGGCAAGCGCGGGCCGGGCAGCCAGGCTGGCGCACAGGCCCAGACCGAGCAGAAACTTGGAGAGCGTCATAGGGGTGGGCGGTTCTCAGCCAGCCGGCGGCACGGCCGGCTGGGATTTAGTAACAGCCAACGAGCTGAACCGTTCCCCGAGAAGTGCAAAAAAGGTCGCCCCGGGGCTACGGAATGTCGAGGTACTTGTGGGTCTGTAACGATACCTGCCAGCGCGGGTTGGCCTTCACGTAGTCGATGAGGGCGGGCGTCATGCGGGCGGCGCGGCTCCACTCGGGCTGGAGGTAGAGACGCGTGGTAGGCGGCACCAGGGCGGCGTGCTCCTCGGCCCACTTGAAGTCGCTCTCGTTGAAGACGATAATCTTCAGCTCGTCGGCGTGAGCCAGCACCTCGGGCAGCGGGGCCTTGAATTTTTTGGGCGACACGCAGATCCAATCCCAGTTGCCGGAGAGTGGGTGGGCACCGCTGGTTTCGATCCAGGTTTGGAAGCCGGCCGCTTGCAGGGCCTTGGTGAGGGGCAGGCAATTGTGCATCAGCGGCTCGCCGCCGGTGATAACCACGTTGCGGCCGGGGTGCTGGCTGGCCGCCGCCACAAGGTCGGCCACGGCGTGGCGGGGGTGCGCATCGGCATCCCACGACTCTTTCACGTCGCACCACACGCAGCCCACGTCGCAGCCGCCCAGCCGAATGAAGTAGGCCGCCCGCCCCGTATTAAATCCTTCGCCCTGAATGGTATAAAACTGCTCCATTACAGGAAGCGTTGAAGCTTCCGAAGCAGGTTGCAGAATGGGCAGGGCGGCGAGCAAATCGGTAACGGTAGACATAGACAATAAAAAAACGGGCGCGACTTACGTCAACGCCCGGGGCGCGGCCGGGGGTTCCGGTCAGTCAAATTTACGAACGGTAGCGCGGACTTTGTGAGTCCGCGGCTGGGTGAGTTGTACGCCCGGCCGCGGACTCGCAAAGTCCGCGCTACTAGTTCTTCGGATAGATCTCGCCCTTAGCGGCGCGCAGGGTATTCAGCAGGAGCATGGCGATGGTCATGGGGCCGACGCCGCCGGGCACCGGCGTGATGCGCGAGGCCAGCGGGGCTACCTCGGCAAAGTTCACGTCGCCCTTCAGGCTGAAGCCGCTCTTCTTATTGGCGTCCGTCACGCGGGTGGTGCCCACGTCGATAACTACCGCGCCGGGCTTCACCATGTCGGCCGTAACGAACTCGGGCCGGCCGATGGCGGCCACGATAATGTCGGCCTGGCGCACGATCTCGGGCAGGTTCTTGGTGCGCGAGTGGCATAAAGTAACGGTGCAGTTGGCCGTCTCCAAGTTCTTAGCCAGCAATATACTAACCGGCGTACCCACGATGTTGCTGCGACCGATAACTACGGCGTGCTGGCCGCTGGTTTTGATGCCGGCGCGGGCCATCAGCTCCACGATGCCCGAGGGTGTGGCGGGCAGCAGCGCGGGCAGGCCGGCCACCATGCGGCCGAGGTTGGTGGGGTGAAAGCCGTCCACGTCTTTCTCGGGGCGGATGGCTTCGATAACCTTCTCGGCGTCGATGTGCTTGGGCAGCGGCAGCTGCACGATGAAGCCGTCGATGTCGGCATCTTCGTTGAGGGCGGCCACCTGGGCCAGCAGCTCGGCCTCGGTAATGTCGTCTTCAAAGCGCAGCAGCGTGCTGCCGAAGCCCACGCGCTCGCAGGCCAGCACCTTGTTGCGCACGTAGGTTTCGGAGCCGCCGTCGTGGCCCACGAGGATGGCGGCGAGGTGCGGTACCTTTTGGCCGGCGGCCTTGCGGGCGGCTACCTCGGCGGCGATTTCAACTTTGATGTCTTCGGCAGTTTGCTTGCCGTCGATGAGATGGGGAGCGTTTTCGGGCATGAGGAAAAATTAAAGTTTGACTGTTATTGCTTCGCTGCGCTCGCAATGACAAATCCTAATTGAAAGAATGTTTTGCTTAACGCATAGTGATGCCGGCTTCGGTAAGGCGCTGATAGATACTGGCCAGCAGCTCGCTTTTGAGTACCTGCTCCTGGCGGATGTTGTTGATCCAAAAAAGCACCTTGAGGTCATAGCCGGCGGTGTTCACGCTGTTGAGCAGGATTTCGGGGGCCACGCGGTGCAGGGTATTGGGATTGTTGAGAACCTCCTCGGTGATGAGCTGGCGAGCCTGCGGCAAGTCGGTTTCGGGGCCGAGACTCAGGGCTAGCTCGGTGCGGATGTGGTTGTTGCTGAGCGTCCAGTTGATGACGTGGCCCGAGAGCAAGTCGCCGTTGGGTAAGATAATCTCGGAGCCCGCCTGCGAAATCAGCTTACTGGAGCGAATGCCGATGTCCTTCACGCGGCCGGTCTTACCGTTGACCTCGATGTAGTCGCCCACCTGAAAGGGCCGCTCGAAGATGAGGATGACGCCCGACACGAGGTTGTTGATGATGTTTTGCAGGCCCAGGCCAATCCCCACGCCCAGGGCACCGAGCACGATGGCAATCTTATCGACTGGCAGCCCCGAGGCCAGCGTGGCCAGGAACAAGCCTACCGCCAGGATACCCAGCCGGATGGCCACCATCCAGGAGCCCTTGCGGTCGGTGTCGGCGTTGAAATCGTCGTCGGCCTCCCCGAAGAAGTAGCCCACGTATTTCTGCAACTGGATGGTGAGAAAGACGATACCCCCGAAGAGCAGGATGTTACCCAGCGTGAAGGTGGTGCTGCCCAGCTGGTGCGGGGCCGTGAGCACCCGCTCTGCCGAACGGTAAAGCAGATTATAGAGGTTCAGGTTGGCGAAGAACAGCATGAGCCAGAGGGCGCCGACTACCACGGTGAGTGCCTTGCGCAGGGCGCTTTCCAGCTTGCCGAAGCTGAACCGATTGCCAAACCGCCCGCCCTGCCGGGTGCGCCGCACCTGGAGGTACACCGCTTCCGTCACCACCCGCACGAAGGCCGACAGCGCTATTCCCTGCGTGAGCCCGTAAATGGCCGTCGTGGTAAACATCTTGGCCAAGCTCATGCGGCCGCAGGCGTTGGCCAGCACGGCCAGCCCGTTGAGGCCGACGAACAGCAGCACCACCGGCCGCACGAAGCCAGCCAGTACCCGGTGCTGCCGCAGGTAGCGCCAGAAGCGCCAACCCAGCCCCAGCGCCGCCCCGTTGAGCAGCAACGCCCCCCAGCGCATTCCCAGCCCCGGTGCCCGCCCGGCGTAGGCAAACGTGAGGACGAAGAAGGCCACCACGATGCCCACCCAGTACCAGAACAGCGGCCGGGGCCAGCTGCGCCAGCCCAGCACCGACACCGTAACGAGCAGCAGCAATTGCAGCAGGCTCGTGTAGGCAGCCGGCGCGTTGAGGTCGAAGAACGGGGCCAGGCTGAATACCACCAGCAACGAGGAAGCTACCGGCACCGGCCGCAGGTAGTGCAGGCGGTGGCCGGGCACCTCCAGCGGCACGGCGGGGGGCGTGGCCTCGGCGGTATCGGCACGCAGGGCGCGGAAATTACGAAACACCCACAGGAAGAACCCGCCGGCCAGCACCACCATCCACAGCCAGTAGTCCCAGTTCTCGGCGAAGTAGTAGCTCACCAGCGGGCGCTGGGCGGCGTACGACTGACGCACTAGGGCGCTCGTCTGCTCGTCGGCCACGATGCTGTCGGGCTGCCACAGCGGCGGCGTTTCGACCGTGTGGCTGCGGCCATTGAAGCGCCCCATCTGCTCGCGCACCATGTCTTGCAGCTCCAGCACCTGGATGTAGCCGTCCGACACGCGGGTTTGCAGGCCCGTCACGTCTTGGCGGCTGCGGCGCAGCAGGGCCGTGGCTTGATCTTCTTTCTTTTGGAGGCGGGCCAGGGCCCG
>CAJYVK010000096.1 GCA_913778455.1 uncultured Hymenobacter sp. | reverse complement strand
GCAATGGTGGCTTTAGCCCGGGTGTTCACCTCTTCCCATTCCGAACAGAGTCGTTAAGCCCCGGAGCGCCTATGGTACTGCCTTCACCGGTGGGAGAGTCGGTCGCCGCCAACCTTTCCAGTAATTCCCCCTGCCCCGCTTTCACCAGCGAACGGCAGGGGGAGTTTTGCGTTTAGTACCTTCGTGAAGAAAATTAAGCTGGCACGGCAATTTGCCTATTGGCTGACTGCTGCGTGTTAGCACTTTCAATTGAAGCCACCGTCACGACTACAAATTTGGAAGTGGGCGTGTTGCTTTTATACGCCACGGAGCCGATGGGCACCAATAGGTTACCCTCCGGAAAATACACGGCGCAGTTTCCCTGCGGAATGTCGTAGGGTACCACGATAAACTTCTCGGCGTGGCGCTGCTGGCCCTCGAAGTGGCTGGTGATGGTGACGAGCTGCCGGGCACGCAGGCCGCGCTCGGCAATGTCGGCGGCGTGCATAAAAATGACGCGGCGCTCGTTGTACACGCCCCGGTAGCGGTCATTATAGTCGTACACAGTGGTGTTGAACTGATCGTGTGAGCGAATGGTCATCAACACTAGCTGGCCGGGTTCTAGCATGTGCTTTTCGTAGGGCGTGGCCGTGAAGTTGGCCTTGCCGTTATCCGTGGTGAAATTGCGCTCGCGGGGTCCGTTGGGGAGGTAGAAGCCACCGGGATGGCGTAGCTTCTCATTGAATTTCTCGAAGCCCGGTACGGTACGTGCCACGTATTCGCGGATGAGGTCGTAGTTCTGCGTGCAGCCCACCCAGTCTACGGTGCTGCGCTCGCCGAGCGTGGCCAGTGCCAAGCCGCACACAATGGCAACTTCGCTGAGCATCTGGCCGGGGACGGGTTCTAATACGCCCTTGCTCATGCTCACCACGCCCATCGAGTTTTCACAGCTCATAAACTGCTGGCCGCTTAGCTGCCGATCGATGTCGATGCGAGTGTAGCAGGGCAGCAGCAGAGCCATCTCGCCGTTGGTAAGGTGGCTGCGGTTGAGTTTGGGGGTGATGTGCACCGAGAGGCGAAGCTTACGCATGCCTGCGGCCACAAACTCAGTGTCGGAGCAGGCTGCGAGCATATTGCCGCCTAGAGCCACGAAAATCTTAACCTTGCCATCGTGCAGTGCCTTCACCGATTCTACGGTGTCGAGGCCATGAGCACGCGGAGCTTTAAAATGAAATTCTCTTTCGAGCGCGTCTAAGAAGTCATTGCCGGGGCGTTCCCAGATACCCATCGTGCGGTCGCCCTGCACGTTGGAGTGGCCGCGCACCGGGCACAGGCCCGCACCCGCAATCCCGATGGCACCCTTCATAAAATGCATGTTGATGATTTCCTGAATGGTGTACACCCCGTTTTTTTGCTGCGTGAGGCCCATTGCCCAGCACGTTATTACCTTCTTGTGTCGGGCAATGAGGTTGGCGGCCTCCTGAATCTGGGCGCGGGTGAGGCCACTGGTTTCTTCAATATCCACCCAACTGGTTTCGTGCAGAGTTTTTATCAGATCAGGGTAGCCGGTGGTGTAATCGCGGATAAACTCATGATCAAGCACTTGGTGAGGATTCAGCTCCTCCGCTTCGAGCAGGCATTTCATCAGACCGCGCAGTACGAGTTGGTCGCTATTGATGCGCACTTGCAAGTAGATGTCAGTGATAGGGGTGCCATCACCGAATAGCGTGCCCAGTGCTTTTAGCGGATTCATGAAGTCCTGGGGGTTTTTGAAATGCAGCAGCCCTGCTTCGTGCAAGGGATTGATGCTAATAATTTTGGCCCCGTTCTTCTTCGCTTTTTGCAGCGCCGATAGCATACGCGGGTGGTTAGTACCGGGATTCTGACCGATGATGAGGATAACCTCGGCTTCGTAAAAGTCATTGAGCGTTACCGAGCCTTTGCCCAAGCCAGTGGTGGGACTCATGGCCGCGCCGCTGCTCTCGTGGCACATGTTGGAGCAATCGGGTAAATTGTTGGTGCCAAACTGCCGCACGAATAGCTGATATAAATACGCCGGCTCGTTGGGTACTTTGCCCGAGGTGTAAAAAATAGCCTCGTCGGGCGAGGCCAAGGCGTTCAATTCTCGGCCGACCAACTGAAAAGCCTCGGGCCAGGAAATGGGGGTGTAGTGCGTGGCGCCCGGCCGCAGTACCATGGGGTGGGTGAGGCGACCGGCATTGTTGAGGTCGCGGTCGGTCATGTGCGAGAGGTCTACTAAGCTGTGCTTGGCGAAGAACTCCGGTCCCACCGGGTCCGATTGTGCGTCGGAGGCCGTGGCCTTGGCGCCGTTTTCGCAAAACTCGGCCACCGAGCGGTGGTCGTCGGGATCGGGCCAAGCGCAGCTTGAGCAGTCGAAGCCATCCTTCTGATTGAGCTTGAGCAGCGCGTGGGTGCCCCGCACCGGGCCATCTTCCCGGAAGCTAAAGCTGCCCGACTTGAGCACCGCCGTAATGCCGGCCGCCACCGTAGCTGGGCGGCCCAGCTTGAGATGCAGCAACTCCTCGGGCGGCTGGGCCAAGATGGGGTGGGCGTACTTGGCTCCCAGGGTATCGGGTGCTTCCATCACGCGCTTGTCGGCGTCGTCCTTATTGGAGTTGTCCCAGGGATTCATAGTAGGCGCGCTGCCCTGGTCGGGCCGCTCACCGCTCTTGGGTACGTTATTGGCGGTTTGCTGGTAGGTTTTACCGGCCTGGTTGGGGTCGATGTTAGGGCTGTTTTCCATAGGGGCGGTGGCGGGTAAATCAACCGAAGAAGTCAACTCGATTAGTTAACGGCCATTTTTCTGCCCAGGGCCAGTCAGGAAATACGGATTTTAGGAGGGGTGCCCGTAGAAGTACGGAGGTGAGGCGGGTGGCTCATCTACTGCTTACTAGCCTTTTAACCCTGCACTAAACTGAAGGAAAATAGCGGGAAGGTAGCTAGGTAAACGCCGCAGCTCCGGCATAACATCACGTATTGTGAGCGCGTGTACTACGCAAAAGCAGATCAGGTCTCCTGGTAGATTTAATAAGTCGGTGTGTGTATAATTTACTTACTATCAGTTGGTAAAAGGTGGCGGTAAATAGGCTGCTATTAGACTACCGGGCGTTGGCCGGCCTCAACGTAGCCGCCCGGCGGGCGTACTACCGCGGGCCGGCCGCCACCCTGGGCCGGGCGATTTACCATCCTATCTTACCCCTACTATGGCCGACAAGCTGGAAACTCTCGACGATCTGCTCGAACTGCAACTCAAAGACCTGTACAGCGCCGAAACCCAACTGGTGCGCGCCCTGCCCCTGATGGCCGAAAAAGCCAAGGATGGCCGCCTGCGGGCCAGCTTCACCAAGCACCTGCACGAAACCGAGAAGCAGGTACTGCGCCTGGAGCGCATCGGCAAAGACCTGGGAGTCAACCTCGACGGTCACTCCTGCCGGGCTATGGCTGGCCTCATTACTGAAGGGCAGGAAACGATGTCGGAGCAGGCTACGCCTGAAGTGATGGACGCTGCCCTCATCGCTGCTGCCCAGCGTATTGAGCACTACGAGATAGCTGGCTACGGCACCGCCGCGCACTACGCTGAGCGCCTCGCGCATACTACGGTCGCCGACCTGCTGCACCAAACTTTGGCAGAAGAGCAGCTCACTGATACCAAGCTCAACGACTTGGCCAAGAACTACCTCAACCAGAAGGCGGAATAGCCCCGCCCTTGGTGCCCGTCCCAGCAGGTTTGCCTTCCCATATAAGCTGCTCGCCGGGTGCGGGTGCGTTGAGGAGGGTAAACCTGCCGTTCCTTTGTAGCGAACGTACTCTTTTCAGTTGAATAAGCAATTAGTGCCGCTGGCGCTCGGCGGCCTGGCCATTGGCACCACCGAATTCGTAATGATGGGCCTGCTGCCCAGCATTGCCGCCGACTACCGCATTACAATCCCGCAGGCGGGCTACGCTATTTCGGCCTACGCGCTGGGCGTCGTTATTGGAGCGCCGCTGCTCACCCTACTGGGGCGCAACGTGCCCCCCAAGCGGCTGCTGGTGCTGCTCATGGCGGGGTTCACAGTTTTTAACGTGCTCTCGGCTTTTGCTCCTAACAATACCGTGCTGTTCTTCAGCCGGCTGCTGGCGGGGCTGCCGCACGGCGCATTCTTTGGGGTGGGGTCGGTGGTAGCCAGCCAGCTGGCGGCCCGCGGCAAGCAGGCGCAGGCCATCGCTACCATGTTTGCCGGTCTCACCATCGCCAACCTGCTCACGGTGCCGCTGGGTACTTATTTGGGCCAATATTACTCTTGGCGCTACGCGCTGGGCGGGGCCGGGGCGCTGGGGCTGCTCACCTTGCTGGCGCTGTACCTCCTGCTACCCACCCTGCCGGTGCAGCGGGCCGGCGACGCCGGGGCCGAGCGGCGGCTGGTGACGCGCCTGACCACCTGGCTGATCGTGCTCATCACGGCCATCGGCACGGGGGGCTTGTTTTGCTGGGTCAGCTACATTGCCCCGCTCATGACGGAGGTGTCGCGCTTCCCGCCGGGCTACGTGCCCTACGTGATGGTGCTGGTGGGGCTGGGTATGTTTGCGGGCAATGTGGTAGGCGGTAAGCTAGCTGACCGCTTCTCGCCGCTCACCGCCTGTTTTGCCCTGCTGCTGGCGATGGCGGCCACCTTGCTAGGAGTTTTCTTAGGCTCCGAAAATCAAATTATCTCGCTGGGTCTCACGTTTGTGGCCGGTGGCTGCTCGCTGGCGCTGGCGGCCCCCATCCAGATGCTGATGATCCACTCGTCGAAGGGAGCCGAGATGCTGGGCGCTGCCGTTACGCAGGCAGCCTTCAACATCGGTAATGCGCTGGGGGCTTTCCTCGGCGGGCTGCCGCTGGCCGCTGGCTACGGCTACACCTCGCCCGCGCTGGTGGGCGTGGGCATGGCGCTGGTAGGCGCGGGCCTAGCCCAGGTGCTGGCCGGGGTAGTGCGCCGCCAGCCGATGAGCCAGCCCGTAGAAGTAGCGCGGACTTTGTAAGTGTGCGCTTCGCTAGCTTAACTAAACGCGGACTTACAAAGTCCGCGCTACTCCCCCGGCTACGAGCTGCACGAGAGCGTGGCGCTGCCCGGTTTATCCCGCGCCCAGTCGGGCCGCTTGGCGGCCAGCGCCTCGTGCGCGGGGTGCTCGTCGAAGGGCGTTTTCAGCACTGCGAATAATGTGTCGAGCGGGGCCAAGTCGCCGGCCTCGGCGGCGGTAATGGCCTGCTGGGCGAGGTAGTTACGTAGCACGTATTTGGGATTGGCGCGTAGCATCTGCTCGCGGATGGCCTCGGGGCTGGCGGTTTCCTGCCGCAAGCGCAGCGCGTAGCGATGCAACCAGTCGCGCGTTAGGTGATGTTGGTCGGGACTCTCGGCGTAGGCGGCTTGGTCGAGTAGGGAGCGGAATATTTCCTCGTCTTGATTGCCCGTTAGTAGGCTAGGGGCCAGGTGCGAAAGCTGCCGGAAGAAGATGGTCATGTCGAGCTGCGGTTTGGCCAGGGCGGCGGGTAGCGCTTCGGTGAGGGCGCGGTCGCTGGCTGGGTCGAGCGCGGTGAGACCGAGCTTGCGCAGCCACAGTTCGTGCTGGGTAGCGTTCAGCGTCTCAACGTACACTTCCAGCCCGGCGCGCAACGCCTGCGGGTCGGCCACCAGCGGCCCCAGGGCCTGGGCCAGCGCCATCAGGTTCCACAAGGCCACGCGAGGCTGCTGGCCAAAGGCGTAGCGTCGCGAGCCAAAGTCGGTAGTATTGGGCGTCCACTCAAGGTCGTAGGGCTCCAGCCAGCCGTAGGGACCGTAGTCGATGGTAAGGCCCAGGATGGACATGTTGTCGGTATTCATAACGCCGTGCACGAAGCCCACCGTCATCCAGTGCGCCACCATTACGGCCGTGCGCCGGGCTACTTCTGCAAACCATTGGATGTACACCTCGGGCGAGGGCGCACCCAGCTCGGGGTAGTGATGGCGCAGTACGTAGTCGGTCAGGGCGCGCAGGTTGTCGATTTCGCCCAGCGCCGCTAGCAATTGAAAATTACCAAACCGGATAAACGTGGGAGCCACCCGTGCCACGATGGCGCCCGGCTCCGCCTGCGGGTGGCCGTCGTAAAACATGTCGCGCACCACCTCATCGCCGGTAGCAACCAGGCTTAGGGCGCGGGTGGTGGGCACGCCGAGGTGGTGCATGGCCTCGCTGCACAAAAACTCGCGTACCGACGAGCGCAGCACCGCCCGGCCATCGGCCCGCCGCGAGTAGGGCGTGGGGCCAGCTCCTTTAAGCTGAACTTCCCAGCGCGAGCCATCGCGGGCGGCCACCTGGCCTAGCCCGATGGCCCGGCCATCGCCGAGCTGCCCAGCCCAGTTGCCAAACTGATGCCCGCCGTAGCGTGCCGCGAAGGGCCGCATACTACTCGTAACCAGGTTGCCGGCCAGCGCCGCCACGGCCGGGCCACGCTCGGCGGGCCGGGCCAGCCCCAGGTAGGCGGCCAGTTCGTCGGACCAAGCCAGCAGGTGCGGATCGGCCACGGGCGTAGGGGTAACGTGCGAGTAGTGGTAGCCCGGTACCTGGCGCGAGCCGGCCAGGCCCGAGGCATCGCCGCGTAACTCGCTTACAAAAGGATTTTCAAGGATGATCTGATCGAAAGGAAGAGAAGTCATGGACAAAAATAGACCGGATGAATAGAGGGCTCGGGCGGGTAGCGAGCACATGGCAAACGGTCGCCCGGCGAACCGGTTGCCCAGCCCCTGGGATGCTGGCAGGGTGGCCTGGAAAGGCAAACCTTATCTGGTTAGAGGTGAAGTCATAGTGAAGTTGGCTTGTATTTTTAATTAGACTAATTAAAAATAAGGGTCAAGTCAGCCGTAGCTTTGCGGTAGATTCTGCTACTAGCCTTTTTCGCTTTGACACCTTTTTGTACTTTTTCTTCCGGTAAAAATCTCACCTGTGGCTTGGCAATTAGCTGCTTAGCCATTACGGCCCATGCCCAGAGCGTTGTGCAGGGCCGCGTGACCGACGCCCGCACGGGCCGGCCTGTGGTAGGAGCCTCGGTGGGCCTGCGCGGTACCACGCAGGGCACCGATACCGACGCCAACGGCGACTATCGCCTCACCAACGTGCCTGCCGGCACCTACACGCTGGGCGTGCGTTTGGTAGGGTTCACCATGCAGGAGCGCACAGTGGTGATAGCCGGCGACCAGCCGCTGCTGCAGAATTTCAGCCTGGCCGAAAGCCAGCAGGATCTCGACGAGGTAACCGTAACCGGCAGCCACAACCGCTACCGCCGCCCCAACCCGTCTAACTCGCTACGCCTGGGCGAGCCGCTGCTCGAAGCGCCGCAGAGCGTGCAGGTGGTGACGAGCCAACTGCTGGCCGACCAACAGATTTTCACGCCGGTTGAGGGTATCTCGCGCAATGTAAGCGGGGTGGTTACGCCCGGCCACTGGAACAACGTGTACGCCCGCATTACCGTGCGGGGCTTCAACACGGGCTTCGGTTCGTTGCGCAATGGCTTGAGCATCGGCAACTACTTCGGCCCGCTGGCCGAGGACGCCTCCTTTATCGAGCGTGTGGAGTTTGTGAAGGGGCCGGGCGGCTTTCTGGTGAGCAATACCGAAGCCGGCGGCTTCTACAACGCGGTGCTGAAGGCCCCTACCGGTACCAGCCGCAAGGCCGTGGGCCTCACGCTGGGTAGCTTCGGGCAGTACCGGGCTACGGCCGATCTCGACGGCAAGCTCAGCAAGGACAACCGCCTGCAATACCGCCTCAACGTGATGGGGCAGAGCCTGAACTCGTACCAGGGCTTTGACTTCAACCGTAAGGTGGCCCTGGCCCCCAGCCTGCGCTACCAGTTCGACGACAACACCACGGCTACGGTGCAGTACGTGTACCAGTACTCCAACTTCGGCACGGCGGGTAACTACGTGTTCTCGCCCAATGGCTACAAGAGCGTGGGGCAGGATTTCTCGCTCTACGACCCGGTTATGGGCTCGTCGCGGGTGAACGACCACAGCCTGTTTGGCAACGTGGAGCACCGCTTCGGCGACAACTGGAAACTCACCGCGCAGGTAGCCTACCTACGCTACGCCATGCGCGGCATCTCCAACTGGATCGGAGCGGGCTCGTTCAATCCCAACGTAAACCCGGCCTCGCTGCCGAGCTACTTGCCAGCCAACACGCTGCCGCAGAACGTCCTGAATCGCACCGTCTCCATCTACGACGTCGATAATTACACCCTCACCGGCCAGGCTTTCCTGAATGGTACCGTGCAAACCGGGGCAGTGCAGCACCGCATCATCGTGGGGCTCGACGCCTCGGATAAAACCTACGTGGCCGACTTCGGCGCGGGCGGTACGCTGGCGCTCGACGTGACGCGGCCCACCTACTACACCCAGGCCACTCCGCCCGCCACGCTGCTGGACCTCGGGACGGTGCGGGCAGTAGACCTCGACCGCCGCGGGCCATACAAGGGCTTCACCAAATACGTCGGCCTATATGCACAAGACGAACTAGGCTTTTTCGACAACCGCCTGCGCCTGACGCTAGCCGCCCGGTACTCGAACAACAATAACGTGCAGGCCCGCATCAAGAAAAACGTGGTGACCCCGCGCTTTGGCTTGAGCGCCACCGTGGCCCCCAACACGGCCGTGTATGCCCTGTACGACCAGTCGTTTGTGCCGCAGACGGGGCAGGACCGCAACGGCAACTTCTTCGATCCGCAGCGCGGTCGCAACCTGGAGGCCGGTCTCAAGCGCGACTGGTTGGACGGCCGCTTCAGCACTACCATCGCGGCGTTTAACATCACCAAAACCAACGTCCTGACCACCGACCCGACCGACAACCGCTTCTCGGTGCAAACCGGCGAGGTGCGCTCGCGGGGCATTGAGGCCGATTTCACGGGCGAACTGATTTCGGGCCTGAATCTGGTAGCCAACTACGCCTGGCTCGACCCCACCATCACGAAGGATAACAACGAAGTCAACGTGGGCCGCCGGCTGGGTAGCACCGCCAAGCATAACAGCAATGCCTGGCTGAGCTACCGCTTGCAGCGCGGCGCACTCAAAGGCTTTGGTCTCTCGGGCGGCATGCAGTGGCAGGTGGAGCGCTACGCGGGCCTGGGTAACCAAGGTACCGTGCTGCCGGACAACTACTTCCGCCTCGATGGCGGCGTGTCGTGGCAGGGTGAGCACTTGAGCGTGAATCTGTTGGTTAACAATTTGACCGGCCGCTACAACTACGCGGCGGGCACCTACGTGCCCAATCCCTCGCTGGGTACCAGTACTACGGGCATCGGCAGCTACTACTACTGGCAGCCCGAGGCCCCCACCAACTTCCGCCTTACGGCCGGCTACGCGTTTTAATCTTTTCTAAACCAGTCGCGGCTGGCGGTACCGCACGGGTGCTGCCAGCCGCGCTCAGCTTACACGCTATGGCTATGGACTTCAAAAAGCTAATTGGCAAGCTGCACCTGTGGCTGGGGCTCGCCTCGGGGCTCGTGGTGCTGGTGGTAAGCCTGACGGGCTGCCTCTACGTATTTCAGCGCGAGCTTTTTGAAGTGGCGCACCGTAGCACGTTGTTCGTGGCCCCGCCGCCGGCTGGCACCCAGCCCTTGCCGTACAGCGTGGTGTATCAAAAGGCGGTGGCCGCGCTGGGGCCCGGCGCGCCGGTGTACTACGCCACCGCCTACCGGGCACCCGACCGCGCCTGGAGCTTCATGGCTTACAAGGGCACGCCCGGCAAGCCGTATTTTTGGGGACAAGTCGAGGTGCTGAAGTCGGCCTACGTGAATCCGTACACCGGGCAGGTGACGGGCATCATCGATAATAAGTACGAATTTTTTCAGCTCGTTAAAAGCGTGCATTGGGACTTGCTGCTCGGCGACGCCGGCCGCCAGGTCGTGAGCTACGGCACCTTCATCTTCGTGCTGCTGCTGCTTTCGGGCCTCGTGCTGTGGTGGCCCAAGAACAAGGCTGCCCGCAAGCAGCGCTTTAAGATAAAGTGGGATGCCTCGGGCAAGCGCCTTAATTACGATCTGCACAACACGGTGGGCTTCTACGTGACGCTGGTAGCCCTGGTCATTGCCCTGACCGGCCTCACCTGGTCGTTTGACTGGGTGCGTAGTGGCGTGGCCTACCTGGCTACCGGCCACCCGGCCGAGGCTCACGGCGGCAAGGGGGGTAAGGGTAAAAAAGGTTCGGGCAACTCCCAGCCCGTTGCCTTGAGCGCCCCCGAGCAGCGCCTAGCCGCCCGCACCCTCGACAACGCCGTGCGCGACGCCTGGCAGCGCATCCCGGCCGCCGTGACCGTATCGGCCAAGCCGCTAACTGACTTTCAACATCCGCTCACGGTGCGCGTGAACGAAAGTGAGGGCACCCGCTTCCGCACCGACCAATTGACGTACGACGCCCGCACTGGCGCTTTCCAAAAGGCGGAATTATATCGCGGTAAGGCGGCTGGTGAGAAATTTCTGGGAATGAATTACGACCTGCACGTGGGCGCTATTCTGGGCTGGCCCACCAAAATTCTGGCTTTCCTGGCGAGCCTGGTGTGCGCCTCGCTGCCCGTCACGGGCTTCTTCGTTTGGTGGAATCGCCAGAAGAAAAACAAGAAGCCGCGCCAGCTAGCAGCTAGCCAGACCAATGGAGTTGCACAACGGCAATTAGTGCCTGCGGGGTAGTGAATTAAGCCAATGTTATCTTGGGAGTTGCTGATTATTAAACAGTAAGCCGCGGAGTATCCGTATTTAAGCCAGGGGAAGTAAAAACCATTCGGACCATTCTCGTATTTACCATGTTTGCTGCGCTCGGCCCTATGCCCGCGCAGATGCGCGCTTGCCTACTTTTTATTCTTTTCCTACAAAAACTATCTTCGCTCTGAGTGCTTTGGCCGGGCTAGCAAGCCCAGCTAGGGCGCAGGCTCCGGGCCCGGCCGACAGCGTAACCGTGGCCATCGAGCCAACTTACAACGAAGTCTCGGCCACGCACCGCTGGCTGCTGGGCCAGAGCTACCGCCAGCTCTGGGCCGCGCCCGTACGGCTGCGGGTGTTTCACCTGAGCCGCGAAAAGGGTGGTCTCACCATTGAGCAGCGGGGCGGCGGCTTGCAAACCAAGTCGTTGCGAATGCGCGATGCCAGCGGGCAGGAGTGGGTGCTGCGCACTATCCAGAAATATCCCGAACGCGGCCTGCCGCCCGCGCTACGGCCTACCATCGCCAAGGACATCTTGCAGGACCAGGTGTCGGCCTCGCATCCGTACTCGGCGCTCGTAGTGCCGCCGCTGGCGGCGGCGCTGGGCATTCCGCACGCCAATCCCGAAATAGTCTTCGTACCCGACGACCCCGCCCTGGGCCAGTACCGCCAGGATTTTGCCAACCAGACTTTCCTCTTCGAGGAGCGCGAGCCGCTGGATGCCGACAAAACCGACAATACGGAGAAGGCCCAGGACCGCCTGCAAAAAGACAACGACAACCGCGTAGACCAGGCCACCGTGCTGCGCGCCCGCCTGCTTGACATGCTGCTCGGCGACTACGACCGCCACGAGGACCAGTGGCGCTGGCAGCGCATAGAAACCGAGAAAGGCAGCCGCTACGAGCCCGTACCCCGCGACCGCGACCACGTGTTTTACAAACCCTCGGGAGCGCTACCCTGGGCGCTGTCGCGCCACATCTTCAAATCCAACGTGCAGGGCTACGACGACCACATTCGGTCCATCAACCGCTGGAACGACAAAGCCCGTGACTTCGACCGGTTCTTCCTCAATGAGTTGGGCGAAGACGACTGGAAAAAGCAGATTGCCTACGTGCAGGCCCGGCTCACCGACGGGCTCATAGACAGCGCCTTGCGTCGGCTACCGCCGACTATCTATCAACTCAGCGGCCCCCGGCTGGCCCGCGACCTCAAGGCCCGGCGCGACATTCTGGCAAAGCAGGCGCTACGGTACTACCGCTTCCTAGCCCGCACGGTGACTATCGCCGGCTCCGACAAGCGCGAGCGCCTCGAAATTGCCCACGAGCCGCAGGGGCGGCTGCGCGTCACGAGCACCAAGCTCAAGAAGGACGGTACCATCGGGGCCGTGCTCTACCAGCGTACGTTCGACCCCTCCGTGACCCGCGAGCTGCGCATCTACGGCCAGGGAGGCGAGGATGCTTTTGCCGTGACGGGCACCGCTCGCTCGCCCATCCGCGTGCGTCTGATTGGCGGTGCCGATAACGATACCTTTACCGTAGACCCCGGCCTGCGCCAGAAAACCAAGCTCTGGATTTACGACCGGGCCGACGAGCCCAACCACTTGCCGGCCGCCGGGCTGGCCCGCGTGCGTACCTCGACCGATACCACCATCAACGCCTTCCCGCGCACGGGCTACAAATACAATTTCTTGCAGCCGCTGATTTTAGCTGGATACAACCGGGATTACGGCGTGCAGCTGATTGGTAATTTTATTTACCAACGACAGGCTTTTCACAAGGCACCCTATGGCTCGCGGCAGAGCCTGCTGATAAACTATGGTTTTGGCAACAACTCACTGCTGCTTAACTATAACGGCGACTTTAAACGGGCGCTGGGGCGTAACGATTTAGTGGTGAACCTGCAATCGAAAGGCCCGCACTACAACAGCAACTTCTTTGGCGTGGGCAACGAAACGGAGTTCGTCAACGAGGGCGACCGGCGCATCCGCTACTACCGCGGCGTGTACAACCTGTTTACGGCCGACGTGCGCCTGAGCCGCACTTACCAACGCTGGCGCTTGAGCGGTGGCCTGCTGGGCCAGTACTACACCAGCGATGCGGAAGAAAACCGCAGTCGCTACCTGCGCGTGTACAACGAGCAGAATCCCGATGAAGAAGTTTTTAGTCAGCAAGCCTACGGCGGCCTCACTGGCAGCGCCATCTTCGACACCCGCGACCGCGCCCTGGTGGCCCACCGGGGCGTGTACTGGAGCACGAGCGTAAGCGGCCTGCGCCGCTTCGACCGCGACCCGCACGCCTTCGGCCAAGCCCTGACCGAGTTTACGTTCTACGCCAGCCCCGCCCGTGATTCGAGCCTGGTAATTGCCAACCGCACGGGTGGGGGCACTACCCTCGGCCGGGCTAGCTATTATCAACAGCTCAAGCTGGGTGGGGCCCAAAATCTGCGGGGCTATTACCTGTGGCGCTTCACCGGCAAAAGCATGGTATATAATAACCTGGAGCTGCGCTACAAGCTGCTGGATTTCACTTCGTACCTGCTGCCGGGTACGCTGGGTCTGGTGGCCTTTCACGACATCGGGCGGGTGTGGTCGCCGGGCGAGCAATCTTCGACCTGGCACATGGGCTACGGCGGAGGTGTGTATTTTTTACCTGCACAATTGGTTTTAGTTCAGGCAGTTGCTGGGTTTTCTCGGGAAGGGGTCTACCCGTATATTTCGGCTGGGTTCCGGTTTTAGGCCCAGCTCCCGGGCTACGGGCAGGGAGCCGAACAATGTTAGACCTCTAACGGTATGTTACGTAACTTTGTCTTTTCCTTTACGTCATCCGTGGTCTCCCCCGAATCCTTAGCCGCTTTTTCTGAAGCTATCATGCTTACGGGCAGTGCATTTCGATGTTACTTGCGCCAGCGGTTCAAGGAGTGCAGCATCGACCTCACCACCGAGATGATGCAGGTGCTACGCTACCTCTGGCGCCAAGACTGCGTGAATCAGCAGCAGATAGCCGACGCCGTGAACCGCGACAAGGCCAGCCTGACGGCCATGCTCGACAACATGGTGCGCCGCGAGCTCGTGACGCGCTGCGAAGACAGCCAGGATCGCCGCAACAAGCGCATCTTGCTCACCGACAAAGGCCGGGCGCTGGAGCACGAAGTGGTGCCGATAATCCGGGAGATGTACGAACTGGCGGGGCGGGGTATTCCGTGCCAGCAACTGGAGGCGGGCATGGCCGTGCTCGCCCAGCTTACGCAGAATTTGGCCCTGGTTCAAAAATAAATCGGCGGCGGCCGCGTCATTCACCGTTTGCCTGCGGTAGCGGGCCCTTGGGGCTTCGCCCGGAACTTACTCTTTTCTTCCCTCCCTCGACTTGTTGCCCTCACAGTGGCCTAATCCGCAACAAGCTATTCTTTAGGTCACCGCAACCCATTACCACAAGATGAAAGATTACAACGGGCTGCTTGCCCACGCTGAGGGCAAGCTCGGCATTTTGCTACCGGGCATGGGCGCCGTAGCTACTACCCTCATTGCCGGTGTATTGGCCGTGCGCAAGGGCGAGGGGCAGCCCATCGGCTCGCTCACGCAGATGGGTAAAATCCGGACGGCGGACGGCAATCAGCTCATCAAAGATTTCGTGCCGCTGGCTAATCTCGACGACGTGGAGTTTGGCGGCTGGGACGTGTACGAAGACAACGTGTACGAGGCGTCGCTGAAAGCCGAGGTGCTAGGCTACAAGACCTTGCAGCCCGTGCGGGCGGAACTCGAAGCCCTCAAGCCCATGAAGGCGGCCTTCGACCCGCACTACGTGAAGAATCTCGACGGGACGCACGTCAAGCAGTTTACGACCAAGCTCGACCTGGCTGAGCAGGTAATTGCCGACATCCGCAACTTCAAGGCCGAGCGCGATTGCAGCCGCCTCGTGATGGTGTGGTGCGGCTCGACCGAGATCTACCACGAGCTATCCGAGACGCACCGCACGCTGGCAGCCTTCGAGGAAGGCTTGCGCAGTAGCGCGCCCAACATCGCGCCGAGCATGATTTACGCCTACGCCGCCCTCAAAGAAGGCGTGCCGTTCGTAAATGGTGCCCCCAACCTGACCGTGGACGTGCCCGCCCTACTGGAACTGGCGGCCCTCACCAACACCCCCGTGGCGGGCAAGGATTTCAAAACCGGCCAGACGCTGATGAAAACCATCCTGGCCCCTGGCCTGAGCGCCCGGGCGCTGGGCGTGCGCGGCTGGTTTTCGACCAATATCCTGGGCAACCGCGACGGCCTGGTGCTCGACGATCCGGACAACTTCAAAACCAAGGAGGTATCGAAGCTGAGCGTGCTCGATAGCGTGTTTCACCCAGAGGAAAATCCTGAGCTGTACGGTGATATGTACCACAAGGTGCGCATCAACTACTACCCGCCCGCCGGCGACAACAAGGAAAGCTGGGACAACATCGACATCTTCGGCTGGCTGAATTACCCCATGCAGATTAAGATTAACTTCCTCTGCCGCGACTCCATCCTGGCCGCCCCGCTGGTGCTCGACTTGGCGCTGTTCAGCGACCTGGCCAAGCGCGCCGGCATGTCGGGCGTGCAGGAATGGCTGTCGTTCTACCTCAAGTCGCCCCAGACGACCGACCCCACCATGCGCCCCGAGCACGACATCTTCAAGCAGCTTGTGACGTTGCACAATACCCTGCGGGACTTCATGGGCGTGAGCCGCGTGGAGACCAGCAACCTGGAAGAGTACCAGGACGAGCCAGTGGCGTAAGCCGCTATCCGATAGTATGTTCAAGCTAATCGCCACCGTCCTGGGCATCGGGTACGTG
>CAJYVK010000095.1 GCA_913778455.1 uncultured Hymenobacter sp. | reverse complement strand
CCTCGGTGGTGGCCGACGCCTACCTCAAGGGTATTCGCGGGCAGGACATGACCGTGCTCTCCGAGGCACTGGGGCACGGGGCCAACAACGCCGGCCCACGGCTTCGAGCGGGCCGGCGTTGTTGGCCCCGTGCACCAGTGCCTCGTAGAGCACGGTCATGTCCTGCCCGCGAATACCCTTGAGGTAGGCGTCGGCCACCACCGAGGCCGAGTTGTTGCCCACCATCACGTTGCGCAAACCGGGGCTACCCCACTCGGGCAGCCAGCCGCTCTCCTTGTAGTCGTTGGCCAGGCCCTGCTGAATCTCGGTATTCACTTCGGGGTACATCAGGTTCAGGAAGGGAAACAGCGCCCGGAAGGTGTCCCAGAATCCGGTGTCGGTGTACATATAACCCGGCAGTACCTGGCCGTTGAAGGGGCTGTAGTGCATCACTTTACCGCTGGCATCGAGCTCGTAGAGCTTGCGCGGAAACAGCAGCGTGCGGTACAGGCAGGAGTAGAAGGTACGCTGCTGGTCGGGCGTGCCGCCGGCCACGTCGATGCGGCCCAGCACGGCGTTCCAGGCGGCGCGGCCCTGCTGGCGCACGGACTCCAAGTCCTTGGTGCCCAGCTCCTGCAAGTTGAGGGCGGCCTGCTCGGGGCTGATGAACGACGAGGCCACGCGCACGTTCACGCGCTCGCCCTTGCGGGTCTTGAAGCCCACGATGGCCCCGGCGTGGTTGGCCGTGACGGTGAGCGTGCCGCCCGTGGCGGGCGACTTATCCTGGTACAGCGTAGTGCTGGCGAAGTCGTGGTCGAACTCCAGGATGAAGTAGTTCTTGAAGTTTTTGGGTACGCCGCCGCTGTTACGCGTGGTGTAGCCCACGATGCGGCGCTGCTGGGGCAGCACCTGCACCTGCGAGCCCTTGTCGAAGGCATCGAGCACCACGTAGGCGCTGTCGGTTTTGGGGAAGGTGAAGCGGAACGTGGCGGCGCGCTCGGTGGGGGCCAACTCGGCGGTCACGTCGTGGTCGGCCAAGTACACGCGGTAGTAGTTGGGCTCGGCCACCTCGGCCTTGTGCGAAAACCAGCTGGCCCGGCGGTCTTCGTCGAATACCGGCTTGCCGGTGATGGGCATAAGCGCAAACTGCCCGTAGTCGTTCATCCAGGGCGATGGCTGGTGCGTTTGCTTGAAGCCCCGGATTTTATCGGCCGAGTATTGGTAGGCCCAGCCGTCGCCCATTTTGCCGGTCTGGGGCATCCAGAAGTTCATGCCCCAGGGCCGGGCGATGGCGGGGTAGGTATTGCCATTCGACAAGTCGGGCTTGGAGTCGGTGCCGATGAGCGGGTTCACCCACTGGGCGGGGTCGGCGGTGCCAGAGCCTTGGGCCTGAGCTACCTGGCTAGCCAGGAGCGCGAATGCCGCCAGCCCGGAGAAAAGAGTACGCATTGTAGATAAGGGGCAGGAAAAAAGAAGAGTGTCAGCCAAGCGGCGCCGAAAAGGTAAGCACTTTCGCGGAGTTCTGCCGCCAACATAAGGGCGAAAATAGCGGCTTTACTGAAACGTTTTAGCGAAAGGCGCGACGTTAGGTCTTCCGCTGGCGCGACTTAGCGCAGCCGGGCTTGCAAGAGCGTAATGCTGTGGGCCGCGCAAGTGTAGCTGGTCGCGCCGGCGGGGAGGGGCCGCTGTTGGTAGCTGACCACGTTGGTCGCAGGGGCTTGCAGGGTGTTCGCGGCGTCGATAGAAGGCGCGTTCAGTTCGTGAGCGGTCCAGCGGCCGGCGATTTTAACATCGAGCCGGAGGGAGACGGCTGCCCGGCTGTCGCGGTTGACGAGGGCCAGCGTGAGCGTCTGGCCGTCGGCCGAAACGGAAGCCGCCGCGTCCAGCGCCTCGGCCCCGGCGAGGGCGACGGCCACGCTGCGGGAGCCGCACAGCCGTCGGTACAGCTCCAGCGGGTAGTATATGGTCTGGCAGACGGACGTCGTGTCGGCGGTCATGATGGGAGCCAGCACGTTCACCGTTTGCGCCCAAGTCGCCAGGCCAATGGCCGCCGCGTTGCGCTGAAAAATATTCAGGAAGCAGGCCACGCCCAGCGCGTGGTTCCAGGTATAGGTTACTTCCAGGCCGTAGGCGCCCCGGCCGCCGTTTTCCCAGATGCCCCACTCGTCGAGGGCCAGCTGCACGGGCTGCTGCCGGCTCGGGAAGCGGTACCACTTGCTGAAATTCTCCACCTTGGCCGGGGTGAGCGCCTTAATCTGGGCGGCAGTACGCCGGATGCTGGCTTCCATCTCAGCGATGGAAACGAAGAGCGAGGCGGGGTCGCCGGGCTTGGAGCTGGCGTAGAGGTGCAGCGAGAGGTAGTCGCAAATCGGGTGCAGCTCCTGCAAGATCTGCCGGTTCCAGTCCTCCTGGTCGCCGGCCATGATGAGCTTGATGCTGGGGTCTTGCAGCTTCATGAGCTTGGCGTAGTACCACGCCTTTTTGATGTAGTCGCGCGGGTCTTGCAGGGTGCCGGCGTCTTCTTTGGCTGCCTCTTCATTGCCCAGGCCCCAGTACTGCACGCGGTAGGGCTCGGGGTGACCGTTGGCCCGGCGCTGGGTGGCGTAGTAGGTGTCGGTACCATTGCAGTACTCCACCCAGTCGGCGGCCTCCTCGGCCGTGCCGGTCGACATGTTGACGGTCAGGAACGGGGCCGCGCCGACCAGCTCGGCGTAGCGCATAAACTCGTCGGTGCCCACGTGGTTGGAATCGTTGCCGCCCCAGATCAGATTTTTGCGCACCGGCCGGTTGGGGCCGACGCCGTCCTTCCAGTGGTAAATCTTGGTCACCGTGCCGCCCGGGTACCGCAGCAGGGTGGGGCGCAGCCCTTGCACCTTCGCCAGTACATCGGGCCGGAAGCTACGGGTTTGCTCGCTGTAAATGCCACCGTAAATGGCCCGCCCCAGATGCTCGATAAACTGCCCGTAAATAGCCGGGTTAATATCGCCCAGCGGCTGGTCGAGGTGCACCGTGCAGGTCGCCGCCGGGGGCGCGAAGAGTCGTTTGACCGGGGCTGGCAGGAGGGCACCGGCGAGGGTGCCGGTACTCAAGCCAAGAAAGTGCCGGCGGGATTGTGGGGGCATGGGTTGTATGGGGTAGGACCGGGGACTTGGAGACCGCGTTTTTAGCCAGCATTGATGTAGGTCGGCGTTACTGGCGCAGCTACGCGCCATCGGCTGGCTTGGCTTTGTGGGGCACTAAAATAATCAGGGAAGAAGTAGCCGCAGGGTAATCAGCCTGCCTTGTACAGCTTGCAAAAACTTTTTAGCAACGCTTTTTCAGCCATATTTGTCATCGGTCATCGGTGCTACTCGCGCCTGGGCCGCTACCGCCGCCGTGGCTGGCCTCCCAGCCGGCGCGGTACCATTTTCCCACCCTTATTCCCGCTGCCCCGTGCGTTACGTTCCGGCTCATCCTTCCTTTTTCCAACGGCTAAGTCGCGGCCTGGTAGCCGCTGGCCTGCTGCTCAGCGCCGCCCCCGCCTCCGCGCAGCGGCTGACCTCCTACGTCGATCCGCTGATTGGGACCGGCGGCCACGGGCACGTATTTCTGGGGGCCAACGTGCCGTTTGGGGCGGTGCAGCTGGGGCCGCAGAATATCTTCAAGGGCTGGGACTGGTGCTCGGGCTACCATTATTCCGACAGCCTGCTCACGGGCTTTTCGCACACCCACCTCAGCGGTACGGGCGGCTCCGATCTCGGCGACGTGCTCATCATGCCCTACACCGGCCCACTCCAAACCGACAAGGGCCGCCAGCAGGCCCCCCACCAGGGCTACCTCTCGCGCTACTCGCACCAGCGCGAGGTGGCCCAGCCCGGCTACTATGCCCTCACCCTCGACACTTATGGCATCCGGGCCGAGCTCACCAGCACCGAGCGCGTGGGCATGCACCGCTACACCTTCCCGCAGGATGGCAAGCCGGCCCGCGTCATCATCGACTTGAAGGAGGGGATTGACGACAAGGCCACCGATACCTACCTGGAGCAGGTCGATGCCCAAACCTTCGTCGGCTACCGCTTTTCGCACGGCTGGGCCGACCACCAGAAGCTGTATTTTGCCATCAAGACCTCGGCCCCGGTGCCGGCCTTCGCCCTCTACAACGAGGCCCAGGCGCTGCCGGGTAAAAAGGGGCAGGGCACGGCCGTGAAGGGCGTGTTCACGTTTGCCAAGTCGCCGGGCACGTTGCAGTTGAAAGTCGGCATTTCGCCGGTGAGCTCGGAGAATGCGCTGGCCAACATCCAGGCTGAGCTGCCGGGCTGGGACTTTGCCCAGGCCCGCCAGGCCGCCGCCGCCAAGTGGGAGCAGCAGCTCGGTAAAGTCACCATCGAAACCAAGGACCCGGTGGTGCGGCGCACGTTTTACACCGCGCTCTACCACGCTTGGTTTGCACCCGCCTTGTTCAACGACGCCAACGGCGACTACCGGGGTACCGACGACAAGGTGTACCCCAAGGCTCCGTTTGCCAACTACACCATCTTCTCGCTCTGGGATACCTACCGGACGGAGCACTCGCTCTTTACCCTGGCCCAGCCCGAGCGGGTGGGCGACATGATGCAGTCGATGCTCGCCATCGGCCGGCAGCAGGGCAAGCTGCCCATCTGGCACCTGGCGGGCAACGAGACCAACACGATGGTGGGCTACAGCGCCGTGCCGGCCCTGGCCGAAGCCTACCTCAAGGGTACGCCCGGTCTCGACGGCCGCCAGGTGCTGGCCGCCCTCAAGGCCGCCAGCACCCGCGACGACCAGGGCGTGAACTTCGTTAAAACGCTGGGTTTCATTCCTGCCGATAAGGAAAGCGAGTCGGTAGCCAAGGCAATGGAATACGCCATCGACGACTGGAGCATTGCGCAGGTAGCCAAGAAGCTGGGTGCGCAGGCCGATTACCAGGAATACAGCAAGCGGGCCAAGTACTACCAGAAGTATTTCGACCCGCACACCCGCTTCATGCGCGGCCTTACTTCCGACGGTAAGTTTCAGCTGCCCTTCGACCCCATCCAGTCCATTCACCGCCAAAACAACTACACCGAGGGCAACGCCTGGCAGTACACCTGGCTCGTGCCCCACGACGTGCCGGGGCTAATCAAGCTCTTCGGCAGCGACGCGGCCTTCACCCAGAAGCTGGATAGTCTGTTCATTATCGAGGGCGACCTCGGCGCGAGTGCCTCGCCCGACATTTCGGGGCTCATCGGCATGTACGCCCACGGCAACGAGCCCAGCCACGCCACCACCTACCTCTACGCCTACGCCGGCCAGCAGTGGAAGACCGCCGAAAAGGTGCGCCAGGTGCTGCGCGAGATGTACCTCGACAAGCCCGACGGCATCAGCGGCAACGAAGACTGCGGGCAGATGTCGGCCTGGTACATTCTCTCGGCGCTGGGCTTCTACCCCGTCAGTCCCAGCAGCGGGGCCTACGTGCTGGGTAGCCCGCTGGTCGATAACGCCACCATTCGCCTGCCTAAGGGCAAGTCGTTTACGGTGAAGGTAGTAGGTAATAGCCCGCAGAACATTTACATTCAGTCGGCCACGCTCAACGGCCAGCCCTACGCCAACAGCTACCTGCTGCACCGCGACATCGTGGCCGGCGGCACCTTGCAGCTCACGATGGGGCCGCAGCCCAACCGCGCCTTCGGCACGCCCGCGGCCAACCGGCCGAAGGAGTTGTACTAAGGGCTGGGCTATGTAACACCAAGCTCCCGCTTGGTGAGGCACTTGGCTACGCTCCCCTGACGCCTCACCAAGCCGGGAGCTTGGTGTTACATAGCCGCGGCATTTTGGCTAACACAAAGAGCATTTCGGGTAAAGCAGCCGCGCTGCCGGCCGAGACCTTTGTGTGGTCAATCAACCAACAATGCGCGCCCATGAAAGCAGTCAGAATTCACACCTTCGGCGGCCCCGAAGTATTGCAGCTGGAAGACGTAGCCCGCCCGGTGCCGGCCGCCGATGAAATTCTTATTCAGGTGTATGCCAGCGGTGTAAACCCCGTGGACTGGGTAGTGCGCGAAGGCGGCAACGACGCTCTGCGGGCCTACCTGACCCTGCCGCTGACCCCAGGCTGGGACGCGGCCGGCGTGGTGGTGGAAGTGGGTAGCGAAGTTACCGGTTTTCGCCCCGGCGATGCCGTGTACGGCGAGCCTAATTTCCCCGGCGACGGCAGCTACGCCGAGTACTGCGCAGCCACGGCCAGCCAGTTTGCCCCCAAGCCCCAGCGCCTTAGTTTCACCGAGGCTGCGGGCGTGCCGTTGGCGGGCCTCACAGCCTGGACGGGCCTTTTCGGGCACGGTCAGCTCCAGGCTGGGCAGCGCGTGCTCATTCAGGGGGCGTCGGGGGGCGTCGGTAGTTTCGCCGTGCAGTTTGCCAAGGCGAAGGGGGCTTACGTTATTGGCACTGCCTCGGCCGGTAACCTGGACTACCTGCGGCAGCTAGGGGCCGACGAGACCTTCGATTACCAAAGCCAGCCGGTGGAAGACTTGGTGCGCGACGTAGACGTGGTGCTCGAAGCCTCCCCGGTGCGCGACAACGCGGCGCGCGTGCAAGCCGTGCGAATGCTGAAGCCGGGCGGCATCTTCGTCAGCGTCAACGTAGATTTCCCCTTCGACGAGGCCGTGCTGGCGGCCCTGGCCCGGCAGCAGGCCACGGGCGCATTAGCACCCAATCAGCCCCGGCAGGAATGGCTCCAAGAGATTACCCAGCTCATTGACGCGGGCCAGGTAAAAGTATTGGTAAGCCAGGTGTTTCCGCTGGCGGAGGTGGCCGCTGCCCACCGCGAAAGCCAGACCTGGCACGTGCGGGGCAAGCTCGTGCTAGCCATTCACCCCGACGCGGACCAAGTATAAGTTCGCTACTCGCCAGCTCACTATCTCACCATTTCACCGCTATGAGGCGCTTCACCACCATCAGTGAGTTTCACGCCTACGCGCAGCTGCCGCCGCCCCAGCACCCGCTGCTGAGCGTGGTCGACGTGGGGGCCGTGCCACCCCGCGAGGGCGCGGAGCCGACCAATATGGTGATGAACTTCTATTCCATCTCCGTCAAGCGGATGCGCAACGTGCGGGTGAAGTACGGGCAGTATCCGTTTGACTTTAACGAGGGCGTGCTCTCGTTTATCGCGCCCGGCCAGGTGTTTAGCATCACGGCGGCCGACCACGGCGCGGCCATCGAAAGGTCGGGATGGGTGGTGTACCTCCACCCCGATTTTATCTGGAATACGCCGCTAGCCACCACCATCGGGCAGCACGATTTCTGGGATTACTCGCTTACGGAAGCCCTGTTTTTGTCGGGGCAGGAAGAAGCCACCATTCTCGCCATCATCGCCGCCATGAATCAGGAGTTGGCGACGACCATCGACCGCTTCAGCAAGCCGATTATCGTCTCGCACGTCGCCAACCTGCTGAGCTATGCCGACCGGTACTACCACCGCCAGTTCATCACCCGCGAGAAAGCCAACCACGAGGTGCTCGCCCGGGTGGAAACGTTGCTGCAAGCCTATTTCGACAGCGACAATTTACCCGAGCGGGGCCTACCCACCGTGCAGTACGTGGCCGATTGCCTGCACTTGTCGCCCAAGTACTTGAGTAACCTGCTGCGCGTCGTCACCGGGCAGAATACCCAGCAGCACATCCACGCCCGGCTCATTGCCAAGGCCAAGGAAAAGCTCTCCACCACCAGCCTGACGGTCGGTGAAATTGCCTACGGGCTGGGGTTTGAGCACCTACCCTCGTTCAGCAAGCTGTTCAAGGCCAAAACGAACCAGTCGCCGCTGGAATTCCGGGCTTCGTTTAATTGAGATTAGCTAGCCAGGCCAGTACTAAAGCAAGCAGTCGTATTCGGATGGGGTTGCGTGGCTGGGTAGCAATACTGAATGCTGCCTCCGGCCTAAGCGGCCGCTTAGCGCAATCGGCCGAAGCTTTTATAGCTTCTTCATGAAGTACTTAGGTGATTCCTCGTACCCCTGGCGGTTATAAAAACGATGGGCGTCTTCCCGGCGGGTGTGGCAGTGCACAAAGATTCGGTCGCAGTTGCGGGCCCGGGCCAGTTGCGTGCAATGAGCTTCTAGCTGGGCCCCCACGCCGGCGCTACGAGCGCTGGCATCTACCGCGAAGTAGCAGATGTTGGCAAAGTCACCGGCCAGGGCAAGCTGGGGAATGAAATGAATGGACATCATGCCGACAACCTGGCCCTGCGCTTCGTAAACCAGCAGGGCGTGGTCGGGGTGGGCGAGTAAGGTTGGCAGCTTCTCCGCAATAAAATCAGTCGTGTTGGGGTAATCCAGTTGGTGGAGCAAGCGGCAAATGGCTGCCGCGTCGGCGGGCACGGCGTTTCTGATGCTCATGAGAACTTGCTAGCGGAAAGCGTGGAAGGTGAAAGCGACGCCGCGAAATTAACGCAAGTCCCTTAGCGCGTCCTTAAAAAGCGCTGTCGCGCATCCTGAAATAGAACTCAGGCTGGGGTACTGCGTCCTGATTCAGTCGGAAGTGTAACACCAAGCTCCAGCTTGGGGAGGCACACGGCCGCACTCGCCGGGCAATCACCAAGCTGGAGCTTGGTGTTACACTAGCTGGTGGCTACGCAACAAGCGACTTTATTTCTTCGCCGTCGGCTGGCTTTTATCCAACTGCGCCTTACCCGCCGGCATCAACACCGTAGCCACGATGTAGCGCCCCAGCTTCTTGCCCTGCTCGTTGCCGCTGTTGATGCTGTCCATGTAGTGGATGCCGCCGTAGAAGCGCGATACCGACGCCTCGCTGGCCGCCTGCCGGAAGGACGTAAACGGCCGCTGCCCGCTACCGAATGGAATCTCAGTATCATCGACGTAGGCGATTTTATCGCCCAGCAGGTAAGTCAGCACCTCAGCCGAAGCGTTGGATACCACCGCGTGCCCGCTGGTGTACTCCGGGAAGGGCGGCGTCTGGAGTACGGGCTGCCACTTGATATCCACGTACTTGTTGAGGTAGGTCTCGGGCCGGATGCGGTTGGAGGCGTACTTGGCCTCCCAGGTGCTGATGAAGCTATCCATGAGGGTGAGGCCCTCGGCGCAGAGCACGTACACCGTTTTGTCGAAGCCTACTTTCTGCTGCCGCGATACCAGGGCGGCGATGTTCATCCAGTGCCCGCCGGGGCTGATTTTTTTGAAGCCGATGGCCATGTGGCCCGAGGTGTTGATGGCAAACGGGTTGCAGTCCCAGAACTGCGCAATTTCCAATTGCTCGGGCGTCAGCTTCTTGGAAATCTTATACACTGCCAGCGCCTCGTGGTAAAACGCCGAGGTCGTATCCTTGCTAAAGGCGCAGGGCGGGGCCGGCCGAAATTGCCGGGCTGAGTCGATAACCAGCGGCCGGATGGTTTTCCAATTAGGCTCCACGGCTTCGAGATAAGCCGGTGGGGTGGGGTACCAACTGCCCTCGGCCTTCACCGGCGTGTAGCGCTTGAGAGCGCTGAGTTGCCCGTAGTGGTCACCCTTCGAGAACTTTACCACGGCCGCCGCCGCCAGCTTGCCCACTCGCACCGACTGGCTCAGCACGCCCGGGGCCACGCCCTGCTTGGCCTGCGCTTGCAGAAAATTGGCTTCTTCCTCGACCAGCGTTTCGCCGGAGGGCAGCAGCAGGCGGGCAGCTTCCAGCATGCTGTAGTAGGCCGCCAGACGGTAGTCGTAGGCGGCCTTCACGGTATCGAGCCGCAGGTCGGTGGTGAAGCCCTTGACGAGGTGCTGCGGGGTGGGCAGGCGCTTGCTGTGGGCGGCCACGATGCAGTAGGGGGCCAGCGCGGTGTAGGCGTAGTAGCGCGCCGCCGCGGGCGGGCTGATCACGTCGTGCACCATCGTCATGTTGATGATGTCCAGGGCCTTGCTGGGGTCCAGCGGGGCGGCGGGCGGGGTTTTCTGCGCGGTAGCTTCGGTGGCGAGCAGGGCGCTCAGCGCCAGCAGCGCCAGGGGATGGCGGTTCTTCATGGGTAGTCGGCTAACCTCTTTTCTATTCCTTGTAAAACTGCACGGGGCTGCCGCTGACGCCCACCACCAGGTAGGGCTGGCGGTCCACCGTAATTTCGCTCACCGATTTCACATCGCCCACCACGCACACGCCCGCCGCCGGCTGCGGCACGTAGCGGAAGCGGCCGGTGCCGTCGCCTTGCAGCAGGCAGCCGTAGCCGGCGTCGAGGCTACCCATTTTCAGGCGGTTGTCGGTGTGGTTGCCGAGCAGCAGCAAATCGGGGTGGCCGTCGTGGTTGTAGTCGCCGCTGGCCACTTGGCTCACGGCCGAAAACTGGGCTTCCATCGGTAATTCGGCCGGGGTGAATTTGCCTTTGTTGTTTAGAAACAGCATGGTGCGCAGCTCCGTGGCTTCCAGTTTGCTGGCTTTAGCCAGCTCTTCCCCGGGGAAAATATCGGCCATCGTAGCGTCGGCGTAGGCTTTGTAGGAAGTAAAGCGCCGGCGCATGGGGTAGATGACCTCGTTCAGCTCGTCGCGGCTGACGAAGGGGTAGCTCTTGCCATCCACGTAGAAGTTGAAGAAGGGGTCGATGGAGCCATTGTTGTCAAAGTCAGCGTAGTAGAGTGCAGCGGGCTCCTGCGGCGTGGCCCGTAGCGGGCTGTTGAGGCCGAGGTTGCCAGCCAGGAGGTCGGGCTGGCCGTCCTGGTTTACGTCGGCTACGTGCAGGCTGAGCCACAGGCCCGTTTGGGGCGTGGCGAAGTACGCGGCGGTTTGGTCCACGAAGCCCTGCGGGGTGTTGGCCCACACGGTCAGCGGCATCATCTCGCCGCACAGTACGAGGTCGGGGCGGTTGTCCTTGTTGAGGTCTACCCACTGGGCATCAGTCACCATGCCGGCGTGGGCGAAGGGTACGGTCGCGGCCGTGAAGTGCCCGTGGCCGTCGTTGAGCAGCAGGTAGCTGGGCGGGGCCAGCGGGTAGCGGCCCGGAATTACCCGGCCGCCCACGAAGAGGTCGAGGTCGCCGTCGTGGTCGGCGTCGGCGGCGCGCACGCAGCTCTTGCTGGCCTCCCGCAGCGCGGGCAGGTTGGCCGCGGCCAGCGCCAGGCGGCCCTTACCGTCGTTGATATACAGCTCGTCCTGTAATTCTGCCTGCCCGGCCTCGTAGAGCGCGTAGCCGCCCTTGGCGAGGTAGAGGTCGGGGTAGCCGTCGCCGTTGGCGTCGAAGAAGGTAGCGGCGGCCACAGTGCCCGTGGGGGCGTCGCCGGGGCGCGTGAGGGCGGCGGCGGTAAACTTGCCGCCCGGCTGCTGGATGTAGAGCTTGCCCACCTCGCCGGGCGCACCGCTCACGAACAGGTCGTCGCGGCCGTCCTTGTTCACGTCGGCCTTCACCATAACGGGTGCGGTCTTGGAGTACATGAACAGCATGAGTAGCTGGCGCTTGAAGTCATTGAGCGCCACTTCCTCCGGCTTGAAATCGAACAGCGGCGCGGCGGGCTTGAACACCGTCTTGACCGGCGCGGTGGCCCGGGCCAGCGGCTTGTCCTTGGGCTGGCCGGTGAGCCGGAGCAGCTGGTTGGCCTTTACGTTGGTGAGCAGCTGGGTAGTCTGGTTAGGCCAGATAACGCGCACCGAGTCAACCCGCTGCCGGGTGCCCAGCCCAAAGTTCAGGGTCGTGGATACGCACGACAGGTAGCCGCGATTGGGGTTTACTTCCTGGTACTGCACCTGGCCGGGGGTGTACACGTACACCTTGGCACCCACCGCCTGGGTGTTCTGCTCCGCGCCGCGTAGCTGCACGGCCAGGTAGGCCGCGTGCTGCCCGTCGGAGCTGTGGTTGGCGTAGATGTTGGCCGGCTGGTTGATGGTATTCACCACCAAATCCAGGTCACCGTCGTTGTCGAGATCGGCGTACACCGCGCCGTTCGACATGTTAGTTTGGTTGAGCCCCCATTCCTGCTGCTTGTTCGAAAACGTGAGGTTACGCTCGTTTTTGAAGATGTAGTCGGGCACCGAGGTCGAGGGCATGGCCGTCACCAGATCCATCAGCAAAAACGGCTCCCGGGCCATCGCCTTCTTGATTTTGTAGTCGCCCCAGTAGCGCAGAAAATCCTTGTTGGTGTAGTCGCGCAGGTAGCCGTTGCTGATAAAGATATCCTTGTAGCCGTCGTTGTCGAAGTCAGCAATCAGCGGGCACCAGCTCCAATCAGTTTTCGCCACGCCGGCCAGTTGCCCGATTTCGCTGAACGTGCCATCGCCGTTGTTGAGGTGCAGCATGTTGCGCATGTACTGCGGGTACAGCTCCTGCTGGCGCAGCAGCTCAAACGTTTCGTAGTTTTCCTGGAGTTGCAGCGACTTTTGGCGGTGGTTGTCCGCCGGCAGCATGTCGAGGGTAAAGATGTCGGGCTGCGCGTCGTTGTTGAAATCGGCAATGTCCACGCCCATCGAGAAGTGGGAGTGGTGCCGCAGCACCTGCCGGGCGTGGTCGGTAAACGTACCGTTTTTATTGTTGAGGTATAAGTAGTCGGGCTCGTTGTAATCGTTGGTCACGTAGATGTCCTGCCAGCCATCCTTGTTGATGTCGGCCACGGCAATGCCCAGCCCGAACGTGAGCGGGCTCTGCACGATGCCCGCCGCCTTGGAAACCTCGGTGAAGTGTCCGTTGTCGTTGCGAAACAGCTTGTTGCCCGCCAGCGCGTCCACCTCGCCCTTGTACCGGGCAAACTCCATATTATCAATTTTCTTGACGTTATGGTTGAGCAAAAACATGTCGAGGTCGCCGTCGTTGTCGAAATCGAAAAAGGCGGCCTGCGTGCTGTAGCCGGGGTCGTCGAGGCCGTACTGGCTGGCCTGTTCCAGAAATTTGTTGTTCCCCTGGTTGATGAATAGCTGGTTGCGGCGCGTGTCCTCGGCCTTTTTGCCCGAGTAGCACACGTAAATATCCAGCCGCCCGTCGCCGTTCACGTCGGCCATTGTGGTGCCGGTTTTCCAGCCGTCCTTGCGCCCCGTCAGGCCCGGCGCGGCCTGCTCGGTAATATCCTTGAATTTAAGGCCGCCCAGGTTGAGGTACAGGCGGTTGGGCCGCATGTTGCCGGTGAAAAACAAGTCGGGCAAGCCGTCCTGGTTGATGTCGCCCACCGCCACGCCGCCGCCGTTGTAGAAGTACTCGTACGACAGGATGTTGAGCGCCTCGTTCTCGCTCACGCTGTTGGTGAAGCTGATGCCCGTTTCCTGAGCGCTCATCAGGCTGAACAACGGTTGCTGAGCCGGGCTGCGAAAGGCCGCGCCCAAGAAAAAGATGGTAGCGGCCAGGCGGCCAACTATAAAACGACGGCGTTGCATGCAGAAAGGGTGGGTAGGAGAGTAGGATGAATTTGAATAAACTGTACCTGAATAGCCGAGGTTAAAAATACTGCATAACGGGGATAAGTAGCGCGGACTCTGCGAGTCCGCATATTGTAGGCTGACAACTCGCGGACTCGCAGAGTCCGCGCTACTCACCCCGCAGATTCTGTGGTTCCGCGAGTCGTCAGCCTAGCTACACGCGGACTCACAGAGTCCGCGCTACTTCCCCCGCGGAGTCACTTTAGCCGAAGCCGTTTTGAGGGCCAGCAGCGTGCCATCCGACACTTCCCCGAACAGCGACACGCCCGCCGCACCGTTGCGCAGGGCGTTTTCAATGCCCTGCTGCACCTCCGCCTCGTTCTTAAAATCGGGCAGAAACAAACCGGCGTAGAGCGGGAATTTTCCGTTGAGCGCCTGCACGCCTTCGGCCACGGCCTGGCCAATCCAGGCCACGTTTTCCTTGTAGAAGCCGTGGTAAATCATGGGGCACACGGCCGTGATGTTCCAGTTTACCCAGTCCTGCTTCACGTTGCGGTGGGCGATGTCGGGCGTGGGAAATACGGCGGCCGTGATGGACTTGCGGGCCGCGCGGGCCACGGCGGTGAGGCGGCGCACCACCTCGTTCACCCGCTGGTAGCGGAAGGCCCGCCACGAGGGGCTGGCCTCGGGGTACTGCACCGTGTCGATGTCGATGCCGTGCTCGGTTTTGTAGGCGGCCTTGCACACCGGGCAGTAGCAGAAGTCGTACTCGGGCAGCTCGCTGGTTTGCACAATCTTGTACTTATCCCAGAGGTTGACCGGCAGAATCACGTCGCAGAAGCGGACGTAGTCAAGGTGGATGCCATCGACGTAGTCCTTTTTGAGGGCGGCGGCGTAGTCCTGTTCCAGGTACTGTTTCACCTCCTCGCGCGAGGGGCAGAGCCAGCGGTAGTAGTCCACGTAGGGCGGATTAGTGGCGCACGACTCGCCCTTGCGGCTCACGGCGTACCACTCGGGGTGGGCGGCCAGCAGGCTTTTCTCGCCCCGGTTCATGGTCCAGATCCAGCGGTGAGCCTCCAGCTTCTGGGCCTTGGCGGCGCGGAAATGCTTTTCGCTGTCGGCCTCGAAAAAGATGCCGCGAATGCCCGCCTCGTAGTACTTCCGGTAGCGGGCGGCCAACTGCGCCTCCGAGTCCTTGAGATCGGGATTGGTCCAGACCCAGTGCTTCCACGCGGCGGGGGCGGCGGGGGGGGGCAGCGGCGTGGCCGGGGCGGCGGCGGGCAGGAGCGGGGCCGCTAGGCCCAGCGCCAAGCTGTTTTTTACGAAATTGCGGCGACTGGTCATGGCTTCAGAGTTTCGATTAAACCTTCATCGTTGATGCGGATGCTGGGGCTGCCGGCCGCCGCGATGGTGGCCGTAAACTGGTAGGGCGTGGCCGCTAGCTCCAACTGGTTGGCCTGCTTTTCTACCTCAGCCTGCGGCGCGATGTTGAGCTCGGCCAGGCTGGCGGCGTAGCGGCCCGTGCGCTGGCGGTACTCCTGCTGGCGGTAATACACGAGCCAGAGGTACTGCTTGCGCAACTCGGCAGTGGGCAGCTGCCAGGTGGTGCCCGTCCGGCGCGTAAACTGCAAGTAGCCCCAACGCTCGGGGTAGTGCATGTTGATGACGCCCTGCGGCGACCACACCCAGTTGCGCTCGGGTAGCTCTTTGCCGCTGGCATCGCGCAGCTTCACGGCGCGGCGGCCCTCGGCGCGGGTATCCCACTCCACCCGCGAAAAATTGATGCGCCACAGCGTGCCCTCGGCGGGGGGCTGCCACGGAAAGCCCATGCGCACCACCTTGAGCGGGATGGCCATTTCCACCGTCCAGCCCTTGTCCTGGTCCTGCGCCTGGTTGAGTGTACCGTTGATAGCCACGCCCGAGCGCAGCCCGGCCACGTCCCAGCTGATGAGCGCGTCGCCCTGGTTGCGGTAGGGCTTGGGCAGGTAGAGGTCAAAAATCTTGTTGATGGCGTTGACTTCAACCTCGAAATACTGGTGCGTATTGTTGTCGGGGTCGATGAACACCTCGAAGTCGTTGTCCTTGTAAATGATGTCGTCGTGGTGCGTCTGGGTAGCCCAGATTTGCGGCTCCTGCATCGTAGCCGCGATGAACAGCGTGGAGTCGTTCCAGAGCATTTTCACCCGCGTCTGCAACGAGGGTAGCGGCTTGGCGGCGCCCTCAATGTCTACGAAGTCGGTGGTCCAGGCGGCTTTCTGCCAGTCGCTTTCGCGCAGGTTGCCATCCAGGGTGAGCGGCTGGCTGGTGTGCTGCACCACGTAGCCCTTGGGCGTAGTGAATAGGTTTTCCAGGCCCTGAAAAGCCGTTTGGGCACGCACGGGGACGGCCAGCCCCAGGCCGAGCAAGGCGCCCAGCCCGCCGCGCCGCAAGTGGGGTAATAACGAGAAGGAAGAGGAAGTAGCGGATAGAGGCATGTGAGCGGAGAGGCCAGCGAGTGGCTTGCTATAAAAAAAGTGAGGCTTTACCCCAGGCTGGCCCAGTGTAAAGCCTCACGTAAACAGTGCAGGCGCGGCGGATTATTTATCCCACCACACGCGCGACGTCAGCACGTCGCCGCCGCTGAGGCTGGCCACGCCCGACTGGTAGCCGGCCGGGTTGTTCGTGATTTCGGTCGAGGGGTAGGGCAGGCGACGCGGAATGGTGCCGTTGGTCACGTTGCCGGGATAGGTGACCGCTACCAGCTCGGGGTAGCCCGAGCGGCGCCAGTTAAACCAGGCCTCGATGAAGTTGAAGGTCGTCGTCGTTTCCAGCCAGTACTGCTCGTTGATTTGCTTGAGCGGATTACTGGCACCCAGCGGGTTGGCGCTTACGAAGGCATCGATGGTAGTCGAGCTGATGGTCGCCGCCGAGCTAAACTGGCTCAGCTCCTGCATGGCTCCGCGCAGGCCGTTGGCGTAGTGCGTAGCAGCGTTGGCGCCCACGCTCCACCCCCGACTGGCGGCCTCGGCCAGCAAAAACTCGGTGCCAGCGTAGGTCAGCAGGAAGTTGGGCGCGCTGCGCTGAATGTACACGCTCAGGCGGGGCCGCGAGTAGTTGCCCAGCGGGGCCAGGTCACCGGTGTTGCCCGTGGGGCCGGGGTAGTCGGAGCGGGTCGTAATGTCGTACGTGCCCTTGGTGAGGTCGTAGCCGTTGGGCAGGCCGCGCTGCACGCTGGGGTCGTTGTTGCCGACGAGCGACTGGTCGGCGTTGTTTTTGGCTCCGGCCTGCGGAATCTCGGCGATGGCCCCCAGGCGCGGGTCGCTGGTGTTGCGCAGGTAGTCGATGAGGGTCTTGCTCCACTTCACTTCCCGGAAGTCGTCGGTGGTCAGCAGGGCGTTGGTCGTGGCGTTCTGGGTGTCGCCGAAAGCAATGTCACCCCGCACGAGGGCGTTGTCGGTGTAGCTGGTCATGGTGCCAGCGGCGGCGGCCTTCTCGGTGTAGGTACGGGCCAGGGTGGGGTTCACCTTGGTCATGCGCATGGCGATGCGCACCATGAGCGAGTAGCCCAGCTTCTTCCACTGGGTTACGTCGCCGCCGTAGAGCAGGTCGCCGGTGGCCTTGGCACCCGAGCTGTTGAGCGTGCCGATGGCCGTTTCGAGCTGGGTCAGCATAGCCGGGTAGATATCCTGCTGCTTGTCGTAGGCTGGCGTGGTAACCCCCTGCGTGGCCTGCACCGCCTGCGAAAATGGAATATCGCCGTAGGTGTCGGTGATGCGCTGGAATATCATGATGCGCATGATATTGCTGATGGCAATCGTATTTGCGTAGCGGCTGGCCCCCTGGGTATTAGCCACCGTGATGGCCTGCTGTAAGCGGCTCAGGGCCGTGTAGCCCTGGTTGAAGATGAGGGCCTGGTACCCGATAAAACCACCGGAGTTGGTGTACTTGTCGCCGTTGCCGTAGTAGCTGAACGTGCTGGCCAGCCCTTGAATGGCCGTGGCCGGATACAGCAGCTCGCCGTAGCCCGTGTTGGCAAACGTGAGCTGCCCATCGGCCAGCAGGTAGTTCGGGTTGAGGTTGGCGGCGGAGGCCGCGTTGGGGTTGGTATTGATTTCGTCCAGGTACTTTTCCGAGCAGGAGGTGCTGAACAGGGTGGCCGTGAGGGCCGCGTAGATAATCGACTTTCTCATCGCGCTAGCTTATTTGAATTTAACATTGAGGGTAAAGCCGTACGTGCGGGTGAAGGGCAGCGAGCCGCCTTCTACCCCGGCATAAGCAACGAGGGGCGAGATGGTATTTTCCGGGTCGATGTTGTCGGTGCGCTTCATGATGGTGAACAAGTTACGACCCACCAGCGACAGCGTAACGGCCTGGAACGGCGTGCGGGCCAACACGGCCTGGGTGAGGGTGTAGCCAAACGTGAGCTGCCGGAACTTGATGAAGCTGCCGTCCAGCACCGCCAGCGACTGCACGTTATTAATCAGCTTGGGATAGTATTCGTAGGCCGGTACCACAACGGTATTTACGGCGCCGCCTTCCGTCACGCCTTGGGCTACTACGCCCCCTTCGCGACCCGCCAGGGTAGCCTGGTTGAGCCCCCGCGAGTAGGAGTAATACTCCGTGGCCGACAAAATCTTGTTGTTGAACTTGTAGTCAATCAACGCCGACAGGCTGAAGTTGCCGAGGTTGAAATCGTTGTTCCAGCCGCCGTACAGGTTGGCAATACCCGAGCCCATCGGCTTCAATTCGCCGCGCATCGGGATGCCGTCGCTGCCCACGATGATGTTGCCGTTGGCGTCGCGCTTGTAGTCGTAGGCCCGAATCTGGGCGATGGCCAGGCCCTTCACGATGCCGACGTTGCTACCGCCCGAAGCGGCCGGGCGGAAAGTACCGGTTTGCAGCGGGTTGTTGGCAGCACCGTCAATATCCAGTACTTCGTTGTGCAGCTTCGTGAAGTTGAAGCTCGAAGACCAAGTGAAAGTCCCGCGTTTGATCGGCACCACCGTCAAGGCCAGTTCCACCCCGCGGTTCAGGGTCGAGCCCAGGTTTACGGTAGTTCCCTCGAAGCCCGTTGCTACGGAGAGCGGAGCACTAACAATCTCTCCGCTGGTTTTGCGGTTGAAATAAGCCACATCCAGTCCGATGCGGTTGTTGAGGAACTTCAGCTCCGTACCGATTTCAAACTCCCGCAGGTTGTAGGGGCGCAGGTTGGAATTGGGTAGCGTCGAGCTGTAAGAGGCCCGTGGTACCCCGTTAATGGGGTTACCGATGTTGTAGTACTGGGCCGTCAGGTAGGGGTTAGCCGCCTCGCCGCTAGTCTTGGCGTAGGAGGCCCGCAGCTTACCGTAGCTCAGGACCGGCGAGTCCAGTAGGTCGGAGAAGATAAAGCTACCAGCTACCGAGGGCGTGAAAATACTACGGTTGCCATTGGGCAGCGTCGAGAAGCGGTCGTAGCGGCCAGTGGTGCTCAGCGTCAAAAACTTGTACGTGATATCGGCCGTGTAGTAAGCCGAAGGCGTCACAAGCTCCGTATATTGGTACTCCGAGTTACGGGTACGCAGGTTGGACGGCGAGTACAGGTAAGGCACGATAAACTGCCCACCATACAGGCGGCTGCTCTCGTATTTGTTGTGGCGGTAGTTGGCCCCCAGGCTGGCGCTGATGGAGATATCTTGGTTCAATTGCTTGCTGAACGACAGCAAGGCGTCGGTGTTCAGTTCCAAGCGGCTGCCCAACGTCAGGCCGTTGAGTGAGCCCTCGCCGGCTGAGGAGTAGAGCGTGCCGTAGGGCGTCACGTCGAAGCGGCGGTCGCTGGAATAGTCGTAGCCCACGCGGCCCATCAGCGAGAGGTAGTCGGTAAAGGCGTACTTAGCCGATAGCGAGCTAATCAAGCGCTTGCGCGACACATCATTAACGTACTGGTTCACCACAAACCACGGGTTGGTGGCGTAGCTATCCGAGTTCCAGGCCGTTTCCAGGCCGTTGTTATCGGGATTGTAGCCCGGGGCCAGGGTAGCCTGGTCCACGTTGGCCGGCAAGAACAGGATGTTATTAGCGTTCAAGGGCGCATCGCTGAGCTGCGGGCGGTTCTTGTCCTGCTGGTCGATGTAGTTGGCCACCAGGTTGAAGCTCAACTTCTGGGTAAGGTCGTAGCTTGTGCTAAAGTTCACGGTGCGGCGCGTCAGGCCGCTATTGCGCAGGATGGACTTCGCGTCGAGGTTCGACACTGACAGGCGGTAGGTGCCCTTATCGCCGCCGCCCGATACCGATACCGTATTCGTCCAGGACGGGGCGATGCGGTAGAAATTGTGAAAGTTGTTGCCTTTAACCACCGAGTAGGGGTGCTGCTGGCCATCTACGCCGATGGTGGGAGCGCCGTCCAGCTTTTCGCCCCAGCCCGTATTGCCCGAGATAATGGCCGACGCCACATCGGTGGGGCGCTGGCCCCGGCCCTGGGCACCGGTGCCAATCCCGGTACCCTGACCGTACACGGTCTGGAAGTTCCGGTTATCTACGGCACGGTCAAACTGCACGTTGGTATTGTACTCTACCGTGGTTTTGCTGCGCGAGCCGCTCTTGGTCGTAATCAGGACTACGCCGTTGGCCGCCCGGGCACCGTACAGGGCCGAGGCCGTGGAGCCTTTAAGCACAGTCATGCTCTCCACGTCGTCGGGGTTGATGTTGCCGATGCCATCGCCGAGGTCGGCGCCGCCCCACTCGCCCGAACTGCCGCGCACGGTGTTGTCCATCGGCACGCCGTTGATAACAATCAGCGGGGAGGATGTTCCCGAGAAGGACGTGGTGCCCCGGATGTTGAGGCGGGCCGAGGAGCCCGGGCCGCCGCTCGTGCCAGCCACGTTCAGGCCAGCCACCCGGCCCTGGAGCGAGTTAGCCACGTTGCTTTCGCGGGCCACCGAGAGGGCCTCACCGCCCACCTTGGTCACGGAGTAGCCGAGCTTGCGCTCGTCTTTCTTGATACCCAGCGCCGTTACCACAACCTCGCCGAGCTCCTTGTTATCGACGGCCAGGATGATGTTGATGGACGAGCGGCCCTTTACGGCCACCGTCTGGCTTACGTAGCCCACGTAGGAGAAGACGAGCGTGGCGTTGTCGTCGGCATTGATGGTGTAGTTGCCATCGACGTCCGAAACGGTGCCCTGCGTCGTGCCGCTCACCAACACACTCACGCCGATAAGCGCCTCGTTGGCGGCACTGGTTATCTTACCAGATATCTTGTGCGCTTGCGCGTAGCTGTAGCCGTGGCTCAGCAGCAGCTGCAAGACTACTAACTGTAGGGTTTTTCTCATGGTGCATTGAATGGATGGTGAGAGAAATTGAGGGTGGGGAAAAAGTGAAACAAACTATTGGGTAAGCCGCCACTGGCAATTGGGGTAATCGTTGCTAGCCAGGGTGGGCTCAAAGCTTTAAGTAGTCAAGAAAAGGGGGCTGCCAGGCGCGTAAGACGGCCCGGCGAGGTCAACAATAAATAGGCGGGTATGAAAATCAGGCAGGCAGAATACCGATAATCAAGGTACTCAACACGTTTAACCAGTCGCTATGTAGGTGCATGTTAGTACTAAGCTAATTAAATGCCTTAGGCAATCAATTAAACCAAAGGTAGTTGCCTAGTGATGACAAGTCAAGTAAACTACCGGAAATATACTGGAAATATACGGCCTGGAGTGCCAAAAAAGTATTTATGGAGTAGTCTGATTATCAGTTCGGTGCGGCTGCAATATTTCGGCCTTATTGCATGACCGAGTGGGGGCGGTTTTGCGGAGCCACGCCCCAGGTGGGGCTGGGCTTGCTACCCATCTCAAACACGAGCTGCCCGCCCTTTAGTAGATCGGCGTGCGTGATGTATGACTTGGCGTAGGGCTGGCCATTAAGCGTTACCTGCTGGATGTACTTGTTGGCCGGGCCGTTGTTTTTGGCAATGATGGTGAGCGTTTTGCCGCTGCCCAGCGCGAGCGTCGCCTGGCCGACCGACGGGCTGCCGAACACGTAGGCCCCGTTGGCGGGGTTGAGCGGGTAGAAGCCCAGCGCCGAAAACACGTGCCAGGCCGACATCTGCCCCACGTCCTCGTTGCCGATGATGCCGTCGGGCTTGGTCGTGTAGAAGTTGTCGGTGATGAAGCGAACCTTCTCGGCCGTTTTCCAGGGCTGGCCCACGTAGCTGTAGAGGTAGGTGATGTGGTGGCCGGGCTCGTTGCCGTGGGCGTACATACCAATGAGCCCCGAAATGTCGGGTGAGGCTTCGGCCCCCATGTTGCCTTTCACCACAAACAGCGAATCGAGCTTCTGGCTAAAGCGCTTCTCGCCCCCCAGCAGGCCAATCAGCCCTTCCACGTCCTGCGGCACGAGCCAGGTGTACT